>NZ_KQ031391.1:4698382-4998382 GCF_000966285.1 Pseudofrankia sp. DC12
AGTGCGTCGAGGCCTTCAAGGAGGCGAAGGCCGCGGGCTTCCGGGTCGGCACCAACTCGACGTTCTTCAACAACGACAGCCCGCAGGACGTCATCGACATCCTGACCTTCCTGAACGACGATCTCAAGGTCGACGCGATCCAGCTCTCACCGGGCTACGCGTACGAGAAGGCGCCGGACCAGGAGCACTTCCTCGGCGTCCAGGAGACGCGGGAGATGTTCTCCAAGGTCTTCGCCGAGGGCCGGCGCAAGAAGTGGCGGCTGAACCACTCGCCGGTCTTCCTGGACTTCCTGGAAGGCAAGCGTGAGCTGGCCTGCACCGCCTGGGGTATTCCGAGCTACTCCCTGTTCGGCTGGCAGAAGCCGTGCTACCTCATGAGTGACGGCTATGTCGGCTCCTACAAGGAGCTCACCGAGACCACCGACTGGGACAAGTACGGCCGTGGCAAGGACCCGCGCTGCGCCAACTGCATGGCGCACTGCGGGTACGAGACCTCCGCCGTGCTGGCCACCATGGGCTCGCTGAAGGAGCAGATCCGCGCCGTCCGCATGTGAGGTGGGGCGCGGAGCGCTTCACCGGTGCGGACGCTTCGCGCCCGCCCCAGCCTTGGTTGTCGGCTGGGGCGGGACATCGGGGGCTGGCCGCTGTCCAGTGTCGGGATCCTGGCTGGGTGAGGTGGGGGTGGGGCGCTTCACCGGTGCGGACGCTTCGCGCCCGCCCCAGCCTTGGTTGTCGGCTGGGGCGGGACATCGGGGGCTGGCCGCTGTCCAGTGTCGGGATCCTGGCTGGGTTGCGTTTGTCGGACGCTTCGCGCCCGACGGGTCGTCCGGTGGCTGGGCTGGGTCTGTCGGGCGCTGCGCGCCGGCTGGCGGTTTTGGTCGGATGGGCTTGTCGGGCGCTGCGCGCCGACCGGTTGGATTCTGGGTCGCGTTTTTGCCGGGGGCGGGCTGAATTGCGGCGCGCCCGGGGTGTGAATTACAGCAGGCCCGTCCCGTGGGGGCGGGCCTGCTGTTGTTTCTGCGGCTGGTGGCGGCCCGGGTAACCCGCAGGGCTGCGGCGAGATCGCTCTCGGCAGCGCATGACTACTCAAGGTAGTCGGATTCGGCCGGCACGGATAGGCCGGCAGCGACGTGAACCGCCTGTGGTTGCCGGGTTTCCTGATCAACTCTAAGCACTTCTCCAGGCCCGACCAGACTGGAAGTGTAGTTTGATCAATCCGGACTGTTATCTTGCCGCGGCCCTGGGTAACCCGGGACGGGCTCGCCGTGGCGGTGGCCGGTTACAGGGGCTGGGGGGCTGGGCGGGAGTTGTGGACCAGGCCGGACAGGAGGCGGTCCAGGACGACGCCGGTCTCGCGGCGGGCCAGTGACGGGTCGGCGGCGCGAGCGACGTAGAGGCTGGCCTCGGCGAGCAGCGCCGTGACCAGCCGGGTCAGTGGCGCGACCGGAATCGGGTCGATGATCTCCTCGGCTATGGCGCGCTCCAGCCATTCCGACAGGAGACCGTAGCCGTGCTTTTCGACCAGGGTGTTCCAGGCGTCGTTGCCGAGCACGGCCGGGCCGTCGACCAACACGATCCGCTGGAAGTCCGTATCCGTTCTGGTGGAGAAGTCCAGCAGCGACTGGAAGCCGCGACGCAGCTGCGTCCAGGCGTCGCCACCGATCGTGGCCTCCAGCTCACTCTTGACCAGGGCGGTCGCGACCTCGCTCGCGACCTCCTTCATCACCTCGCGGAACAGGTCGGCCTTGTCCCGGAAGTGGTGGTAGAGAGCGCCGCGGGTGACACGCGCGTCGGCCACGATCTCCTCGGTACCGGTGGCCACATATCCCTGTTCCGCGAACCGCCGGCGGGCGGCCGCTACCAACGCGGCTCGCGTTTCCAACGACCGGTTGTCCGGCGTCCGGTCACCCGTTCGGGCGTTGTCCGCCGTGCGCAGATCCTGGCGGGCACTCGTCACAGCTCGATTATGGTGCACAGGCCGTCGGGCTTTCACCTCGAACACCCCTGAGGTCGCCGCCTGAAACCCGCTCGGAACACTACGTGGAATCGCGGGGCGCGTGGCGATGGGGACGCTCGTTCGGGCTGATTCAGCCGCGCCGGAACGCGCCGGTTCGCCGGCGGCCGTTACCGGCTGGGCGCGGCCTGTTGCCGGCCGGCGGCGCGGGGGACGTCCTCGTTGGTCGTCGCGAGGCGGGTCTCCCGGATCAGCAGCATGGCGACGAGCCCGACGAGGGCCAGTGGCACCGCGCACAGCCAGGCGTGCCCGACCGCGTCACCGTAGGCGTGCCGGACCACGGCCGCGACCGGCGCGGGCAGCGTGGCCAGGTTCGGCACACCGTGGGTGTCCGCGACGGCGTTCGCGGGCAGGCCGGCGGCGACGAGGCCATGCCCGGTCCGGCTGGCGGCGAGATTGCCCAGCAACGCCCCGAGCGCGGCGACCCCCGCGGTGGAGCCGAGGCTGCGGAAGAAGGCGACCACACCGCTCGCGGCGCCGAGATCGCTGCGTGCGGCGCTGTTCTGCACGGCCACCATCAGGTTCTGCTGGGTCATGCCGATACCGACGCCGACGAGCGCCAGATAGGTGCAGACCGCGACGAGCGGGGTACCCGCGCGAATGGTCGCGAACAGCAGCTGTCCGCCGCAGATGCAGAGCGCTCCGGCCACGAGGATGCCTTTCCAGCGGCCCGTCCGCGTGATGGCCCGGCCGGCGAGGTTGGCCGAGACCGCCGAGCTGACCACCATCGGCGCGGTCAGCAGGCCGGAGACGGTCGGCGTCTCGCCGCGGCCCAGCTGGAAGTACTGGCTGAACAGGAGCGGCACGGTGACCGTCACGGCGCCGGTGGCGACGACGCCGATGACCGCGAGCACGATGGTCCGGTCCCGGAACAGCCGCGGCGGCACGATTGGCTCGGCCACCCGGGTCTCCACGAAGACGGCGAGCAGCACTGTGGCTACCCCGCCGAGCAGCAGCGCCAGCCCGGTACCGGACAGCCAGCCGACCAGGTTCCCGCCCAGCGTGAGCCACAGCAGCAGCAGGCCCACACCGCCGGGAATGAGGACGGCGCCGAAGTAGTCGATGCGAACCGGGCGACGCTCGGTCGGCAGCCGCAGCGTGCGGACCAGCAGCGCGAAGGCCACCACCGCGACCGGTAGGCAGATGTAGAAGCACCAGCGCCAGCCGAGCCCCGGTGTGTCGACGATCAGGCCTCCGACCAGCGGGCCGGAGATGTTCGAGACGGCGAACACCGCGCCGATGTAGCCGTTGTAACGGGCACGTTCCCGCGCCGGGACCATCGCCGCGATCGCCACCTGCGTCAGCGAGCTGGTGCCGCCGGCGCCCACGCCCTGGACCCCGCGCGCGGCGATCAGCCAGGCGGGGGAATGAGACAGGCCGGCCAGGCACGATCCGAGGGTGAACAACGTGAGGGCGAGCAGGAGAAGGACCTTCGGGTTCAGCAGATCCGACAGCTTGCCCCAGAGCGGCACGGTCGCCGTCATCGTCAGCAGCGTCATCGTCGCGACCCAGGTGTAGTCGGTCGAGCTGCCGTGCAGGTCGGCCATGATGCGCGGCAGCGCGTTCGCCACGACGGTTCCGGCGATCATGGTGGCGAACAGGCCCAGCACCAGCGCCCAGACGGCCTGGCTGATCTCCCGCTGCGTCATCGGCCGGTACTCCGGGCTGGTCGCGCGGGCCACGGCCTGCGAGGCCGTCGTCGCCACCGGCGCCCCGGGGTCGCGCTCGGGCCCCGGACCTGGGCTGGCCGAGCGTTCCGCGGACGTCGTCATGGACCAGCCTTCGGCGGTGGGCGGGAGTTCCGTACGTCGAACGAAACTAACCGGAAGGAATGCTTCCGAGCACAGATCAGTCGCGGTCGCCACGCCCCGCCCAAGTCCGGCGCGCGGGCGCCCCCGGTCGGAGTAACGGATGTGTCATCCCCGGGGCCTAGGCTGGCGGCAGTGCCGCGGGCTCGCCAGGATCGGGCCGGCGCTGGCAGCACGGACACGAGACCGGGAGGCGTAGGTGCACCTCGACCACGATCACCACGAGCATGGTTCCTCGCTGCTCGGTGGCGGCCCGGGTTCCGGGGGCTCGGGCGGGCCGGGGCTGGCGGCGGCGTGGCGGACGGCCGCTCCGGCGGCTCCGGCGGCCGTTCCGGCCGGCCGGGCGCTGCGGATCGGGATCGGCGGGCCGGTCGGCAGCGGCAAGACCGCGCTCGTCGCCGCGCTGTGCCGGGCACTGTCGGGCAAGGTGGACCTCGCCGTCGTCACCAACGACATCTACACGACCGAGGATGCCGACTTCCTGCGTCGCGCCGGCGTGCTGGACCCGGCCCGGATCCGCGCCGTCGAGACCGGCTGCTGCCCGCACACGGCGATCCGCGACGACATCACGTCCAACCTGGACGCCGTCGAGGATCTCGACGCCGCGTTCGGCCCGCTGGACCTGATTCTCGTCGAGTCCGGCGGCGACAACCTCACCGCGACCTTCAGCTACGGCCTGATCGACCGGCAGATCTTCGTCGTCGATGTCGCCGGCGGTGACAAGGTGCCGCGCAAGGGCGGTCCCGGCGTCACCAGCAGCGACCTGCTCGTCATCAACAAGACCGACCTGGCGCCGCTGGTCGGCGCCGACCTCGGGGTGATGGAGCGCGACGCGACGGCGATGCGGGACGGCCGCCCGGTCCTGTTCACCAGCCTCGTCGAGGACCCGGCCGCGACCGACGTCGCCCGCTGGGTCTTCAGCCAGCTCGTCGAGGCCCGGGCCGCCGGCGCCGGCGCCTACGAGTCCAACCTCACCCCGCTCGCCTCCGTCGGCCTCGACGTGCCCGGCACGCAGTGAGGCCCGGCCGCGCGGCCGGGGCGGCGGCTCGGTGAGGGCCGCGCTCGGCGATGGGCCGGGAGCTCGATGACGACGATCGCCAGTGCCGGGCCGGCGCCGACGGCTGGCACGGCACCCGACGGGTCGGCCTCACAGCCGCCGCCAGCGGGCCCAGGCGCGGCTGGTGGTGGCCGGACAGTCGTCCGGGCGCACGCCGTCGTGCGGGTCGAGGCCGGCTCCGACGGCGCCGCGCGGGTTTCGGAACTGCGCTCGGCTGTGCCGCTGGTGATGCGGCAGGTGGCGCAGCCGGTCGCGTCGCGTCCGGAGACGTCGCGCGCGGAGGCGGGGCACGGCGCGGCGTGGCGGCTGGAGGATCTGATCCCGCCCGGGCTGCCGACCGTCACCGTGCACCTGGTCGGCGCGGCGGCGGGTCCACTGACCGGGGACCAGCTGCGCCTCGACATCAGCGTCGGCGCCGGCGTGCGCCTGGTGCTGCGCTCGGTCGCGGCGACGCTCGCGATGCCCGGGCACGGGGCCGGGCCGTCCGTGCTGGAGATCCACGCGGACGTCGCGGCCGGGGGTGCCCTCGACCTGCTGCCCGAGCCGACGGTCGCGGTGCGCGGGTGTCGGCACCGCTTGGTCGGCCGCGCGACCGTCGGAGCGGGTGGCTGGCTGCGGTGGCGCGAGGAGATCGTCCTGGGCCGGTTCAATGAGCCTTCGGGCCAGATCGAGACCGACCTGCGGGTCGACGTCAGTTCCGGGCCGGCCGGTCCGGACGCGGGCACTGGTCACCGCCCACTGTTGCGCCAGCAACTCGTCCTCGGCCCTGACATTCCGGGCCTGGGCGGCGCTGCGCTGATCGGCTCGGCTCGGGCCGTCGGCTCGCTGCTGATCGCCGCGCCTCCCGACTACCACCGCATCCCGGCAGGCGGCAGTCCCGCCGCGTCGGGTCCCCCCGCTGGCCGACTCGGCCAGGAGCCCGGGCAGGGCCTGCCCGGGCTGGGCCTGCCCGGGCTGGGCGTCGCCGCGTCCGTGAGCCCGGCCGAGCCGGCGACCGCCGGGCGCCTTCCCGGCGGGGCAACGGTGCTCCCGCTGGCCGGCCCGGGCGTCCTGGTGACGGCCCTCGCCGACGACGCCGTCACCCTTCGCCGCCACCTCGGGGAGTGACGGGCCGGCCGCTGAGTCATGCGTGATGGCTGCGGCGCGGAGTCCTCGCCCAGCCACCAGGGATGACTCGCCTCCTGGCCGGCCACGGTGCTAGACGATGTGGGCGAAGATGACCACGTTGTCCACGTAGTGGCCGGTGATGTGGTTGAAGGCCCCGCCGCAGGTGATCAGGCGGAGCTGGGCGCCGGTGCTCATCCTGGAGCTGAGCCAGCCCGACCAGGTGGGCCGCGACGACGAGCCGCGTGACTGGGGTGCTGCGCAGCGGCGATCTCGCCCTGGACCTGCGGACCCGTCAGGCGCACGTCGGTGGCTGGGTCGTCGACCTGACGGCGCGGGAGTTCGTGCTGGCCGAGACGTTCCTGCGCCACCCCGGCCAGGTACTGGCCCGCGAGCAGCTGCTGTCCGCCGTCTGGGGCTACGACTACGATCCCGGCAGCAACATCGTCGACGTCTACGTCGGCTACCTGCGCCGCAAGCTCGGGGCCGCCAGGATCGCGACGGTGCGCGGCATGGGCTACCGGCTGGAGACGGCCGTCAGGACGTGAACATCCGGACCGGGGCGACTCGGTGGCGCTGGGCGAGCAGGTCGAGACGGACCGCCGACGGGGCGGGCAGCAGGTCCAGGGCTCCGGAAGCGACGGCGTCCTCGGCGGCGGTCGTCGCGGCGGTGGCGGTGCGTTCCAGCTCCTCGGCCAGCCGGGCCTGCAGGCCGGTCACCGCCAGCGGGTCGAGGCCGAGCAGCCGGGTCGCGCCCGAGGCCGGCCCCGAGACGGCGCCGTAGACGGCGGCCAGGGCCGCGTCCGCCGGTTCGAGCCCCGCCGCGGCGGCGATGACGCCCAGCGCGATCGGGTGGTGCGGGGCGGCCGGGAGGGCCGCGCCGGCCAGGTCCCAGGCGGCGCGGCCGGCGCGCAGCAGCGTCCGGCCCTGCGCCCGGCTTGCCTCGCGCTGGGCCGGGGACGGCGTCCGGGCGTCGAGCTCGGCGTCCAGCGCCGCGAGCAGATCGCCGGCCGCGGGAGCCCGCGTCTCGTCGTGGCCATGGCTGATCTGGCAGGCGGCGGCGGCGAACGCGGCGGACAGCAGGCCCGCCGTCGCGAGCCGGCCGCGCAGGAACCCGGCCAGGTCGTCCAGCCCGCGGACGCCCCCGTCGACGACCGCGGCCTCCATGCCACCCGAGTGCGCGTGTCCGCCGGCGGGCAGCCGCCCGTCGGCAAGCACCAGCAGCGCCGCCCGGGCCCCCGCTCGCCCGGCTGACCCACCGGGCGGACCGCCCGACAGCCTCGGTCGCGCGGCCGACATGTCCGTCATCCTGGACCTTCCGCAAGGTGGTAGTAGCTGGTACCGGTGATCCGGTCGTCCAGCAGCGGCCTCGTGCCCCCGGCCTGGTCCTACAGCGACCATTTCACCACCACGGGAGGGCCGGGGTAGTGATCAACGACAGTGACGGCCGGGATCGGCGTGACGACGCCAGGATGTCCGCCCAGCCGGGAAGGCCGTCGCCCCGGGGCTGGTCGCGACTACCGCTCGTCGTGCTCGCGGTCGCTCTCACGGCCGGCGGCCTGGCCGCCTGCGGGCCGCATCACCCGCCGAAACCGACGAACCTGACCTGCGCCGCGGGCAACACCGTGCAGTGGAACGACCAGCACGACCGGTGGGAGTGCATGCCCAAGAAGTCGTCGTCGAACAGCGGCAGCTCGGGGTCCAGCTCGTCGCGCCGCGGCGGCCGGCGCCACTGACAGCCGCCCGGCGAGGCGGTGATACCAGTTACGTCAGCCGCCGGCGCCGCTGGCCGGAAACGCGGGCGTAACGGCCGCGTCCTAGCGTCGACGGTGTCGTCGCAGGTCGTCCGAACGCGGGACGTGGCGCCCGCCCGGGACCTGGCTGACCGAGACCCCGTGCCGACCCCGGGGCCGGACCGCAGGGAGGCTGCGCATGCGTTCGACCGTGCTCGCGACACCGGCGACTTTCGGGGTCTTCGAGGTGGGCTGGACCGCGGCCGAGGCTTCCGCAGGCGCGTCGCTGCCGGCGCTCGCCGAGATCGAGGAGTTCTACCGGGCCTTCGGCTACGTGCTGCTGCGTGGCCTGGTGCCCGAGGAGCTGACCACCCGGATGGAGACGGAGTGCGCCGCCGTCCAGGCGGACGTGCTGGCCGGGCGGCTGCCTGAGCGGTATGGCTCGACGAAGTACCTGGACGCCGTCGAGAAGGCGGAGAAGTTCGTCAACTACGTCGAGCACGTCCAGGAGCTGTCTCCGGCCGTGCTCGAGACGGCGACGCTCCCAGCACTGCTGATGGTGATCCGAAGGCTGATCGGCGACTCCGCGTGGCTTAACGGTTCGGCGCAGGCCGGCGTCGTCTACCAGGACTCCCGGCCCGGCCGGGAGTCCGGCTACACCCGGATCGGCTGGCATTCCGACTGGCAGGCGATGCCCAGCGTCGACATCTGGCCGGGCCTCGCCTTCACCTTCCATCTGGACGCCACCAGCCCGGCCAACGGGTTCCTGCGGGTCGTTCCGGGCAGCAACAACTGGGCCACTCCCGCGCCGTACCGCAACGTCAACAGCGTCGAGGTCCCCGCCGACGCCCGCCCGGCCGGTGGCTACACCGACACGCCGCCCCCCGTCGAGATGCCGCTCGGCTTCGACAAGATCCCGGGTGAGGTGCCCGTCTACACCGAGCGCGGCGACGTGATCCTGCACGACGGCTACCTGTGGCACTCGGCCTCCCGGGCCACCGACGACGACGGCGTCCGCCGCCACGTCCGCGGCGGCTACTGGAGTGGCCCACCGGCCAACTACCGGCCGCAGTTCCTCAAGAACGCCGCCCGCTAGCGAGCGTCGCCGCCCGTTCGCCGGTTGGGTGGCCAGGTTGAGTCGGGCGGCGGTTTCCAGGAGTGGTTGTCTGGGCAGCGCGTCAAACCTGAGTGCTTGGCGCCCCGTGGTCGCAGTTCCCCCTGCGCAATTGGCGATCATCGCGCCCTTGCGCCGCCAAGATTCCTCATGATCGCCAGTTGGGGCTGGGAAACGGACGTTCCGTGCCCAGCGTGTCGCATTTATCCCTGCACATCTGGCGATCACCGGCCGTCACCCACCGCTGGACCGCCCGAAGATCGCCAGATGGGTAGGCGGTTCGGCGGCGGGCCCGCAGGTCCGCGCCTTCATCGACCTCGACGAGCCCGTCGGCCTGCTGATGATCGGCGTCGTCCACCACCTGGGCGACGACGACGACCCGGCCGCCGTCGTCGCCGGCTACAGGGACGCCCTGGCCGGTGGCAGCTACCTGTTCCTGAGCCACTACCTGGATCGCGGCGCGGCGACGGCGGAGCTGGAGGAGACGCTGCTGGCCCACCGGGGCACCGGCCGGTTCCGGTCCCGGGCCGAGACCTCGGCCTACTTCGGCGGCCTCGCGTCGGTCCCGCCCGGCCTCAGCTACGCGGCGATGTGGCGCGGGAGACGATGTTCGCAGGCCGCGTCGACGCCGGCATCCGTCTGGTCGCCGGCGGGATCGGCCGCAAGGCGTAGGGCGAGCCACCCCGGGTGACCCGCCCACGGCTCGGCACGGTCAGCAGGATCAGAACAGGAAGTAGCGCTGGGCCATCGGCAGTTCCCGGACGGGGGCCGGCTCGATGGCCTCGCCGTCGATGGTGACGGTGAAGGTGTCGGGGTCGACCCGGATGTCCGGGGTGGCGGTGTTGTTGACGAGCTCGGCCTTGCCCCGGCGGCGGACGTCCAGCACCGGGACCACCGGGGTGGCCAGCTCCAGCCGGGCTGGCAGGCCGGCCTCGATCGCGGCCGGGGCGACGAACGTCAGCGACGACGCGGCGGCCGGGCCACGGGCGGCGCCGAACATGGGCCGGGGCAGGATCGGCTGCGGGGTCGGGATCGAGGCGTTCGCGTCGCCCATCGCGGCCCAGGTGATGAAGCCGCCCTTGAGGACGAGCGACGGGCGGACGCCGAAGAACGCCGGCTCGTAGAGCACGAGGTCGGCGAGCTTGCCGACCTCGACCGAGCCGATCTCGCCGTCCAGGCCGTGGGCGACGGCCGGGCAGATCGTGTACTTGGCGACGTAGCGCCGGGCCCGGAGGTTGTCCGCCCGCCCGTCACCAGGCAGCGCGCCGCGCCGCGCCTTCATGACGTGCGCGGTCTGCCAGGTGCGCAGCACGACCTCGCCGATGCGGCCCATCGCCTGCGAGTCCGAGCCGATCATCGAGATGGCACCCAGGTCGTGCAGGATGTCCTCGGCCGCGATCGTCGACGGCCGGATCCGGCTCTCCGCGAAGGCGAGGTCCTCGGGGATGCTTGGGTTGAGGTGATGGCAGACCATCAGCATGTCGAGGTGCTCGTCGAGCGTGTTGACGGTGTGCGGCCGGGTCGGGTTCGTCGATGACGGCAGGACGTTGCCGGCCGCGGCGACGGTGATGATGTCCGGTGCGTGCCCGCCGCCGGCGCCCTCGGTGTGGTACGCGTGGATCGCCCGGCCCGCGATCGCCGCCAGCGTGCTTTCGACGTACCCGGCCTCGTTGAGGGTGTCCGAGTGCAGCGCGACCTGGACTCCGGCGGCGTCGGCGACCCGCAGCGAGGCGTCGATGACGGCCGGGGTGGTGCCCCAGTCCTCGTGCAGCTTGAACGCGGCGGCCCCGGCGCGCAGCTGCTCCCAGAGCGAGTCCTCGCTCGTCGTGTTGCCCTTGCCGAGCAGAACGACGTTGACGGGCCAGTCGTCCATCGCGGACAGCATGCGGCTCAGGTTCCAGCCACCTGGGGTGACCGTCGTCGCCTTGGTGCCCTCGGCCGGCCCGGTGCCGCCGCCGATCAGCGTCGTGATGCCGGCGCCCAGGGCCTCGGGGACCTGCTGGGGGCAGATGAAGTGGACGTGGCAGTCGATCGCCCCGGCCGTCATGATCTTCCCATTACCCGAGATGATCTCCGTGCCCGGCCCGATCACGAGCTCCGGGTGGACGCCGTCCATCGTGTCCGGGTTGCCGGCCTTGCCCAGCGCGACGATCCGGCCGTCGCGGACGCCGACGTCGGCCTTCACGACGCCCCAGTGGTCCAGCACGATGACGCCGGTGATCACGAGGTCGGGCGCGCCCTCGGCCCGGGTGGTCCTGGCCTGGCCCATCGACTCGCGGATGACCTTGCCGCCGCCGAAGACCGCCTCGTCCCCGGTACCGGCGCCGCGCGGCCCGCGGCTGAGGTCCGCGGTGACCTCGATGAACAGGTCGGTATCGGCCAGCCGGACCCGGTCGCCGACCGTCGGTCCGTACAGCGCGGCGTACCGCGACCGGTCCAGCGAAGCCATGTCTGTCCTCTCACCCTAGGAGAAGGTGTCAACGGGGAGCCTGAGCGCGTCCGTTCGCCGGCCAGCCGGCCAGCCGGCCAGCCGGCCGGACCCGGGCCGTGGCCCAGCCCGGACGGGAGCGTCAGGGGGAGGTCGGGGTGGCGTCGCGCTCGTCGAGCTTGCCGGCCCATTCCGGCCGCAGGCCGGGGACGTCGCGGAAACCGGCGAGGGCCACCAGGGTGACCTCGCGTTCGATCCCCGGCTCGAAGCGGACCGCCGTTCCCGCGGGCACCGCGAGCCGGTGGCCCCAGGCGGCCGAGCGATCGAAGTCGAGCGCCGGGTTCGCGGCGGCGAAGTGGTAGTGCGAACCGACCTGGACGGGCCGGTCGCCGCTGTTGCGGACCACCAGGGTGAGCGTCGGACGGCCCGGGTTGATCTCGATCGGGTCGTCGTCGTGCAGGACCTCGCCGGGAATCATCGGCATCCGCTCGTTCCTGGGGCCGCGGCTGGCTGGCTGTTCGGCGGGCGGCACCGGCCGGTGGCAGCCCTGGGCAGGCCGGTCACGGGATCGGGTGGTGCACCGTGACGAGCTTCGTGCCGTCCGGGAAGGTCGCCTCGACCTGCACCTCGGCGAGCATCTCCGGGATGCCCTCCAGGACGTCGTCCCTGGTCAGCACGGTGCGCCCGGCGGCCATCAGCTCGGCGACGGTGCGACCGTCGCGCGCCCCCTCCAGCAGGAAGGAGGTCAGCAGCGCGACCGCCTCGGGGTAGTTGAGCCGCAGGCCGCGGCCCCGGCGCTCCTTGGCGAGGTTGGCCGCGACATGGATCAGCAGGCGTTCCTGTTCATGCGGGCTCAGCAGCACGGCGCCAAACCTAGGGCCAGCAGATGTCGGCCGCGTAACACCTACCGCTGGCGCGTCGCCGTCGTCGCGGACTGGGGGCCGGAAATCGTCACGTTGAGTCACCGTTGGCGGTGTCTGCTTGCCGTCGGTGCCGCTTGACGCGCGTCCGGCCGGCAGGTCTGGCCTGCGCGGCCACGCCGAATTCGTCACAACCTGCGGGAGTTACACCGTGTTCACAAAGGGGCGATGGCCGCGACACCGCCGCTTTCTAACGTCCCGTGGAACCGCCCGGGAGGGCCGGATGGGCCGGCGGTGGGGAACTCAACCCCGGGGCGACGATGGGGGTTCGGTGACAACGGGATTCGACAGGCGCAGCTTCCTGCGGCGCGGCGCGGGCATGGCCGCGGGCGCGGCCGCACTGGGTATCGGCGGCAGCGAGTTGCTGGCCGCGTGTGGGAGCAGCGGCTCCGGGGGAAGCTCAGCGGCCAGCAGCGGTCCGACGTCGTTCGGCGCGCTGACCTACCGGCTCTCCTGGATCAAGAACGTGGAGTTCGCCGGCGCGTACATCGCCGACCAGAAGGGCTACTACAAGTCGGCCGGCTTCACGTCGGTCAACCTGATCGCCGGTGGCCCGAGCGCCACCCCGCAGGACGCCGACGTGGCGACCGGCAAGGCGTTCGTCGGCGTCTCGGCGCCGGACATCACCGGTGCCGCGATCCTGCAGGGCGCGCCCATCAAGATCATTGGTGCGCAGTACCAGAAGAACCCGTTCGCGATCATGTCGCTGGCGAGCAAGCCGATCAAGACGCCCCAGGACATGATCGGGAAGAAGATCGGTGTCCAGGCCACCAACGAGTCGGTCTGGTCCGCCTTCCTCGCGGCCAACGGCATCGACCCGTCGAAGATCGACAAGGTGCCGGTCCAGTTCGACCCGACGCCGCTGACCACCGGTCAGGTCGACGGCTGGTTCTCCTTCGTCACCAACGAGCCGAACCTGCTCAAGGTGAAGGGCATCGACACTACCACCTTCCTGCTGGCGGACTTCAAGTACCCGCTGGTGTCCGAGACCTACATGGTCACCACGGACACGCTCAAGAAGGACAAGGACAAGATCAAGGCTTTCCTGACCGCCGAGATCAAGGGCTGGCACGACCAGATCGCGGCCCCTGGCACCGGCGCGAGCCTCGCCGCGACCGTCTACGGCAAGGACCAGGGCCTGGACACGGCCGAGCAGACCCTCGAGGCCAAGGCCCAGAACGAGCTGCTGGTCACCGCTGACACCAAGGCGAACGGCCTGTTCACGATCACGCCGGCTCTGATTGCGGAGAACATCGCCACGCTCAAGCTGGCGAAGGTCGACATCACCGCCGACCAGCTCTTCGACACCAGCATCATCGACGAGCTGTACAAGGAGCAGCCGGACCTCAAGACGATCCCCGCGCTGGGCTGACCCACCACGCCGATCGTCACGTCCCGTTCCTGACCTAGAGGAGAAGCCGAGCCTGACATGAGCGCTTCCGCCACGCCCACACCGGAGTCCGCCGTCGAACCGGCGGCAGTCACCCTCGGGGAGGAGACGGCCGTCCCGACGGCCGCCGCCGAACCGGCCCCCGGCTCCGGGGTAAGCGTGACCGGACTGCGCAAGGAGTTCAGGCTCGGCCGTCGTTCGGTCGTCGCGCTGGACGACGTGAACCTTTCCACGGCGGAGGGCTCGTTCCTCACGCTGATCGGGCCCTCCGGCTGTGGGAAGTCGACCGTGTTGCGCATCCTCGCCGACCTGGAGGCGCCGACCCAGGGGGAGGCGCTCGTCCACGGCGAGCGCCCGGCCGCGGCCCGCCGCGCCCACCACCTGGGCATCGCGTTCCAGGACGCCGCGCTGCTGCCCTGGCGGTCCGTCGAGGCGAACATCCGGCTGCCCCTGGAGGTCGGCGGCAAGAAGGCGGACCGCAAGGTGATCGCCGACCTGATCTCGCTCGTCGGCCTGACCGGCTTCGAGAAGGCCCGCCCGGCGCAGCTGTCCGGCGGCATGCGTCAGCGGGTGGCGATCGCCCGCGCGCTGGTCGTCGAGCCGAAGGTGCTGCTGCTCGACGAGCCCTTCGGCGCCCTGGACGACATGACCCGCCAGCGGCTGAACTTCGAGCTGCTGCGGATCTGGAGCGAGCGGGCGACCACGACCCTGCTGGTCACTCACTCGATCCCGGAGGCGGTCATCCTCTCCGACAAGGTCGCGGTGATGACCCCGCGGCCGGGCCGGATCAAGGAGATCGTCGAGATCGACCTGCCTCGCCCGCGCACTCCGGAGATGCTGCGGACCCCGCGCTTCCACGAGCTGCACGACGAGCTGTCCGGCCTGCTGTTCGGGGGCCAGAGCGAAGACGAGCGGGCGGCGTGACGCCGGCATGACAGCACTCCAGGACACTCCCGCCGGCGCGGTCGCCGCCCCGCCCAGCGGCAGCTCACCCCAGGACGGTTCCCGGGCCCGCGCGGGCGCGCCCTCCTGGCTGGGCGGCCTGATCGGCACCGTGGCGATCATCGCGATCTGGTGGGTCCTCGCGGTCACGGTCCTCAAGCACGGTGGCGCGGTGCCGACTCCGTGGGCAGTCGTCAAGGACTTCTGGACGGACCGCCACCTCTGGCCTACCCCGGTCGCCACGACCGTGTGGATCGCCTTCCAGGGCTACCTGATCGGCAACGGCCTGGCCATCGGCCTGTCGATCCTGTGCTTCGGCATCCCGGTCGTCGACCGGATCCTGCTGCAGATCGGGGTGGCGTCGTACTGCCTGCCGATCATCGCGATCGGCCCGATCCTGACGACGGTCTTCAACGGCACCGCGCCGGAGATGGCGCTCGCCGGGATCTCCGTCTTCTTCACCACGCTGGTCGGCACCCTGACCGGCCTGAGCGCGGCCGACCAGACGACGCTCGACGCCATCCGCGCCTTCGGCGGCGGCAGGTTCGCGCAGCTCCGGTTCGTCCGGCTGCGCGCGG
Source organism: Pseudofrankia sp. DC12 (assembly GCF_000966285.1). NCBI lineage: Bacteria > Bacillati > Actinomycetota > Actinomycetes > Frankiales > Frankiaceae > Pseudofrankia > Pseudofrankia sp. DC12. The sequence continues at coordinate 4,713,471 of NZ_KQ031391.1, forward strand.
CCCTGCCCAGCACGTTCGCCGGGCTGCAGATCGCGCCGCCCGCCGCGCTGCTCGGCGCGATCATCGGCGAGTACCTCGGCGCGGACAAGGGCATCGGGATCACCATGATCGCCTCGGAGCAGGCGTTCGACGTCCCGCGTACCTGGGCGCTGGCCATCATCGCCTCCGCGATCGCCGCCCTCGGCTACGGCGTTACCTCGCTGATCGCCCGGCTGCTCACCCCGTGGGCGCCGCGCGGCAACCCCGGAGGTGGATCGTGACGACCACGGCCGCTCCCGCGACCAAGTCCGCGCCGGCCGCGTCCGTCGCGCCGCCGGTGGAGCAGCGCTCACCCGGCTCGCTGCTCCTCGTCACCGCGCTCGCCCGGCTGGGCCGCACCTTCGCTCAGGTGCTCGCCTCCGCCGTCGTGATCCTCATCCTCTGGTACGCGTTCCTGAAGGTCTTCCACCTCAACCCGCTGGTGGCAAAGGACCCCAAGGCCGTCTACAACTACCTGTTCACCGTCCCGAAGGCGCACGAGAACCGGCATGTGATCTTTCACGGGCTCATGCAGACCCTGGGGGACGCGCTCGCCGGCTACATCGCCGGCACCGCCGCGGCGATCGTCGTCTCCGTTCTGTTCGTGCTGTACCGGCCCGTCGAACAGGCATTCCTGCCGGTCGCGATGGTGCTACGCTCGGTGCCGCTGGTCGCGATGACGCCGATCATCACGCTGGTCTTCGGCCGGCACCTGGTCGGGGTGACGGTCATCGCCGGGATCGTGGTGTTCTTCCCGTCGCTGGTGAACATCGTCTTCGGTCTGCGCTCGACGCCGAAGGCCGCCGCCGACCTGGTCACCGCGTACGGCGGCAGCTCGTTCACGGTGCTGCGCAAGGTTGCCATTCCGAGTGCGCTGCCGGCGCTGTTCGCCTCGGCCCGGATCGCCGTACCCGGCGCCATCATCGGAGCACTGCTCGCCGAGTGGCTGGCCACCGGCAAGGCGCTCGGTTACTACATGGAGCACGCCCAGCAGGTGTTCGACTACGGCGGCGTCTGGGCGTCCGTCGTCGTGATCACGGCGGTCAGCGTGGTGCTCTACGGCGTCGTCGGCATCATCGAGACGGTCGTCCTCGCCCGTTACGGCCCGGCGCCAGCCCGCGGGAAGTGACACCCTGAGCCGGCCCGCCGTACAGCCGCCGTCCCCCACCACGAGGGTGACGCGCGTTTCTTGGCGGCGATGCTGACCCGGTTCTCCCGCCGATTCACACCGGATCGGCGGGAACGCCATTTCGGCAGGTCTCCCGGCGAGACGTGCCGGGGCGGCCGAACTACCTACGTCATTCCTGGTCAGCGGCCTTTGTGCCCCAGAGCACTCGAGGCGCGGCAGCAATCGGTGACTGTCCCGTCCGCGGCTGCGACAATGACATCGGCGGCGGCCGTTCAGGGCAAGCCGGTAGGTGAAGTCGAGGCGGACAAATCCGTTCGCCCTCCTTCGGGTGACTTTCCGCCGGCCCGCCACGTCACCTGGGGGCCAGAGCCCCCAGACCCCCCGACCGGAGGGCCCGTGTGAGTGTGACGACGGCCGGAGTGGGGACGGCGCTGGCGGCGGGGTGGCCGGGCTCGGGGACCACGGCACCTGGACTGAGCTCCTCGGACCTCGTGGTGGCGCCGATGCCGGCGTTCACCACCAGCAGCCGGGGCCCGGTGGCCGCCGGCGGGGCCGGCCGGCTGGGGCCCAGCGACGGCGAGCTCGCGCGGCTGCGGCGGGTCGCCGTCGGCGAGGAAGACGCCGATCTGCTGGTGCACAGCGGGACCGTCGTCGTCGTGCAGACCGGCGAGCTGCTGGCGCGGGACGTCGCGATCGTCGGACGTTTCATCGCCGCGGTGACGAGGCCTGGCGCGCTCGCCGGGCGCCGCTCGCTGGACGCGACCGGGCGCTACCTGCTGCCCGCCTACGTCGACGCCCACGTCCGCCCGGAACGGACCCTGCTGCTGCCCGGGGAGGCCGCCAGGCTCCTCGTGCCGCGCGGCACGGTGACCGTGCTGACCGATCCCGCCGGCCTGATCGCCCGCTGCGGCCAGCGTGGCGCCGGGATCGCGACGACGACCGACACTCCGCTGCGAGTGCTCGCCAGCCGTCCCGGCGCGCCTGGGCCGGCGGCGGGGGACCTGCTGCCCGGTGAGCAGTCCGGCGGCCACCGGGCGCTCGCCGACCTGGTCGGTTACGGCCAGCTCGCCTGTGCCGTTCGGTCCGGGATCGCCGCCGGGCTGCCGCCCGCCGAGGCCGTCCGGCGGGCGACGCTCGCGCCCGCCCGCCGGCACGGGCTCGAACAGGTGCTCGGCGCGATCCTCCCGGCGCACCTGGCCGACCTGCTGATCGTCACGGAGATCGGCGGCGTCGAACCGCCGGACCTCGTCGTCGCGGGCGGGCGGATCGCGGCCGCTCAGGGCCGGCCGCTGTTCGACAACCCCGACCGGGCCCCCGGCTGGGCCCTCGACACGGTCCGCCTGCCGGTGAACCTGCATGTCGACTCGTTCGCGGTCGCCGGCTGGCCCGGGCACCCGGCGCCGCTGCCGGTGGCCGTCGAGCTCGCCGCCCGGTTCTCCACCCCGGTGGTGCCCTCGTCCCGGACGCCCGGTGTCCGCGGGCGGCTCCCAGGGCTGCCGGTGGTGCCCGGCGTCGGTGGACTCGCCCCGGTGGTGCCAGTCCACCCACCGGCGACGGCGCCGGCCGGCGCCCCGGTGTCCCGGCACGTGCGGATCGAGCCCGCCGTCCGCAACGGCCTGATCGTCGCCGACCCCGACCACGACCTGCTCAAGGTCGCCGTGGTCGACCGGTCCGGCAGCCCAAAGCCGGTCCGGGTCGGGCTGCTGCGCGGGGTCGGGCTGACCAGCGGCGCTCTCGGCGTCACCAGTACCGACCCGCCCGGCGACCTCGTGCTCGTCGGCACCAACGACGCCGACATGCTCACCGCCGCCCGGGCACTGGAGGGCATGGGCGGCGGCTACGTGGTCATCGACCGGGGCTGGGTGCAGGCCGCCTGCCCGCTGCCTGTCGCCGGCGTCGTCAGTGACGCACCGTGGGAGGCCGTCGACGGCCAGCTCGCCGCTGCAGACGCGGCCGCGGCGGCGATCGGCTGCCGGCTCGCCGGGCCGCTCCAGACCCTCGCCGACCTGGGAGCTGCCCTGTTCACCCGTCCCGATCCCTGACCAGCACACGGCCGGGCCCGCGGCCAGCCCGGCCGGGCCCGTGATCAGCCCGGCCGGGCCCGGTGACAGCGCTCCCGGCTGGAGCCGGCCGCGCCTCGCCGGTCAGCCAGCGGCCTCAGAGGGCGGGGCGGCCTTGTCCACGGGCGGCGCCGGGGCCGGCCTGGCGTCCGTTCCGCCCGCCGGGGCTCCGGCGGCCTCCCCGGCGCTGGGCGCCCCCGCGTCCCTGGCGGCCGCGGCTGCCGCTTCTCCGGTGGCGACGGCAGCCGCGGACTCGCGCAACGCCCGCTGGGTGTACTCGGACAGGGTCCAGGACCGTCGTGGGGTCGCCGCGTTCTCGATCTCGACGAGCCCGGCCCGGACCATCCGGAACAGTGCCCGGCGGGCCTCCGTCTTCGAGACAGCGAGCATCTGCGCGACGTCCTCGGTCCGCAGCCTGGGCTGCCGGCGCATCCGGTTGATGATCTGCAGGTCGGGCAGCGACAGCACCCGGCCGACCAGCTCGTGCATGAGCACGAACCGGGCGAAGCCCAGGTCCGGCCGCCCGCCCGGGAGCACCACCACCACGGCGTGGTCGCCGCTGCGGCCGTGGTCCGGCGGCGCGTGCCCGTGGCGCAGCTGCTCCCGCCAGATCTGGCCGATGCCCCGACCGGTGCGCGCGACCAGGCCGGCCCGGCGGAACGCGTCGGCCAGCAGTGGGTTGCGCGGGCTCGGCGGAGCGGACAGCAGCGAGTCCACCGTGATCCCCGCGGGGAGGCCGGACGGGTTCGAGACGATGATCTGGTCCTCGGACCACTGGACGTGCACGGCGCCCGGCGCGGTGTAGTCACGGTGGAGGAGGGCGTTGGCGAGCGCCTCCCGGAACGCGGCCTCCGAGTACACCGGCACCCGCATCCGGACCAGGTCGAAGCGCACCTCGCGGGCCGGGTTCAGCTCCCGGAAGCGGGCCAGGAACTCCTCGACGAGCCGCAGCAGCGGCCACCGCAGGAACACGTTGGTCCCGGTCGAGAGCCCGTCGACGCGGTCGAAGACCTGGATGGCGGCCTCGTGGGTCGGCGCGAAGCGTCGCAGGGCCTCCGGGCGGCCGAACAGCAACAGCCCGGCCAGCAGGATCTCGACCCGCGCCGGGTCCGCGTCCTGGGCCCCTTGCGCGGTGGCCGCTGACGGCCTGGCGGCGTCCTCGGCACCGTCGGCGCCGTCGGGCGGCGCCACCCGCACCACGCCAAGCTCGCGAGCCAGCGACAGGTCGTCGAGGACCGCGAGCCGCTGGTCGGCCTTCTCTCGCGCGGCACCGATGAGGCGGCGCAGCCGGTCGAACTCGACCGGGTCCAGGTCAGCCCAGGAAGCGCCGGGCACGACCCGGCCGGTGACGTCGACCGTCCCGGTCACCGGGTAGGCGGACGATCCCTGGCCGGCCGGGGCGCCATCAGCGTTTCGCACAGCGGTGCCACCTGAAAGAAGAGCGGCTCTTGCGAAGCCGCGAATCCGACGCTCGTCTCGGTCCAGCGCTCCGGTTCGGCGTTCGGTCTGGTGAGACGCCGGCTCAGGTCGATCTTGACCGTTCGGCTGACGCTACTACCAGTATTGGGCTCTGACGAGGATCTGTCGGACGAATGTCAACGACCGGCGCGGGTCGGTGGCCGTCGAGGGGCCCGGGTGAAGCGGCCGTCCGGCTCGGCCCCGGCGGCGGCCCGGCGCGGGTAGCGGCCGGCCCGGGTGACGAAGGCGGCGAGCACCCGGCGCAGCGCGACACCGGCGGCGTCGGCCCGGACGTGGACCTCCTCGGCCAGCTCACCGTCCCCGCTGATCAGCGGCAGCCCATCGATCGCGAACCGGTGCTGCAGGGCGAGGTCCTCGTCGAGGATCGCCTGCTCGAAGCGGGCCGCGTCCGCCAGCCGGGCCAGGTCCCCGCCCATGTCGTTGCGCATCAGCCGGGTGTAGACGCGGCTCGCGCCGTCGTCCTCCGGCTGCAGGCAGAACAGGATGGCGTTGGTGATCCCCGCGTCCGGGTACTCCATCCGCAGCCGCAGCATGAACGGCGGCCGGAACACATAGGTCGACACCCGCCGCTGCACCAGCGGGCGCAGGCCGGCCGCGACGCCCGGGTCCTCCGGGTTGGACACGTCCTGCTCCATGACGACGCGGAAGCCGTCACCGTCGGCGTCCACCCGGTAGGGCGGCACCAGCATGTCCTCGCCGACGCCGCCGATGGTGGCGGCATGCACGAACGGGAAGTGCGCCGTGTCGAGGAAGTTGTCCGCGAGCAGCCCGGCGGCGGCGCTCGAGCGCGCGGGCTCCAGCCACATCGAGTCGAACCCGTCCTCGCCGGCCTCGGGCAGCGCGAGAATCTCGGAGAACGGCTCCTCGGGGGCGATCCACAGCAGACCGTGGCGCTCCGTGACCCCCCACGCGGTGGTGGCGCGGGCCCGCCGCGGTGCCGGGACGCCCGGGCCGAGCGCGGGAACGAGCGTGCAGCCACCGTCCGAGCCGTACCGCCAGCCGTGGTAGGGGCAGACCAGCGTGTCGCCGTCCACCCGCCCGGCGGACAGCGGCGCGAGGCGGTGCGGGCAGCGGTCCTCGAACGCGGTGAGCAGGCCGTTCAGCCGGGCGATCACCCACGGCTCGCCGAGCAGGCGCACCCCGAGCGGCCCGTCGCCGAGCTCGGTGGACAGCGCCACCGGGTGCCAGCCGTGCCGCAACGCCGGATCCGTGTTCGTCAGACGGAGTGACACGCACACCACCCTTCCTCGCGGTCCACCAGCACATCATCCTCTGCCCTCATGGCGTCGCCGTTTCCCCGGGGCGCGGTGCGACATAACACTCAGTGAGAGTCGGTCTCGGGTGAACCCGGTCACCGTGGCCGAGCCTGGCCATCGGCACACGCCCGACCGGTGCCCCGGATCCACGCCCTACCGCCGGGATCGGATGCCGGGCGAGACGGCGCTGTCGCGGCGGCCCGCCGGCCGGACCGAGGGCTGAACATGGTCGTAACCTGCGGGTCCTATCGTCGCAGCGCGGGTCGTTCAGGCTGGTTGGCGGCGTTCAGGCTGCTTCTGGCCACTGTGTCTGATTCGCCGGCCACCTTGTCGTTCGGCCGGTCGAGCGGTGACCGCCGGCCCAGGGTGCCGGGCCGGTGGTCGCGATGCACCCGGCGGTCCCGAGCTGTATTGACGGGGAGTGACAGGCGAGAGGGGAGCCAGGTGACAGGGGCTACTGCCGTGCTGCACCGGCCCGGCACGGTCGGGGAGGCGGTCCGCGTGCTCGCCGAGGTCGGCGACGTGGAACTGCTCGCCGGCGGGACCGACCTCGTGCCCGCGCTGCGCACCGGCCTGCGCCGGCCGCGCGCGCTGGTCGCGCTGCGTCGCGTCCTGGAGCTGCGGGCCCGGGCCATGGCGCCGGACCAGCTGACGATCGGCGCCGGCGTGACCTACGCGGAGCTCGCCGGCTGGGGCTCGGCGCCCGGCCTCGCCGCGGCCGCCCAGGCCGTCGGCTCGACGCAGATCCGCAACACCGGCACGGTCGGTGGCGCGCTCGGCTCGGCGAACCCGCGCGGCGACCTGCTGACCTTTCTGGCCGCGGCCGACGCCGACGTGCTCACCCGCTCGGCCCGCGCGGGCTCACGCGCCACTCCGCTGGCGAGTTTCCTGGCCGCCGGCCGGCGGCGCGGCGAGCTGGTCACCGCCGTCCGCGTCCCGGTGACCCACGGTCCCCAGATGTTCCTGAAGATCGGGGGCCGCCAGGCCGCGTACCCGGCCCTGCTGAACTGCGCGCTGGTCGTCGACCGGGCCGCCGGCCGGGTACGGTGCGCCGTCGGCGGCGTCACGACGGGCCGGTTGCGGCCCAGCGCCGCCGAGCAGTTCGCCGCCGACGAGATCGACTGGGAATCGCCCCCGCCGGCTGGCGCCGGCGTCGCCCGCCGGTTTGGTGAGCTGGTCACCCGGGCGGCGCGGGAGGCTCCCGGGCAGCTGCCGGCCGGGCCTCGCGACCCCACCGACTACCGGTGGCATGCCGCCGGGGTGCTGGCGGCGCGGGCGCTGGACCGGGCGCTGGCCGCCGGTGCTCCGGGCGCCGACCCGAGCGAAACGGATAAGCCGTGACAGCGGCGGGAACCGGCCCCAGGTCCAGGCTGGACCAGGACGAGGCGCGCCCCGCCCGTCGGGTGCTCGACCGCGGCGCTGCCGCGCCGGCCGGCGACGACCTCCTCGACGAGGAGACGGACCCGGTCGCCGCCACCTACCACCTGCGCGTCGACGGCACCCTGCGGTCCGTCTCCGCGGCCGCCCTCGCGGACTCGCTGCTGACCGTGCTGCGCGAGCGGCTTGGGATCACCAGCGTCAAGGACGGCTGCGAGCAGGGCCGGTGCGGCTCGTGCTCGGTGCTGCTCGACGAGAAGCTGGTCGCCGCCTGCACGGTGCTCGCCGCGGACGCGGTCGACGCGCGGGTGACGACCGTCGCCGGCCTGCCGGCGGACGGCCTCGGGCCCGCCGTGCAGGCCGCGTTCCTGCGCGGCGGCGCGGTCCAGTGCGGCTTCTGCACCCCGGGTTTCGTCATCGCGGTCACCGACCTGCTCGGCCGGCGGCCGGACGCGGCCGAGGAGGAGATCCGCGCGGCGCTCGCCGGCAACATCTGCCGCTGCACCGGCTACGGCCGGATCCTGGCCGCGGTCCGAGCGGTCCAGGCCGAGCTGGCGGGCCCGCGGTGAGCGCGGGCAGGCATGAGAACGGCTCCGCGCCCCCGGCCGGCGACGGGCCGGGGGCGCGGAATCGTCGGGCCGGCGATCCCGGCTCGACGACCCTGCCGGCGCCCGGTCGGGAGGGGATCGGCGCGCCCGCGCTGCGCCCGGACGGTCCGGCCAAGGTGACCGGCGTCTTCCCCTATGCCGGCGACCTGGCCCAGCCCGGCATGCTGCACGCCCGCACCCTGCGCAGCCCCTACGCCCGCGCCCGGATCCGGGCGGTCGACACCGCCGCCGCGGCCCGGGTCCCCGGGGTCGCCGCGATCGTCACCGCGGCCGACATCCCCGGCGTCACGACCTACGGGCTGATCGGCCTCGACCAGCCGGTGTTCGCGTCGACCGAGGCCCGCTACGCGGGCGAACCGGTCGCCGCGGTGGCCGCCGTCGACGCGGCCACCGCCCGCCGCGCGCTGGCCGCGATCCGGGTCGACTACGAGCCGCTCGCGCCGGTCGTCGACCCGGAGCTGGCGATGGCGCCCGGCGCCGAGCCGCTGCACCCGGACAGCCCCGCCTATGGTCCCGGCGGCTGGGCCTACTCGGGACATCCGAACGTCTTTCGCGCCATCGACCTGCGGCACGGCCCCGAGCCGGATCTCGTCGGGCCGGTGACCGTCGAGGACACCTACGTCTTCGGCCTGCAGGACCAGGCGTTCCTCGCTCCGGAGGCGGCGCTGGTGACCCCCGCGGCCGACGGCGGGGTCGACCTGGCGGTGGCCACCCAGTGGCTGCACTCCGACCGTGAGCAGATCGCCGCCTGCCTCGGGCTGCCGGACGAGCGGGTCCGGCTCACGCTGGCCGGCGTCGGCGGTGCCTTCGGTGGACGCGAGGACGTCACGCTGCAGGTCCACGGCGCGCTGCTGGCGCTGCGTACCGGGTCGCCGGTCCGGATCGCCTACGACCGGGTCGAGTCCTTCCTCGGCCATCCGCACCGGCATCCGGCGGTCATGTGGTTCCGTCACTCGGCCACCCACGACGGCCGGCTGGTCGCCGTGCAGGCCCGGGTGATCCTGGACGGCGGGGCGTACGCGTCGTCGTCACGTGCCGTGATCGCGAACGCGGTCACCCACGCCGCTGGTCCCTACCGCGTGTCGAACGCGCATCTCTACGGCGCGTCGGTGCGCACGAACAACCCGCCGTGCGGCGCGATGCGCGGCTTCGGGGTGCCCCAGGTGACGTTCGGTCACGAGGCCCAGCTGGACCGGCTCGCCGACGCCCTCGGGATGGACCGCGTCGAGCTGCGGGCCCGCAACGCGCTGGCCGCGGGCGACATCCTCCCGACGGGCCAGCCGATTCCGGGCCCGATGCCGGCCCGGGAGCTGATCGAGCTGGTCGCCGCCCGGCCGCTGCCTCCGCAGCTCGACCTGGCGGACCCGGGCGTCTCCAGCGGGCTGGCGCTGCCCGGCGGCCGGCCGGCCGGCGCCGACCCGGCCCGGGTCCGTCGCGGCGTCGGCTACGCGCTCGGCGTGAAGAACCTGCTGTTCTCCGAGGGCTTCGACGACCTCGCGGTCGCCAGGGCCCGACTGGAGATCGGCCCCGACGGGCAGGCCAGGGCCTGGGTCCACTCCGCGTGCGCCGAGGTCGGGCAGGGCTTCGTCACGATCGCCGGGCAGATCGCGCGCACCGAGCTGGCCGTCGAGGAGGTCGTGCTCGCCCCGGCAGACACCGCGGTCGGCAGCGCCGGCTCGACCAGCGCGTCGCGGCAGACGTGGATGAGCGGTGGGGCGGTGCGCGGCGCCTGCGTCGGTGTCGCCGACCGGCTGCTGGCCCGGGTCGCCCGCTCGCTGGGCCTGCCGCCGTCGGTTGTCGCGGCGCCGCGCCGGGTGCTCAGCCTGCGCGACGGCGAGATCATCGGACCGGAGGTCGGGGTGCGCCTCCCACTGGCCGACGCGCTGGCCGACGGGCCGGTCGAGGCCGAGTTCACCCACCGCCACCGGGAGACCGAGCCGATGGACGCCTACGGCCAGGGCCACGCGCATGTCGCCTATGCCGCCGCGGCGCACCGGGCGGTCGTCGACGTCGATCTCGACCTCGGGCTGGTCCGGGTGGTGTCGATGACGCTCGCGCAGGACTGCGGGACGGTGCTCAACCCGCTGTCCCTGCTCGGCCAGGTCGAGGGCGGCACCGCGCAGGGCCTCGGAGTGGCGGTGATGGAGGAGCTGGTGACCGTCGACGGCGTCGTGGCCAACCCGACCTTCCACGACTACCTGCTGCCGACCATGGCCGACGTTCCCGACCTCGACTTCGTCGCGGTCACCTACCCCCAGCTCGACGCGCCGTACGGGGTGAAGGGGGTCGGTGAGGCGCCGACCGGCACGGCCACGCCGGCGGTCGTCGCGGCGATCCGGGATGCCGTCGGGCGGGACCTGCGCCGTGTGCCGGTCCGGCCCGTCGACCTGGTGGTGTCGCCCCCGACCGGCGCGGCCGCCCGCACCGAGACGACCGTGTACACGCCGATCGTGGTGGGCCGGCCGGCGGATCCGTCCGAACCGCCGGGTACGCACCTGGAGAGTGGGTCAGATGGCGACTGAACCGGCCGAGCCTGGCGGCCAGACGGGCCGCGCGCCGGCCCGGCGCGTGCTGCCGGAGCGGGTGGAGGTGCTGCGCTCGCGGCGGGTCGTCACCCCGGACGAAGTGATCGCGGCGGCCGTCCACGTCGCCGGTGGCCGGATCACCGCGGTCACCGGCCCGGACGAGGTCAGCCCCGGCGCGCACGTCACCGAGCTGGGTGACCTCGCGCTGCTGCCCGGGGCCGTCGACACCCACGTGCACGTCAACGAGCCCGGCCGCACCCACTGGGAGGGCTTCGCGGCCGCGACCAGGGCGGCGGCGGCCGGCGGGGTCACGACCATCATCGACATGCCGCTGAACTCGATCCCGCCGACCACCTCGGTGGGCGCGCTCACGGCCAAGCGTGCCGCGGCCGCTGGGCAGATCGCCGTCGACGTCGGGTTCTGGGGCGGCATCATCGGCGCCGACGCGAACAGCCTGCGCGACCTGGCCGAGCTGCACGACGCCGGCGTGTTCGGCTTCAAGGCCTTCCTCGCGCCGTCCGGGGTCGAGGAGTTCCCGCACGTCTCACTGGACGCGCTGGCCGCCGCCGCCCGGCTGACCGCCCGGCTCGGTGCCCTCACCGTCGTGCACGCGGAGTCCCCGACGGTCCTCGACACGGCGCCGCCCGCCGCCGGCCGGTCGTTCGCCAGCTGGCTGCGCTCCCGCCCACCGGCCGCCGAGACAGAGGCCATCGCCTCGCTGGCGGCGCTGTCCGCCGCGACGGGCGCGCGGCTGCACGTGCTGCACCTGGCCGCCGCCGGGGCGCTCGACGACGTGCTCGCCGCCCGCGACGAGGGCCTCGCGCTGACCGTCGAGACCTGCCCGCACTACCTCAGCTTCACCGCCGAGGAGGTTCCCGACGGCGCCACCGAGTTCAAGTGCGCGCCGCCGATCCGGGAGGCGGCCAACCTCGAGCGGCTCTGGGGCGGGCTCGCCGAGGGCCTGCTCGTCGGCGTCGTCTCCGACCATTCGCCCGCGAGCCCCGACGTCAAGTCGGTCGACACCGGCGACTTCGGCACGGCCTGGGGCGGCATCGCCTCGGTCCAGCTCGGCCCGCGCGCGGTCTGGACCGGGGCCCGCCGGCGCGGTCACGGGCTGGCCGAGCTGGCCCGCTGGGTGGCGACCGGCCCGGCCGACCATGCCGGGCTCGGTCACAAGGGCCGGATCGCCCCCGGCGCGGACGCCGACCTGGTCGTCTTCGACCCGGAAGGCTCCGCTGTGGTGGACGCCGCGATGCTGGCCCACCGCCACCCGCTTACCCCCTACGCTGGGCGCACGCTGGACGGTGTGGTCCACGCGACCTACCTGCGCGGCCAGCGGATCGACGGCGACCGTCCGGCGCGGGGCCAGCTGCTCACCCGCTGACCGGGTTGGCGACCTACCGTGACCAGCCCGTTCGCCGCCGCGGTGCGTGTGGCGAGAAGCACCCTTCCCGGGGCGACCGGACCGCCCAGGCGTGCTTATCTTGAACAGCCACCCGGCCGCGCGACCTGCCTTGGGCAGGCCTGCTCCGGGTAGTAGATAGACCCGCACACCGACAGACCCGTCGGGGCGCGACCAAGAAACCGGGCCAGACAGGCCCCCAACCCCGACTTCCACGCCCACCGCCCAGCGGCGTTGGGAGGGCGCGAAGCGCCCGACAGGCGGAGCGGCCGGCGGGCGCTTCGCGCCCGTTCCGGCCGATCGCCGCAGGGAGGACAGATCCCGGATGGCTGACGCCCCCGACCTGACCAATCTCGTCGACCTGGCCGGGGCACGGCTCGGTGGCTCGGTGGTGGCCGTCAACGACGAGTTCTTCGCGTTCGCCGAGCGGATGCTGCTGCCGGAGCCGCCGGTCGTGCGCCCCGGAGTGTTCACCGAGCGCGGGAGCTGGACCGACGGCTGGGAGACCCGGCGGCGCCGGGTGCTGCCCGGCGCCGACTGGGCGGTCGTCCGCCTCGGCGTGCCGGGCATCGTGCACGCCGTCACCGTCGACACGTCGCATTTCACCGGCAACTCGCCCGAGGCGGTCGAGATCCAGGGAGCCACGGCCGGCGGCTACCCGTCGCCGGAGGAACTGCTCGACGACTCGGTCCAGTGGGTCACCCTGGTCCCGCGCACGCCGGTGGCCGCCGACGCGGTCAACGTCCTGCCCGTCGAGGGCAACGGCCGGATCCGGATCACCCACCTGCGCCTGACGATCTACCCGGACGGTGGTGTCGCCCGGCTGCGCGCGCACGGCGAGGTCGTGCCCGACCCGCGGCTGCTCGACCGGGTCACCTCCGACCTGGCCGCCGCGTACCTCGGCGGCGTCGTCGTCGCCGCGAGCGACATGCACTACGGCGACCGGCACAACCTCAACGCCGGCGGCGAGGCCCGGGTGATGGGCGAGGGCTGGGAGACCCGGCGCCGGCGCACCCCCGGCTACGACTGGGCCGTCATCCGGCTGGCCACGGCCGGCCGGGTCGTGCGCGCCGAGGTCGACACCCGCCACTTCCGCGGCAACGCGCCACGTGCCGTCGCTCTGTGGGCGGCGAACGCGCCTGACCTGACGCATTCGGACGACATCTCGACGATCACGGACTGGCGCCCGATGCTGCCGCCCACCAGGACCCAGCCGAACACCCGCCACCTGTTCGACCTTGAGGTGCCGGTCGAGGCGACGCACGTCCGCGTCGACGCGATCCCCGACGGAGGCCTGGCCAGGCTGCGCCTGCTCGGCGCCCCGACCGAGCACGGGCGCGAGGCGCTGGCGGTCCGCTGGCTGGACGCGCTCTCGATCGGGGCGGCCAAGGAGGAGCTGCTCGCCTGCTGCGGGTCGGAGGACTGGGCGGACGCCGTCGCGGCCCGCCGGCCGTTCGGCACGCTGGAGGAGATGCTCGCCGTCGCCGAGCAGGAGTGGTGGAAGCTGCCGGAGACCGCGTGGCTGGAGGCGTTCACCGCGCATCCGCGGATCGGCGAGCGGCCGATCCTGTCGGGGACGCCGACGACGTCGTCGCGTGCCACCCTCGCGGGGCTGGACGCGCCGCGCCGCGAACAGGCGGCGATGGAGTCGGCCAGCGCAGGGGTGCGCGCCGCGATGGCCGAGGGCAACGAGGCCTACGAGGAGCGTTTCGGCTACATCTTCCTGATCCGGGCCGCCGGACGGTCCGCCGAGGAGATTCTCGCGCTGCTGCGGGAACGGCTGGGCAACGATCCCGACCGCGAGCTTCGGGTCGCGGCGGGTCAGCAGGCCGAGATCACGGCGATGCGGCTGCACCGCCTGATCGCGGGTTCCTGAGGCTCAGGACCAGGCCACGAGCCTGACGAACGCGGACCGACGCCCGGGCCGCCGCCCCCCGTCTCGCCGGCCCGGGCCGTTCGGTGTCGCCGGCCGGCCCAGGCCGGCCCGCGATGGCGCCCACCTGCCTGACCGCGGGCCGGGCACGCCGGGTCGATCGGGATCCGCCCGGATCGAGCGTAAAGCGGCCAATCCGCGCTCGACAGTGGAAAAACCCATGCACCGAACCGGGAAAATCGCCGACCCTGATTCCCGTTTGCTGCTCGGGGCTCGGGGCTCGGGGCTCGGGGCTCGGTCACGGCGCCGGAGCGGACGACACCGCGACGGCTGCTGGCTGCCGACGACAGGATTCGTTGGAATCGCCTTACCGAGGCCGGGTGCCCGGCGGCGCGGCCACTGGCCGGGGGGTGGCTCGCCGGCGCCAGGCTCGGGGAGCGGCAGCGCGGCGCCCGCGGGGTCGCGCAGGCCGAGGTAGATCCCGGCCAGCTCGGCCCGCGACGAGACCCCGTGCATCCGGTACAGATCCCGGGCCAGGTTCTCGGCGTGCCCGCGGGACAGGTACAGCTCCCGCGCGATCGCCTCGAAGTCGTCACCGGAAACGGCGGCGGCGGCGTACTGGGCCGCCAGCCGGTCGAGCTCGGACCCTCGTCCGACAAACAACACCATGCCGCCGCCTCAGCCCACTCTGTTCCGGCCCGTTCGTTCACCCCCAAACTGCTTCCCCCATCCCGGATTCGGCCGAATCCGGCCGCATGCGGGTACGGCGCATAGTAGACGCCCCGTGGCCGAACGATGACGGCGGCGAACCAGGTCCGTGGTCGCGTCCAGGGGACCGGTTGGCATCGACCCGGCGGGCCCAGGCCGGGACGGCTGCCTGCGCCGGCCAGGCCCGCGTCGGATCCGCCGGGATCGCGACCGCGACGGCGCCAGCCCGGACCCGGCACGCCGGACCCGCCCGTGCCTGGCGGCGTTTCACGTTCGTTACCCGGTGGTGCCACATTGGTGCCTCCCGGACGGCGTGGGCGACCGAGCATCGGATCTCGCCAGATACTGCGGCAGGGCGGCCGTCGGGGCCTGCCGATGAGTGAGGACCTGATGTCGCTGTCCACCCACGTGCTGGACACTGGAGCCGGCCGGCCCGCGGCCGGCATCGCGGTGCGCCTCGAAAAGATCATCCTTGGCTTCGACGGCCAGCCAAGGGGCTGGAGGCTCGTCGCCGAGGCGGAGACGGACACCGATGGCCGGGTCGCCGCGCTCCCGGCCGACGGCCCCGGCAGGTGGCGCCTGGTCTTCGACACCGCCGAACGCTCGCCGTTCTTCCCCGAGGTGACGATCACCTTCCACATCGACGACCCGGCGGCGCACCACCACGTCCCGCTGCTGCTCGCCCCCTACGGCCTGTCCTCTTACCGCGGCAGCTGAACCCCGGCTGTGCCGCAGCTGGCCGGCGCCGCCTGCGTCACCCCGTGAGCTTTCAACAGGAGCGCCGCATCCCGACGGGAGACACTCGGGGGGTGCCCACCCTGTCGGAACACCTGCTCGCCCGGCTGACCGCGTCGCTGGCGCCGGTCGACGCGGAGCTCGCGGCCCGTCACCCCGGTGACCCGGGTAGCCGTCAGCCGGTGCACACCTGCTACATCCCGGCCGACCGGCTGCATCCCGACGTCGTGCTCGACTGGGGCGAGAGCGCCCGCGAGGCGCTCGCCGCGCACGCGCCGTCGCCGGCCGAGCTCGCCGCCGCGACCGGCCTCGGCGCGACCAGCGGTCCCGGCGGAGCGGCACCAGGGCCGGCCGAGGCGAGCGCCGATCCGGCGCTCGCCGAACGGGTGTACGCGCACGTCCTCGCGGCCCTCTCCCTCGAACCGGTCCAGGACCTTCGGGCCGATCTGGAGGACGGCTACGGCATCCGCCCGGACGACGTCGAGGACGAGCACGCCATCGCCGCAGCGACGGCCCTGCGGGCGGCGCACGAGGCCGGCGCGCTGCCGGCGAGCTACGGCCTGCGGCCCAAGTCGCTCGACCCGGCGGTGCGTGACCGTGGCCTGCGCAGCCTCGACCTGTTCCTGACCGCGCTCGCCGGCGACGACGGTGGGCCTCCCGGACTGGTGCTCACCCTGCCGAAGGTCAGCGCGCCCGAGCAGGTCACGGTCTTCCTCGCGGTGCTCGACGAGCTGATTCCGCGGATCGACCTGCGCCCGCCGGCCGTCGAGCTGCAGATCGAGACCCCGGCGGCCGTACTGGCGCTGCCCGCGCTCGTCGAGGCCGGCCGAGGCAGGGTGACCGGCCTGCACGTCGGCACCTACGACTACTCGGCCGCGCTCGGGATCGCGGCCGAGCACCAGGCCAGCGACCATCCCTCGGTCGAGTACGCCACGACCCTCATGCAGCTCGTGACCGCCGGCACGGGGATACGGGTGGCCGACGGCTCGTCGAACTTCCTGCCGGTCGGCCCGACGCCCGTCGTGCGGGCCGCCTGGCACCGGCACGCCGGCCTGGTGACCCGTGCCTGGCGGCGTGGCCTCTACCAGGGCTGGGACCTGCACCCCGCTCAGCTCGTCAGCCGACATGCCGCCGTCGCCGCGAACCTGCTCGCCGGCCTGCCGGCCGCGCTCGGCCGGCTCTCCGCCTACGCCGAGGCGCGGTTCGCCGGCGCTGTCGCGGACGAGCCGGCGACGGCCCGGGCGCTGGCCGGCCACGTCCTGCGCGCCCTCGACGCCGGCCTCCTGGACGATGCCGGCCTAGTCGCCGCCGACCTCGACCGCGCCGTCGTCGCCAAGCTCGGCGGCCGTTGCTCCTGATCCCGGCTGAACTCTCCCCGTCAGTCCCGCGCTCGCTCGGCCCCGCCCGTCCGCTCCGACTCGTCCTGCCCTCGGGTACTTCCACCGCCAGGCCCATCCGCAAAATGAAGACGGGTAGGTGAAATGACCCGCGCACCGCGGAAGGGCGGCCTCACCATGTTCGCCGAACACGAACGAAGAGGAGGAGCTCGGCTGGCATGTCAATATGAAGAGCTCGCCGCCGGCTCCGTGCTCTGTGCCGCGCTGGGCGTGACCGGATCTCCTATGGGAAAACTCCTCCGGAGTCGTGGCCGGAATTCGGTCGCGTCGACGATCTGAAATACACGGAGCTCTTCAGCTACGCGGACGGGCTGGCGGAGTGATTCGGCCGTTTCCGGGCCGGGAGACCGGCGCGCGACGTCCATTCCTGGGGTTTCGGGACGTCACGTCGGACGACCCGGTCGGTGCACCTTGTCCCGCTCGGGTGGCTCGGCTGGGACCAAGCCTCTGGCTGTGCTGCCAGCATGGCTACGGGTAGAGCGGGGCGCCGGCCGGGCTATGGGCGGTGGTGTTGGAGACCCCGGCCGATCCCGCGGACCGTCGGGGCGGAGGAATTCTCTCGCTCGGCCGAAAGCGGTCGTCAACCTCGAGTCCGCGGCGCTCCACGCTGTCTTGTCGCTTGACTTCCATCGACATGTGTGTTTCTTTTCGCCGGCCGTCTTTGAAAAGCTGCATCGATCCGTCGCCCGCGAATCCGAGGCGGCTGAAAAGGTTCTGCGCCCGGTCGTTACCGTCAAACACCCAGAGACCGATTTCCGGAACACCCGCCGAGTTCACGATCTCGGTGGTCAGAGCGGAGGCTATGCCCTTTCGCTGCCACCTGGGCGACACCCAGATGGATTCGATGTGCGGGTGCGGGCGACCGTCAAGCCGATCGCACTGCTCCGCGCGGTTCAGTGCGGCGACGCCAACGATGAGGTGTGCGCGCAACAGCGGGTTCGGATGGCGGACGGCAAGCCAGGTCTCCGCCCGGGTCCGGTCCTGCCAGTCCGACTTCCGGAAACGGCGTTCGGCGTCGAGTTCGCCGCCGAGGTGGCGCCCGGAACGGTCGAGCGACCTGAGACGGACACGGCGGAACGGCCGCCAGTCCGCCGCGTCCAGCCTGACGACGGCCCAGTCGGTCGGCTGGGGGCCGCGAACCTGACCTCGCCTGGCCGCCGATCGCGTCGATCGGGCCAGGCGACGCACCCGGTTCACCACATCACGCCACACGGCGCCCCCGTCGTTCACCCTACGTAAGTCGTGATCACGCGGCAAGATCACGCGCTGAGGACTATGCGTCATGACTGCGTGGCGTCATGCCTGCGTGGCGTCATGCCTGCGCGCCTGCGCGCCTGCGTGTCAGGGTCATCCTTGATTGATCACCCAATGGGCGTCATCTTACACACGCCGACCTCGGCTGCCGGGCACCCTGTCGGCAGGTCGGAGGCCGCCGGCTACTCGCCGAGGCCGAGGAACCGCAGGGCATCGGCCAGGTTGTCGCACCGTGGCAATGCTTCGAGGCGCTTTGCCCAGACCTCCTTGTCCGCGCGGAGGCGGTCGAGGAACCTGACGCAGTCGTCTGGGGTCAACGACAGCCGGTGTTGCTCCGCCGCCGCGGCGGCGATGCGCGCCGCCGGGGCGAATGGGCTGGCGTTCCGCGCGAGGGCCGCGTCAAGCGCTCGGAGCATCTGCCCGCGGGCCTCGAGGAACTCCCGCCAGTAGTCTCGCGTCGGCTCGCCGGGAATCTCGAGGTGGAGATGGGCCAGGAGGCCCTCCGCGAGGACGTCGCCAAATTCTTCGTACCTGGCTCTTTCGGCTATGTACGGGTTGTACCCCCGCTGCCGGACGAAACCGACGCGGGTCACGCTCGACCTTCGGATCTCGTCCAGCAGGAAGAACCAGTCCTCGTTGTACACGTCCGGGAAGAAGGCGCGCGGTGGTCCGCAACTGACACCCAGTGCCGACGCGCTGGCGAAGACGCCCTGCTCGTCGCCGACCAGTCTGCGTGCGTGGCAGACCGCCGAGTTGTCCTCGGTCGGGGGTTGGTCCGGCGCCCGGTCGTCCTCCGTTTCGACCAGGAAACAGGGCACGCCCCGAGAACTCAGGGCGGCGACGACCTGGCCGAGGTCGTCCGGCTTTGTTCCGTAGATGTCGTCGTCCAGGAAGAGGATTTTCTCCCAGCCCAGCAGGGTGGCAAGCAAAAGGCCGAGATTCCGCTTCAGACTCAGGTCGCGGGGTGCGGTCAGCGGTGAGAGCCGTCTGAACTCCTCGGCCGACGTGGCGAACACCAGGAGGTCGTGCCGGTAACCCGGTGGAACGTCGATCGCCGCGACGTCGAGGCCTGCGCCGGCGAAGCGGGCGCGCACGGCGGTGGCCTCGGCTTTCTGGCTGCAGAGGACCAGGAGGCGCCTGCTGGCGGTGGCGGCGACGGTCGCGGCCTCGTCAAGGTTGGCGACCGGCCGCACTGTGGGCACGATGACGGCGTCGAGGAGGTCGACGGCGTCATCGGCCGCCGGTTGCCACGGTCGCAGGAAACGGTCGTGGCTGGGGAAGTGGCGCGCGCCGCTCGGGCCGCCGGCCGGCGTGGCGGCTTCCAGCGACCTGACCTGGGACGCCGAGCCGGCGGCGTCCGGCACCTGTACGGCGCAACCCGCATGTCCACCGGAGTCGGCGGAGTCCACGGGGCGTTGCTGATCCTGGGCCGACGGCCCACCCGTTGCTCCCAGCAAACTCACACGTCCGACCACTCGAAGAGCCTGGTCCTCGGGTTGTCGAGTTCCGGCGTCACCGTCCTCCCGGCGTTGATCGGGACCCGGAAAAGCAGGCCGTAACGCTGTGCGTCCTCGAAACGGGCCGCCAGGTAGTCCTCGTTTCTTTCGCGGAGTTTCGCGTGCGTAAGCATTCGTACCGCGCCCAGGACGCCGCGTGAGTGAACTCCGTTGCAGATGGTGAGGGTGGCGGTCAGGTTGTACGGGTTCGGCACCCGGGCGAAATACCCGACGTCCTCGACGTACCGGAAGGTCGCTCCCTTGTTGAGCTGCGCCCGGTACTGAGGTTTGTACTCCACCTGCTCGCCTCCGTCGGACGGCCTGACCACGAAAATCTCGCCGTCAGGAAAGTCCCTGTGCTCCACCTGATTGACCGGTAGATCCTCGAGCTGGCTCAGAAAGGACGCGGTCATGTCGTTCCACTCGAGTCCGCCGACGACCACGACGTGGTGCGAGAACTCCTCGTCGGACATGTCCTCAGGCTGCATGAAGCGAACGTCGGTGGCTGGGTTCTCGGCGCGGATATGACCGAAGAGCTCGACCATCGGGTCGAGGTCGGCGTAGCTCAGGAGCCGGGTGAAGTTGGGGTGGCTCGGGTGGGCCAGCCGGGAGACGTCCAGCGCCGGGATACGGCCGCACACCAGGCGGATAGGGGTGTCGTCAGGGAAATACCAGGTCCTTCGGCGGCCGTTCGCATGCGAGGGCGCGCCATGGTCGCGAAGCCGCCTCAGCTCGCTGAGCAGCGCGTCACGCCGGGCGCGCTCCTCGGGTGAGAGCTCCTCCTCGGCGAGAAGCCGGATCTGGCTGTTGGGCACGGAGCGCGGCGCCGCGAAGAGGCAGGCGTAGGCGCGCAGCTTGTCGTCGCCGGGAGCGGCCTGGCCGGTCTCGTAAGACGACACGGTCGTCTCGGCGACGAGAAGGATCCGAGCCAGCGCCGACTGGGTCAGCTGACGGGGCCAATGACGGGTCCGTAGGTCGCGCAGCCGTAGGGCAAGAGGCGTCCGTCTTTGACCTGGAGACACGCCGCCCCCCTTCCCAGGCGATCCCAGTGGACTCCATGGTAGCCCAACGTGGGTTGTTGGGTCTGAATTAGGTCTGGGCAGTCGGGTAGCCGACTCCGGCGTGGCGGTTGGCGGTCCGCTGGGGCGCGCCGGAACCGGGCTGGAGAACGACTGGATTCACCTCGGGAACGCCCGGAGCCAGTCGGCCAACGCTCAGACCTCCGTGCACAACCCTGTTTGACGTTAAGTGCCTGTCGAGTGTGCGTGACGGCCCCGCGGGGATTCTCCTGGAGCAGCCGGTAAATCGGCTTGGCAGGGTCTCGAAAGAAGTAGCCGGGGGGCGAGATGGAACCGCACTGACGACGCGGCCGCGCGCGGCGGCGTATCGACGGTGAATGGGGTGGAGCTCGGAAAGGATATTGACGTGAACGTGGCAGAGTCGTTCTTCGTAGCGGCGCAGGACCCATCGTCGGCCGCCTCTGGAGGGGGTGGGTCGGGGGCGATCGCGCTGCTGTTGGCGCTGGTCACGGCGCTCGTGCTGCTCCGCCTCCTGCGCGGGGCCTGGGCCGTCCTCGCGCCGGTCCTGCGGCCGGTGCTGGCGCTGGCCGGTGCTCTCGTCACGGTGATCATCGTGATCATCGTGCTGCTCGGCGGGATTCCCAAGGACAGTTCGTCGGAAGCACCAGTGACGCCGGGGCAGACGGTCACCTCAGTGCACGCGGGCGGGGAGCGCCAGCTCTAGGCGCTTCCAGCCGCGTGCCCAAGACCGGCGCCGGGCCTAACAAGAGGTTCGGCGCGGGACTCGGGCAGCGGCTTGCGGCGCATTAGTCCCGTAATTACTCGCGCATCCCGTTTCGGGTGTCTCCGATTGAGGCGCGGTCCAGTGGCAGCGAGCCGCTGGCTCGATGCGGACCGAGCGACGGGAGTCGGTCCGGTCGTCAGGCCTTCGCCAGGCGCCCGGCCAGGGCCGCGGCCTCGGAGACGACGCGGTCGCGGAGGTCGCGTTTGGCGGCCTCGTCGAGCCAGGTGGCTTCGACGCCGTCGAGGGCGATGCCGACCATGTCGTCGAACCGGTAGCCGAAGGCTTCGGCGACGGAGGCGTACTCGTAGCCGAGGTCCAGGTCGGTCATCGCCGGGTCATCGGTGTTGAGCATGGCCAGCAGGCCGGCCGCGCGCATCGCCGGGAACGGATGGTCGGCCAGCGTGGGGAACGCGTTGGCGATGCGAATGTTCGAGTTCGGGCACACGGTGAGCGGGATCCGTTCGGTGGCGAACCTGCGGACCAGCGCCGGGTCCTCGACCAGGGAGAGGCCGTGGTCGATGCGCTCGGCGCCGAGTACGTCGACCACCTCGGCGATTGCCGATGGCGGCGAGTTCTCGCCCTGATGCCCGGTCAGGCGGAAGCCGAAGCCGGCAGCGGTCCGGTACGCCTCGGCGAACGACTTCGGGTCGACGTCCAGCTCGGTCGAGTCCATCCCGACGCCGACCACGCGCTCGATGCCCGGAGCGCCCGAACGGCGCAGCTCGCCCAGCTCGGTCACCATCTGGAGGCCCGGCCCCGGACCGAACGCCCGGTCGATGTCGGCGATGAGCATTGCCTTCGACCCGGTCTCCGCCTCACCCGCGGCGATTCCGGCGGAGAGACCGGCGACGATGTCGGCCAGCCGCTGACCGGCGTCGAGGTGCCGGGCCGGGGTGAAGAACATCTCCGCGTAGACCCGACCGTGCGCCGCGGCGTCGACCACGCTTTCGTAGCCGAGCCGGGCCCAGTCGTCCCGTCCACCCAGCGTCGACTGCACCAGCCAGAAGATGGCCAGGAACTCGTTCAACGAGCCGTAGGTGTACAGCTCGTCCAGGTTCTCCGTCGGCAGCGTCAGCCCGTGCCGTCGGGCCAGTTCGAGGACCGTTCCTGGCCGCATCGTGCCCTCGACGTGGCAGTGCAGCTCGACCTTCGGTAGCAGGTCGAGCGCGGTAGCCAACGTCAGCGGCTCGGTCGTGCTGGTGCCCATGCCTGTCATCCTCGCGTGTCCCGGCAGGTCACGCATGGGCGGGGGCCCGGGCCGGTCATGCGTGGGCCGGGAGCGGGCCGGTGTCCTCGACGGCCGCCTGGATCCCGCTGGCGATGGCGCGGTGCCGGGCCAGCATCTCGTCGAGCGCGGGATGGGTCGGAAGCCCGTTCTCGATGACGAGCCGACCGGCGACTACGGTGTGTCGCGCGGCAACCGGGCCGCAGCGCAGCCACGCCTCGATCGGGTCCGACAGGGCGCCGGCGAAGGCCACCCCGGTCAGCGGCCAGACCACCAGGTCGCCGACGGCGCCGACGGAAAGCTCTCCGATCTCACCGACCCGGCCCAGGCAGCCCGCGCCGCCGCGGGTCGCGATCTCAAGGGCTTCCCGGGCCGACATCGACGCGGAGCCATGCCGCAGCCGGCCCAACAGCATCGCGTTTCGCGCTTCCATCCACAGCGAGGCCGAGTCCGCCGATGACGACCCATCACAGCCCAGGCCGACGGGAACTCCGGCAGCCCGGAACTCGCGGATCGGAGCCAGCCCGCCGCCCAGAATCATGTTGCTGCTCGGGCAGTGCGCCACACCTGTGCCCCAGGCGCCCAACCGGGCGACCTCGGCCTCATTCGGGCAGATGCAGTGCGCGACCCAGGCCCGGCTCCCACCCCAGCCAACCTCAGCGAAGTGGTCGATGGGCCGCCGCCCGTAGACCGCGAGGCAGTACTCGTCCTCCTCGGGATCCTCAGCCAGATGGGTGTGCAACCGGACGTCCAGCTGTTCGGCCAGCTCAGCGGTGGCCTTCATCAGCTCCGGGCTGACCGAGAACGGTGAGCAGGGCGCGAGCGCGATCCGCACCATCGCGCCCGGCGACGGGTCGTGATGAGCGGCGACGAGGCGGGCCGACTCGGCCAGGATCTCGTCGGGGTCCTGCACCACCGAGTCCGGCGGCAGCCCGCCATCCTTCTGCGACAACGACATCGACCCACGCGTCGGGTGGAACCGCATACCCAGCTCGCACGCCGCGGCGATCTCTGCCCCGATCAGGTCGCCGCCGCCCTTCGGGTGGACGTACAGGTGATCGGTCGACGTCGTGCAGCCGCCGAGCGCCAGTTCGGTAAGCCCGACATAGGCGGAGACGTTCACAGCTTCCTCGTCCAGCCGCGACCACAGCGGGTACAGCGTGGACAACCACTGAAAGAGTGTGCCGTGCAGCGACGGCGCGAAGGCGCGAGTCAGGTTTTGGTAGATGTGATGGTGTGTGTTGACAAGCCCGGGGGTGACGAGGCAGCCCTCGGCTCGCACCGTGCGCAGGGCCCGCGGCGGCGGGTCGCCGGCGGCACCGACGGCGCTCACCAGCCCGCCGGTGATCGCCACCCAGCCGCCGGGCAGTTCCCGGCGCTCGGCGTCGACGGTCGCAACCAGCTCGGCCCCGACGACCAACAGGTCGGCGGGCCGGTCGGCGGAAGGAGAGGGGGCACCCGGTTGCGCGGTCATGAGCGCCGATTCTGCTGGCCTGGGATTACGGCCGCATGACGGCTTCGATGCCGGCCGTCCCGCTGCCTGCGCCGATGGCGTTGACGATCATCCCGGTAGACGATCCGGGCGACCCGAGGGTCGCCGATTACGTTGCCTTGACCGATGTTGTGCTACGACGGCGTAAGGAGCCGGCCGAGGGGCTCTTCATCGCCGAAGGCGAGCGGGTGATCAAGCGAGCGCTGCGTGCCGGTTACCGGGCGCGTTCCGTGCTGGTCACGCCGAACCGGCTCGACGCCGTCCCGGCCGAGCTAGGTCCGGATGTTCCGGTCTACCGCGCCGGACCCGACGTCATGGCCAAGATCACGGGGTTCGAGGTGCATCGCGGCGCGCTAGCCGCCATGGCCCGCCATCCCGCCCGCGACCCGGCCGAACTGCTCTCCTGGGCGCTGCGCGTCCTCGTCCTGGAGGATCTCGTCTCCCACACGAACCTGGGGGCCGTGTTCCGCTCGGCTGCCGGCCTCGGCATGGACGCCATCCTGCTCAGCCCGCGCTGCGCGGACCCGCTGTACCGCCGTTCCGTCCGGGTCTCGATGGGTGAGGTGTTCGCCGTCCCCTACGCCCGCCTCGACCCGTGGCCCGCGGCCCTCGGCATGCTCGCCGACCGCGGCTTCGAGACCCTGGCGCTCACCCCCGCCGCCGACGCCGCCGACCTAGCCACCCTCCGCCCGGCCCCGGACGGGAGGCTCGCAGTCCTGCTCGGCACGGAGGGCGAAGGCCTCTCCACCGCGGCCCAGGCGGCGGCGACCCGCCGCGTGCGGATCCCGATGGCCGCCGGCGTCGACTCCCTCAACGTTGCCGCCACCGCCGCCATCGCCTGCTACGCCCTCGGCCGCCGCTGACGGTGTGAGGGGTCGCGCACCGCAAGCCTCGGCCGGGTGCCGCAGGCGACGGGCCGGGTGGCGATCCGTCCGAGGCGGACGCCGGAATCCCACCGCCCACCCAGACCATGCGGGTCGCCAACGGGACCCGTTCACCGTCACGGTCAGCGTGCGCCCGACCCAGCCGGGCGGACCACCGCTGATCGGCAGCGTGCGGTTCCAGTACGAGGGGAAGGACGTCAAGGTCCCCGTCCACGACGGCTCCGCCAGCGCATCGCTGACGCCGACCAGTCTCGGCACATTAACTGTTGGGGGATCACTTACGGAGATGATGACCTCTATCGGGGCCCGCTGACGACGACCGACGCGATCATCATCTACGAGCAGGTGTCCGCGACCGGCCTTCCCACCGCCGCGCCCGCGCCAGGCACCAATCCCTGGCAGGGCCTTGCCTCGGTCCCGCGGACCCCACGGCGAGCCTCGGGCGTCGGCCAGGCGCTACGGCGCTGTGCCCGGGAGGTCGGGGACGCCGCCCGCGGCGGTGCGGCGGCGGTGGGCCAGCGCGGCGAAGACCTCCATGGCCACCCGGTGGGCGCTGTTGACCGTGGTGTCCGCGTGGTCGAAGGGCGGGGCGACCTCGACGATGTCGGCGGCGACCAGCGGCGTGTCGAGCGCGATCTGGCGGACGGCGCGCAGCAGGTCGGCCGGGTTCATCCCACCCGGTTCGGGAGTGCCGGTGCCGGGTGCGAACCCGGGGTCCAGCACGTCGATGTCCACCGAGAGGTACAGCGCCTTGCAGCCGTCGACGGCCTCGGCGATGGCGTCCGCGACCACGGCGCGCGAGCCCCGCTCCCAGACCTCGTGCATCAGGTGCCAGCGCAGGCCGTTCTCGCGCATCCAGGCGAAGACGTCCGGCGGCGGCCAGTAGCCGCGCAGGCCCACCTGGACGAAGTTGCGTCCCCGGATCGCGCCCGACTCGATCAGCCGGCGCATCGGGGTGCCGTGGGAGGCGAGGTTGCCGTCGATGATGTCGGCCGTGTCGGCGTGCGCGTCGAAGTGCAGTAGGCCGACCTCGCCCCAGCCGACCGCCTCGGCCACGGCTGTCGCCGCCGGCCAGGTGATCGAGTGGTCGCCGCCGATGATGAGCGGGAAGATCCCGTTTCTCGCCACCTGGTTCACCTTGGCGCGGATGTTGGCGTGGGACGCCTCGGTCAGCCCGTGCGGGCAGTGCGCGTCGCCGGCGTCGACGACATCCAGCCAGTCGAAGATCTCGATGCCCAGGTCGAGGTGGTAGGTGCCCGGGTCGTAGGCCTGGGCGCGCAGCGCGCGCGGGCCGAACCGCGCGCCGGGCCGGTGCGTGGTGGCGATGTCGAACGGTGCGCCGACGACGGCGACGTCCGGGCGCCTGGCCAGCAGCTCGGCCTCGGTCTCCAGCCACGGCCGGCCGCAGAAGGTCGCCAGGCCCGCGTAGCCGGGGGCGTCCGGCAGCTCGGCCGCCGCCTCGCGCGCGGCGTAGGGCGGCACCGGCGCATCGGTCGGCCCCGCCGGGCGGACGTTCTCGCCCGGTCCATCCAGCGATCCAGTCATCGGACCTCCGCTCTCGCCCGGTTCCTGGGACGACGGCTACGCTGCCGAGTATGTCCGTCCACGGCCGCGTCACGCGGACTCGCACCCCTGGGACCGTCCGTGGTGTCCCTACCCGCTGAGCCGGCCGGGCCGGGCCTTCCCGCCGATCATCCAGGCGCCATGCCGACGGGCGCCGCGCCGACGGCCGCGGGGCTGTCTTCCGCGGGGCCCATGAGCGCCGTGCCGACGGGCGCCGGGCCCGAGCTGCCGTCGTGGCCGATCCGCAGCTGGTCCCGCCGGGCCCGGCTCGCCGGGTACCTGGGGGTCGCCGCCGTCGCGGCCGCCGGGTCGACGATGATCTACCTGGTCGACCCGGCGAAGCCGGGGCACTACCCGCTCTGCCCGTTCAAGTGGGCCACCGGCCTGGACTGTCCTGGCTGCGGCTCGATGCGGGGTCTGCATCAGCTGCTGCACGGCCACGTCGGCCAGGCGGCGAACTACAACATCCTCTTCGTCATCGCGGCGCCCTGGCTGGTGGCCGGATGGTTCGTGGCGGTGCTGCGCCTGCTCGGCGTCGGTGTCCGGACCCCCAGGATGCCGAGCCTGCTTAACCGGGCGATCCCGGTCGTCGTGATCGCCTTCTGGATTCTGCGCGACACGCCGGGACCGGTCGGCCACTGGCTGCACTCGTAGCCCCGGGAGCCGGCCGGCGCGGGAGCCGTCAGGCAGGTGCTCGTCGAAGAAGCCCAGGATGCGCCGCCACGCGTCGTCGGCCGCAGGCCCGTCGTGGTGCGTGCCGATGACCTTCCCGACGGCGCCTGAGCGGACCGGGTAGCCGTCCATGAAGGAATGCCCGGCCGTCGGGTACTCCTTGACGTCGTGCGGCGCGCCCACGGCGCTCAGCGCCGCTTCGACCTTCGCCGCGGCGCCGCGGTGAAGGTCGAGGTCGCGAGCGCCGTAGCTGGCGACGACCCATCTTCGCCAAGGAGCAGTCCGGAGTCCGCGGCAGCGGACCGGGGGCACAGGACGACCCCCGGCACAGGCCGGCGATCTTAATGGGCTTGCGGCCGATCGGCTGGCCCGCTTGTTGACGGAAGCGGGGATGCCGGTGGCTTGGTGGGCTTCGCTACAGTTCGGGAGTCCAGCCAGGCGGCGGGGGCACCTGTGGGGGTGAGGATGACGCGCGGCGCGAACCCGCGGGCGGGCGAGGTCAGGCTGGTCGGCCTGACGCATCGTCTCCCGGGGGCGGCGGGCAGCGCGGTCGTCGACGTGGACCTGTCGGTCGCCGCTGGTCAGTCGCTCGCGCTCGTCGGCCCCGTCGGAGCCGGCAAGACGACCGTGCTGCGGCTGGTCGCGGGGCTGGAGACGCCGACCGACGGTCATGCCCTGGTGGACGGTGTCGACGTCGCCGGGCTGCCGGTGGCGCGCCGGCCGGTCGCCGCCGTGTTCGGCCGCTACGGCCTCTTCCCATTCCTCGATGTCGCCGCCAACGTCGCCTTCGGCCTGCGCGGCGGCGCGCCCGAGCTGCGCGGCCGCGCGCCTGCGACGCCGGCCGGCCAGGCTGGCACCTCCCGGCGGGTCCGGGAGGCTCTGGAGCTGGTCCGGATGGGCGACTATGCCCGCCGCCGCCCGCCTCAGCTGTCCGCGGCCCACCAGCAGCGGGTGGCGATCGCGCGGGCGCTGGTGCGGCGCCCGAGGGTCCTGGTGCTCGATGAGCCGCTCGGGACGGTGGACGACGAGGGCCTGCGTGTCCGGCTGGCCGAGGACCTGCGCCTGCTGCATCGCCAGGTCGGCGTCACCTTGCTGTACGCGACGCGGTCGGCCGGTGAGGCGTCGGCCGTAGCGGACCGGGTGGCCGTCCTGGCCGAGGGCCGCCTGCTGCTGGAGGCCCAACCCGCCGAGGACGCGGTGGCGCGGTCCGGCGGCGTCGACGACGCGGACGGTGTGGCCCCGACGGGCGACGCCCTGCTCACCGAGGATGACGGAACGGTCGCGGGCGCCCCGGCGGCCTGACGTCCGAAGTACGGTTTTCCCGGATGAGGCGGCCGCGAACCTCTCCCGCTGCCGGGTCCCGAACTCGACGGGCCTTCGGGCCGGCCCGGAACCGGCGCGGGTGCCGGGCGCTGATTACCGCCGTTCCTGCTGGGAATCGCTCGGTCAAGCGACCCGTGAACCGGCAGGCGGGCAGCCCGCGCCGGCGCACCGGGATACCGGGGCCTCGACCCAGACCCACCGGGAGGCAGTGATGACCGAGCCCGCGGAGTATCCGCAGAACGGCAGTGACCTGTCCGGCGTTCTCGACGACGTGCCGCTGACCGTCGAGGAGAGCCTGGACAGCGACGATCTCGGTGACACCGACGCGGGCCTGGACCCTCTCGACGACAGCTGGGACGCCCCGGACCGGCCGAGCGAGGAGGTCCGGTCCCGGCCCACCGCGACCGAGCTGCTCGCCGGCACGTCGCTCGACGACCAGCTTGCCCAGGAGGTCCCGGACGTCGACCCCTACCTGGACGCGGAGCGCACCGAGTCGGGACTCGTGCTGGACGACGACGTCGCCGGGATCGGAACTCCGTTCACGGACGGCGACCCGGACCCGCGCCCAGCCGGCCTCGTCGCCGACGGCAGCCCGCTCAGCGACCAGCTGACCGGCTGGTCCGTCGCCCGTCCGCTCGACCCAGCCGGCGACCTCGCCTGGCCCCTCGCCGCCGAGGACGACGCCCTACACCTGGACTAATGGGAGCTACCGGGTCGGCATACGGCAGGCTCGGTGCCGGTAGCCGCCAGCGGGTGAGCACTCTCGTGGACCTGCGAGAGCGACAGTTGTCGCGGCGGTTCGGGTCGCTCGCTTCGGTGGAACCCGTCCACGTACCGGCCCTGGACAGGCGCGCACCGCGCAGTTCGCGCTGCGGCTTCGGATCAGGCTGGGGGGCGCTCAGCGCCAGAACCAGGCAGAGCGGCCCGGGGTTCTGCCGGATCGGCGGTTCCTGCCGGATCGACGGAGTTGATCTGGGCAGTCGGCGATCCGGGAGGTCTGGGGCGTTCCGCGCCCGTTCCGGCCGATCGCCGTAGTAAGACCCCGCTGGTCCGTGAAGTGCGGATAACGTATAGCGTCCACCGTCGTGGCTACTGTTGCGGACCGGATCCTCGGCCATCTCGCCGGAGCGCCGGCCGGTTTGGACGACGGCAGGCTCGCGGAGGCTATTGGTGCCAGCCGCAGCTCTGTCAACAATGTGTGTCGCAAGCTCGCCGAACAAGGGCGGCTGGTGCGGGCCGTCGGCGTCGACGGCAAGATTATGAACCTGATCCCGGACGGCTCCGCCGACGCGGCGTCGCCAGCGGCCGATGAGGTCGCCGGCGGTGGCACGACGGCCGTCCCGGGTATCCCAGAAGCGCGCCAGGGCCCGGACGACGTGCCCGGCATCCCGGCGGCCCGGCTGCCGGGTGACGACGAGCTTCCGCCCGAGCCGGCGGCCGCCGAGCCGGAAGCGGCTGAGCCGTCGCCGGCCGTCGCAGCGGAGCCCGCGCAGGAGCCGGCCGCTCCGGAGCCGGTTGTCGTCCCGGAGCCGGCCGCGCCGGCCGCCGAGCCGGTGGCGGACGTGAGCGAGGCCCCCGTGGAGGTCGCCGAGGTCGCCGAGGCCGAGATCATCGGTGAGCCGGCTGCGCCTGCCCCGACGGCGGACGACGCCGAGATCGAGGACGCCGAGATCGAGGACGCCGAGATCGAGGACGCCGACCTTGAGGACGCCGACCTTGAGGACGCCGAGATCGAGGACGCCGACCTTGAGGACGCCGACCTTGAGGACGCCGACCTTGAGGATGTCGCGCCGAGCAGCGCGCCCGCCGCCGCCCCGCCGCGGGCGACCAACGGCGCGCGCCGGTCGTGGTGGCGGCGCCTGCTGCCGTTGCGTTAGGCGGCGCCGCCATCCTGCCTTCGACTCTTAACACTCGTAGCGGGGCGCGGTTACTGGCTCGCGGAGGGTTAACGCGGCTGGTCTGGCGGGCCCGCCAGTCGCGCATGGTGTGAGCCGCGTCCCGGCCAGTAGGCGCCGGGGCGGCGCCGGCCGGACGTAGCGTGGCAGCGTCACGGAACTAGTCAGGGGAGAGCATGTCTAACCGAGCCCGAGCGCTCGTCGCCGCTTTGGCGCTGTCGACGCTGGCGCTCAGCGCCTGTGGCAGCCGAGTGCACGACGCGGGGAACACGTCCGGCGGAAGCGGCGCGACCGGTGGCGCGACGAACGCCGCCGCGAACACCGCGTCCGACACGGGTGTCACGCCGACCGAGATCAAGGTCGGAGTGATGACCGGCCAGGATGGCTTCCTCGGTGGGGACGTCTTCTCGTCCTCGCTCTACGGCGCGCAGGCCTACTTCGACAGCCTGAACGACAAGGGCGGGATCAACGGCCGCAAGGTCACCGTCGACGCGTGCAACGACAAGAGCAGCCCCGACGGCAACGTCACCTGCGTGCACAAGATGATCGACGATGACAAGATCTTCGCGATGGCCGGCACAACCTCGTTCCAGTACGCCGGCGCGCAGTACGTGAACTCCAAGGGCGTCCCGGACGTCGGCGGTCAGCCGGTCTCCGGCAACGCGTACAACCAGTACCCGAACCTGTACTCGATCTACGGTGGGTTCGGCTACCCGCGCGACGGCAAGTCCCCGGGCTACAACGGCCAGCTCGTCGCGGACACCCAGGACTACCGCTGGTTCAAGGACAAGCTCGGCGCGAAGACCGCCGCGATCGTCTTCTTCAACATCGGGCAGTCGCAGCAGTACGCGCAGCAGATCAGCGAGGGGCTGAAGACCGAGGGGTTCAAGGTCATCCCCGAGCAGATCAACCTCTCGCTGCCCAACTACGACGCCGCGGTCCTCGACATGAAGCGGAACAACGTCGACCTGGTCTACGACGCGCTGACGGCGGATGCGAACGTGAAGATCTGCCAGTCGATCCAGTCGCAGGGCATGCCGCTGAAGGCGAAGATCACCACCACGCAGAGCTGGACGGACGACGCCGGCGCGCAGTACGCCTCGACGCCGACCTGCCTGGACAACCTCTACGCGGTCAGCCAGGACCAGAACTACAACAACGTGAGCGACCCCGGGGTCAAGGCGTACCGCGACGCGATCGCGAAGTACTTCCCGGCCCGGGTCAGCAAGATGAACATGTGGATGTTCGAGGGCTACCTCTCGGCAATGTGGCTGAGCGACGCGATGAAGTCCTGCGGCGCCGACCTGACCCGCAAGTGCGTCACGAACTACATGAACACCACCACGTACGACGCGGGCGGTCTGATGATCCCGCGGGACTTCAAGCCGGTCGTCCCGGCGCCGAAGACCGAGGTCGGCTGCCTGAACGTCGTTCGCTGGACGTCGAAGGCCCCGACCGGCACCGCCGGCTGGACCTCGCAGACGAACGACATGCAGAAGAACTGCTTCAACGTCCCGACCTACAGCATCCCGGCCACCTGATACCGATAGCAGCCGGATAGCTCAACTGAGGGGCGGCTGGCCGGGGCGAGACCCCGGTAGCCGCCCCTCAGCCGTGGCGCACTCCGCAGGCGGGACGCCGGAAGCCGGGCCAGGGCGGGCCCGGCTTTCCGCGACCCGGCCGCCTGAGCGAAACGTAACCAAGCCCCGACAACTGACCGCGCCAGCCCAGATCTTCTGCGCCAGCCCCGTTCCACGTTGGGGAGGGCGGCCCTGGGCGCCCCGGACCTGCCGGATCGGCTACGCCGATCCGGCAGGAACCCCGAGGCGGAGCGGAGCGAAACGCACCCAAGATGCCAGCCCTGGACGAGGGCCGCCCCCGCTGGTCGCCGTCCCCCCGATACAGCGTTAGGGAGGACGCCAAGCGCCCGAACCAGGCGGAGCGGCCGGAGGCGCGAAGCGCCGTCTCCGGCCGACCGCCCTACGCGTTCGCGAGCTCGGCCGGGTCGCCGACGAAGGAGCGCTCGCCGCGGTGCAGCACGTAGGCGATGTCGGCCATCCCCAGCGCCGCGTCCGTGTACTGGTCGGCGAGGATCACGGTCGTGCCGGCGGCGGCGATCGTCGCGAGCCACTCGAACAGCTCGGCGGCCACCTTGGGCGAGAGGCCCAGCGACAGCTCGTCGACCATCAGGACGGCCGGCCGGGCCAGCAGCGCCCGTGCGAGCGCGAGCATCCGGCGCTCGCCGCCGGACATCGAGCCGGCCCGCTGCGGCAGCCGGTCCCGCAGCTTGGGGAACGCGTCCAGCGCGGGGGCGATGCCCTGCGGGTTCCCGGTGGCCTCGGCGACCACCAGCAGGTTGTCGCGCACCGACAGGCTCGCGAACACGGCCCGCTCGTCCGGCACGAGCAGCAGGCCACGCCGGGCCCGGTCGAGCGCCGACAGCTTGGTGATGACGTCCCCGCGCCAGGTCAGCGTGCCGCTGCGCAGCGGCACCAGCCCGGCGAGCACCCGCAGTGTGGTGCTCTTGCCGGCGCCGTTGACGCCGAGCAGGGCGGTCACCTTGCCGGCGGGGACGACGAGGTCCAGGCCGTGCAGCACCTCAACAGCACCATAGCCGGCCCGTGCGCCGGTCAGCCGCAGCTCGATGCCGCCGGGCGCGGGTGCCTGGGCCGCCCGGCCACCGACGGAGGCCGCCAGCGCGGCGGCCGAGCTGCCAGCCGCGATCGCATCGGCGCCGTCCAGCGGGCCACGCGGCGGGGGAGTGCTCATGTCATCGCTCCCTGCGCGAGGTACACGGACTGGACTGTCGGGTTCGAACGAACCGTCGCCGGGTCGCCGTGCGAGACCACCTTCCCGCCCACCATCGCGTAGACCTGGTCGCACACGGTGAACACCAGTTCGACGTCGTGGTCGACCAGGACGATCGCCACGCCGGCGTTCGCGATCCGGCGCAGGAGCTGGGAGAACCGGTCGGTCTCCGCGCCGTCGAGGCCGCTGGCCGGCTCGTCGAGCAGCAGCACGTCCGGGTGGGTGCACAGGGCCCGGGCACACTCGGCCAGCCGCAGCGCGCCGGTCGAGAGCGAGCCCGCGACGGCGGCGCCGAGGTCGGTCAGCCCCAGCGAGGCGAGCATGTCGTCGACGACCTGCTCGTACTTGGGGTTGCGGCGGATGCCGAGGCCGAACAGGCCGCCGGCATAGTCCCGCCGCCGGTTCTCCACGCCGACGAGCAGGTTCTCCCGCACGGTCATGCTGGTGAACAGCGACGGCACCTGGAAGGTCTGCACGAGCCCCAGCCGGGAGCGCTTGTCCGGCCGCAGCTTCGTGATGTCCCGGTCGCCGAGCATGACGCGGCCCTCGTCGGGCTGCTCGACGCCGGTGAGCAGGCTGAACAGCGTCGACTTGCCGGCACCGTTCGGCCCGATCAGACCGGTGATCATCCCGGGCGGCGCGGACATGTCCACGTGGTCGACGGCGGTGAGCCCGCCGTACCGGCGGACCAGACCGATCGCCCGCAGTTCGGCGCGGCTCACCGGTGGCCCCCTTCGACGTGGTTGCGCGAGCTGAAGTCGCCCGCGCCGACCGTCGCGCGCCGGTCGACGTCACCGACGGCGCCCGTGCTGGCGCCGTTCGGGACGGCGTGCACCGGCGCGGCCGGGGTGATCCCGCCGCCGACCAGGCCGAGCAGCGTACGGCCGAACGGGGTCAGTGTGAGACCGCGCCCCGCTGCGACCCGCTCGGCGGCGACGACGCCGCCCGACGGCTGCGCCGACCGCTCGACCAGGCCCGCGGGCTGCATTCCCGTGGCCGAGGCGACGGCCCCGGAGCTCGCCGCCGGCAGACCCGCGTGCGCCAGCGCCGGAATTCCCCGCACCGGCGAGGCCGGCGCGACGAACTGGTCGGCGAGCTGCTCCGCGACGAAGCGGATCAGCCCGCGGACGGCCGAGGCGAGCCCGCCCGGCAGCCAGCCGAGCGCCAGCGCGAGGATGCCGACGGCCAGCGTCGAGGAGCCGGACGGCGCCATCACGTCGATCGCGACCATGAAGGCCGCGCCGACGATCGCGCCGACCGCGCTGTCCGCGCCGAAGACGACGACGGCCGTGAACCACAGCAGGCTCTGGATCGGCTGGAAGGTGTCCGGCGAGAACGACGACGCGCTGTACGCGAGCAGCGCTCCGCCCAGGCCCGCGACCACCGACGACATGGTGAAGGCCAGCAGCTTCAGGTTGCGGACGTCGACCCCGACGGCCGCGGCGCCGCCGGTGTTGTCCCGGACCGCGAGCAGCGCGCGCCCGAGCCGGCCGCGGTGCAGGTTGCGCACCGCCAGCATGCCCAGGCCCAGCCCGATCAGCTCGACCACGTAGAACGCCTTGTCCCCGAGCTGCCAACCGCCGATGTACAGCGGGTTGACCGTCAGGTTGCCGGCCAGCGACGGCTGCTCGAAGACGAACCTGCTGACGACGGCGCCGACGGCGAACGTCACGAGCGCGAGCGTGAGCCCCCGTCGCCGGATCGCCGGGTAACCGGTGACCAGGCCGATGGGGGCGACCAGGATGGCGCCGACCAGGATCGCCAGCAGCCCCGGCAGGTGCGGAATGCCGACCATCCCGCTGGAGGACAGCTTCATCGAGAACAGCGCGCCCAGGCCGGCGTAGCCGGCGACGCCGAGCGAGACCTGGCCGCTGTAGCCGGTGACGATCACGATCGACAGGAAGATGAGCGCGAGCGCCGGGACCATGAACGCGTGGCGCAGGTCGGAGGGCGCGAACAGCATCGGCGTGAGCAGCATGACGAAGCCGGCGATCCGCCCGACCAGGTCCTTGCTGCGGTCGGCGGCCGTGCCGGTGTCATCCTCCCCGCCGCGGCTGGAGAAGCGGCCGGCGGAGCCCGCGTCACCGAGCTCACGCAGGTTCGGGATCGCGAGCAGCAGCACCAGCAGGACGACGACGAACAGGTTCGACCCGAGCGTCCGGTAGAGGTCGGCGAAGCTGCCGTTGACGGTGAACTGGGTCAGCTCGCTCTGCAGGATGCCGATCGCCAGACCCGCGAGCACCGCCGCCGGCAGGCTGACCAGCCGGGCGGCGACGACGACGGCGAACGTCTCGAGCACCACCAGCGACAGCGAGTAGGGCGACAGCGAGACCCGGGGAGCCAGCAGCACCCCGGTGAAGCCGGCGAGCGTCGTACCGAAGGCCCAGCCCGCGGCGGCGACCCGGTCGGCCGGGACCGACGACAGCTCGGCGAGCTGGCGGTCGTCGACGACGGCCCGCATCTGCCGGCCGAACCGGGTCCGGGCCTGCAGCAGGCCGAGGGACACACAGGCGATGAGTATCAGGACCAGGGTGCTGATGGTGTCGACACCGATGTGGTGCCCGCCGATCCCGACCGACTTGTTCGGGAAGACCGCTGGAACGTCGGTCTGCGCCCCCAGGCCCCAGATCCCGGCGCACATGCCGAGAGTGAGCACCATGACGCCGAGGCTGGCGACCAGCGACTCGGCTGCCGACGCCCGCCGGCGCGCGAGCGGCCGGAAGACGAGCCGTTCCAGCAGCACCCCGAGGCCGGGCGAGAGCACGACGAGCGCGAGCACCGCCGACAGCCAGACCGGCAGGCCCCAGACGACGGACATCTCGCGGTAGACGTAGGCGACCAGGGTCGCGATACCGCCCTGCGCGAGGTTGAGGACGCCGTTGGTGCGGTAGGTGACCAGCAGGCCGATGCCAGAGAGCGCCGCGATCGCGCCGATGGCCAGGCCGGCGATCGCGAGGTCGACGCTGGCCACCGGGTCAGGCGACCAGGATCGGCGCGCAGACCGAGCAGGGCGACAGCCCGCGCGCGGAGACCTGCGTCGGCTCGACCCGCTGCGCGGACTTGCCAGCCAGCAGCTCGCAGCCCGGCCGGTGGAAGGTCCGGCCGCCCGAGACCGCGTAGACGGAGCCGTCGTCGGCCGGAGCCGGCGCGGGCGCCGGGGCGGCGGCCGGCGCCGGGGCGGCGGTGACCGCGGGCCCGGGAGCCGCGTTCGCCGCGGCCACCACCAGCGCGTGCAGGTCGTCGACCTGCTCGGCCAGCTGGGCCTGCGCGGCCGAGACGCCGCTGGTCCGGGCCGACTCGATCCGGTCGGCGATCAGCAGGGCGCAGCCGATGAGGACCAGGGCCAGCCCGGTCAGCCCGCCAGACGCCAGGTACGGGAGCTGCAGGCCAGGGTTGGTCTCCGCCGAGACGCCCAGGTAGCAGCTGAGCAGCAGCACTCCGCCGGCGGCGATCACCACCCAGCCGCGAAGCGCCCGGACGACGTCCACCACCAACCGCGAAGTGGACCGCGACCCGGCCGCGCCAGTGCTCTGTTCGTCCACTGTGTTCCCCCAGGAACGTGTGCGATCCGGAAGCCGCGCGGGCGCGCCCCGCTGGCTTCCGCCAAGGCGACCCCGTGCCACGGCGCGCCGAACGCACGCACGTGGATGAGATCGCCAGCCGTTAGACGCCAGATTAGTGTGCGGAGCTGGTGATGTGTGCCCTTGGGGGTCGCCGAGAGGTATCGCGGTGACGACTCGCGTCAGCTGGGGCGGCGCGGGTGTGACGGAGGGAAACGGTTCAGCTCGGCCTCGGGGGCGGCGATTGACCTAGATGTGACGGTCATCACGTCGGCGCGGAGGGGCTCTCGGCCGCCGCCTCGTGTGACCAGGTCCACGCGTCGGCGATGATCTGGTCGATCGTCGAGCGGTGCGGCTCCCAGTAGAGCTCCTTGCGGATCTTGCCGCTGTCGACGACCAGGGTGCGCGGCTCGATCACCGGCGGCCCGGTCACCCTGCGCACTGGGCAGCAGGTGACCCGCTCGACCGCGGCGAGCACCTCGTTGACGGTCACGCCGGCCCCGCCGACGTTGTAGACGCGGAAGTCGCCCGGGCGCGCCGCGTCCACCGCCAGCGCGTAGGCCGCCGCCACGTCCGCGACATGCACGTACTCGCGCAGCGCCTCGCCGTCACCGTTGATCCGGAAGGACTCCGCCGCGCCGGCGGCCACCCGCAACGCGGCTGGGATGATCCGGGTCACGTCCCGGTCGATGTGCCCGGCCGCGCCGCCGGCCACGTTGAACGAGCGCAGGACGACGGCGCCGATCCGGCCGGTCGCGGCCTGGTGGGTGATGGCCAGCTCGGCGGCGAGCTTCGAGGCCCCGTACGGGTGGCTCGGCTCGGGCCGGTGGCTCTCGGGGATGGGCCCGCCGCCGGGATCGCCGTAGACGGTGCCGGTCGAGCCGAACACCACGGCGGGCGGCGGCCCGCCGGCGGCCACCCCGCGGTCGAGTGCCGTAAGCAGGTTGACGGTGCCCGTCACGTTGGTCTCGAAGTAGCGCAGCGGCTCGGCGCCCGACTGGCGGACCCGGGTCAGCGCGGCCAGGTGGCAGACGGCGTCGAAGCCCCGGTCCAGCCGGGCGGCCAGCAGGGAGCCCGGGTCGAGCAGGTCCGCGGCGACGACCTCGACGCCCGGTGCGAGCCGGCGGGCCGGCGGGCTCCCGCCGGCCGTGGCCGCGTGGTCCGGTCGCGAGCCGCCCTCGCGGCCATGCACCAGCGCGGTGACCTGGTCGCCCCGGGCCGCGAGCAGGTCGGTGAGCACGGCCCCGATGAAGCCGCCCGCCCCTGTGACGAGGACCCGCAGGCCGCCCCCGTACGGAGGCAACTTAGGACGCCGCTCGCAGCCGTAGCCCCGGCAGTAGTAGCTCACGGTGGCGCCAGGCGAGCTCCAGACAGGCGGCGGCCGCGGGTGCGAGCGGCTCGCCGTCGATCAGCCGGCGCAGGGTGGCGTAGGTGAACGGGATGCCCTCGGCGGCCGCGCGGTTCGGCCCGGCCGAGACGACGGAGCCCTCCGCGTTGCTGTGCACCATCTCGGCGAACATGCCGTCGAAGGTGTCGGCCTCGATGACGACGACCGTCAGGATCTCGCTGAACAGCGTCAGCGCGTCGATGCCGACGCCGAAGCAGGCGACCCGGATCCGGCCGTCGCGGCGCGCCTCGTCGAACTCCCGGAACGGCTCGTCCGCCGCGTAGTCGATCGGGGTGGAGGAGTTCCCGTCGTGCTCGGTGTTGCCGAGCAGCTCCTCGGAGAGCTCGCGCATGATGTTGCGCCACAGGTCGAAGTCGGCCCGGTGGTGGACCGGGGTGATCCCGGACGGCTGGAACACGCCAGCCGGGATCACGTGGTACACCCCGCCGGCGGTGGCGACCGACCCGGCGCTGCGCCGGTGCAGCAGGAAGCTCGCCGAGCCCCGGTCGACCCGGATGGTCAGCGTGTTGATCGACGGCAGTACCGGCCGGGCGGCCAGGTCGAAGGGATCGCCGATCCGGCGGCGGAACGGCAGCGCCGGCCAGGACAGCCCGCTGGACATCATCGCGGCGGCGGTCTCGTGGGCGACGGTCTCGCAGACGTCGACGGCGTCGAAGTAGGTGGTGTGGCCGAAGGCCAGCATCGGGTTCCCGCCATCGCCGGTCTGGCCTGACCCCAGGTCGTCGCGGGTGATGTCGACCAGCCGGAAGCTCAGCCGGTTCTCGAACAGCGTCGGGCGGTCCAGGTCACGCATGGCGCGGGTGTAGCGCTGGTAGCGCACGTACGGGCCGCCGTCGGCGATCAGCGGGCGCGCGCCGTCGGTCTCGGGCTCGCCGCCGGTGATGGCCGGCTCGGGGACTTCGTCGGACCAGCGCAGGCCGACGTCGCTGATGTCCAGCGGCTGCGGCCAGATCCAGCCGGGCCTGGCCAGCAGGCCGGGGCAGAGGCGGTAGGCCTCCGGGTAGAGCCCGGCGGCCGCCTTGGCCAGCCGGATCCGGTTGCGGTTGAGGGTGTCCCGGGTGACCCGCCAGGCGCGCTGGCTGGCAGTGGCCTGCTCGGACAGGGAGTCCCGGCCGGGCTCGCGGCGCCGCTCGGCGAGCGTGCCGGGGGCCAGGCCCACGTCCTCGGGCGCGAGCTCCAGGTGGCGGGCGATGTGGCGCAGCGTGGAGATGTCGTGGATGGCCCGACGGCCACTCTCGACCTTGGACACGTAGGACTGGTCGAACCCGAGCTGGTCCGCGAGCTGCTGCTGCGTGAGCCCGTGCGCCTGCCGGTAGGCGCGGAGGAGTTGCCCGACGCCGACAGGAACAGGGGTCGGCGGTGGCGGTGTCCACAGCCAGGTCTGACCGGTCACCCGGGATCCTCTCGGGTCGTAGCGGCGGAACGTTGGTTACAGGACGTGAGCCTAGCTAGTGGTACATCTGCGGACTCACTGGCATAAATCGTGCAGATCCTTTCGGGCTGCCCGCTTTACCGGCCCGGAATCACGCCCGCCAGTGCCAGTGCGACGACGATCACAATCGCCACTCCGATCCAGCGCAGCAGCCTCATCCGGCCCCAGACGTCTCGCGCGAGGCTCCGGCTGGCCCTACGTGCCATGACCAGTAGGGCAAGTAGGGCCCCGCCGACCACGACGAGAAAAACCCCCG
This sequence comes from Pseudofrankia sp. DC12, assembly GCF_000966285.1. Classification (NCBI taxonomy): domain Bacteria; kingdom Bacillati; phylum Actinomycetota; class Actinomycetes; order Frankiales; family Frankiaceae; genus Pseudofrankia; species Pseudofrankia sp. DC12. The sequence goes on from NZ_KQ031391.1 coordinate 4,753,109, forward strand.
CATAGTTGCCGTGCACACAGTCACGATCGCACGCCGCCGCCGGCGCCCCTGCTGGGGTTCGCGGCGGCCACCACGTGCTTGCGGCACTGCGGTGCTGGGCGAATGATGTGACCTGTTCATCAGCCCACGCCCGGTCGGACCGTGCACGTCCTAGCCTGCCCGATCCCGCCCGGCTTTCTATAGCCGCGGCCCGTGTCGGGCGTGATCTACCTGTGTGCTCGGTTACCCGCATCCGCGGGACCACCCGGCACCTCACCCCGGACAGCAGCCCGCCGCCCAGCCTCGAGACGGGCGCAGGACATCCAGTCATGGCCTTTTCGGCCGGTTCGGGCGGTTTGTAGCCCCAGCGAGACTAAGCCTGGTCCCGGCCCCCGGCCAGCCACGTCAGCGGTACTCAGCCGAGGTCCCGGCCCTGGATCAGGTCGGCCAGTGTCATCGCCGTGCGCCTCGGTCCAGCATTGGTCGGGGCGTTCAGCGCCCCGACCGGCGCGTGGCGAGCGGGCGCGCAAGCGCCCTCCGAGCCGCGTGCCCTGAGCCACTCGCCCCCAATCGGACTTTTGAGCCGCGTCGCGGGCCGCGGATACCTAACCTGGTGCGGATGTCCACGGCGCTTCTCACTGATCATTACGAGCTGACCATGTTGCGCGCCGCGCTGAAGTCCGGCGCCGCGTACCGGCGTGCCACCTTCGAGGTGTTCGCCCGCTCGCTTCCCGCCGGCCGCCGCTACGGTGTCGTCGCCGGCACCGGCCGGCTGCTCGCCGCGCTCGCCGACTTCCGGTTCGGCCCCGAGGAGCTCAGCCTGCTCACCGGCAGCGGCGTCGTCGACGCGGCCACCGCCGACTGGCTGGCCAGCTACCGCTTCTCCGGCGACATCCGCGGCTTCGCCGAGGGTGAGCCCTTCCTGCCTGGCACCCCCGTGCTCGTGGTCGAGGGCCCGTTCGCCGAATGCGTGCTGCTGGAGACGCTCACGTTGTCGGTGCTCAACCACGACAGTGCCGTCGCCGCCGCCGGTGCCCGGATGGTGCAGGCGGCCGGGGGCCGGCCGCTGATCGAGATGGGCTCCCGGCGCACCCACGAGGAGGCGGCGGTCGCCGCGGCCCGGGCGGCGTACCTGGTCGGGTTCGCGGCCACGTCGAACCTGGAGGCAGCCCGGCGCTGGGCGGTGCCGAGCAGCGGCACCGCCGCGCACGCGTTCACTCTGGCGCACCCGACCGAACGGGAAGCCTTCGACGCCCAGGTCGACACCCTGGGCGTCGACACAACGCTGCTGGTCGACACCTACGACGTCGAGGCGGGCATCGCCGCGGCCGTCGCGGCGGCGGGACCGGGCCTCGGCGCCATCCGGATCGACAGCGGCGACCCGGCCGCCGGCGTGCGGGCCGCCCGGGCCCAGCTCGACGCGTTGGGCGCCACCGAGACCCGGATCATCGTCACGGGTGACCTCGACGAGCACAGCATCGCTCGGCTCGCCGGCGTGCCGGCCGCCGGCTACGGCGTCGGCACCAGCCTGGTCACCGGCTCGGGCGCGCCGACCGCCGGCTTCGTCTACAAGCTCGTCGAGATCGACGGCCGGCCGGTCGCGAAGACCTCCATCGGCAAGAGCACCCGCGGCGGCCGCAAAGACGTGCTGCGCCGGCACGACGCGGGTGGGGTCGCCGTCGTGGACCTCGTGCTGCCGGCCGGCGAGCGTCCCGGCGGGGCCGCCTCGCGCGGCCAGTCCGTCGACGGTCTCGCTCCGGCCGCCCTGGACGGGCCCGCCGAGCAGGCACACCCCGTGGGCGGCAGCCTCGCTGGTCCGGGCCGGGACCGGCCACTGCTCGTCGAGCTGATGCGCGACGGGGCGGTCGTCGACCCCACGGCTACCGGCCCGGTCGGGCTGCGCCGGGCCCGCGACCATCACCGGGCCGCCGTCGCCGACCTGCCGCAGCGGGCCCGCGACGTCGCGTTCGGCCACCCCTGCCTGCCGGTTATCACCTCGGTGCCGCATCCCTGACGCCGTGCGAGAAGCTGGACGCCGTGAGTCCAGGGCCGCCGGCGATCAGCGTCACCGTCGACGTTGTCCTGCTCACGCTGCGTTCGGGCCGCCTGTGCGTCCTGGTCATCCAGCGGGACGAGGCCCCTTTCACCCATTACTGGGCGCTGCCCGGCGGCTTCGTCGGCTCCGACGAGGACCTGGACGCCTCGGCCCGCCGCCAGCTCGCCGACGAGACCGGCGTGACGGCGGCCGGCCACCTTGAGCAGCTCTATACCTACGGCGACCCGGGCCGCGACCCACGCACCAGGGTCGTCAGCGTCGCCTACCTGGCCCTGCTGCCGAACCTGCCGCAGCCGGAGCCCGGCCGCCGGGGCCAGCAGGCCCGCTGGTGGCCGGTCGAGGATCTGGGCTCACCCGACGGGCCGACCCTCGCGTTCGACCATCCGCGCATCGTCGCGGACGGGGTCGAGCGGGCCCGCGGCAAGCTGGAGTACACCCCGATGGCGGCGGCCTTCTGCGAGGAGCCGTTCACGCTCGCTGACCTGCGCCGGGTCTATGAGGCGGCCTGGGGCGTGAGCCTCGACCCGCCGAACTTCCGCCGCAAGGTGCTGAGCACGCCGGACTTCGTCGTCCCGGTCGGCGCCGTCAGCTCGCCGCGCGGTGGCGGCCGGCCGGCCCAGCTCTACCGGCGGGGGTCGGCGACCGCGCTGTATCCACCGCTGCTGCGCCGCTCGGTCTGACGGACCGTCGCGGGCTCGGTGCCCGAGAGGCGCGTGCCGGCGACGGACCGTGTCGGAGGTTCACCAGCCGACGGGTAGGGAGCGGCGGGGTGCGTAACAATAGGTGCCGTGACCGCCACCGCCGTCTCACCCGCGGACGTCGAGGAGATCGAAGAGGCGCTCAGTGACGATCGACCCTGGGTCACGATCGTCTGGAACGACCCGATCAACCTGATGTCCTACGTGACCTATGTCTTCCAGAAGCTGTTCGGCTACGACCGACCTACCGCGCGCAAGCTGATGCTCGACGTCCACGAGAAGGGCCGGGCGTCGGTCAGCAACGGCACCCGCGACGAGATGGAGCGGGACGCCGCTCGTCTGCACACCTACGGCCTCTGGGCCACCGTCCGCCAGGACTGAGAGCCGGTATGAGCACACCGCTGGACGAGGACGGGGACGTGGCGCAGGAGTACGACCGGCTGCCGGACAGCTTCCGGCGCACTCGCCATGGCATCGAACTCCGGCTCCCCCAGTGGGAGGGCTCGGTGCTGATCGAGCTGGTCAGGCAGATGGACCGGATGCTGGAGCCGCCTCCGGTCGACGACCCGCTGGAGGCGCTGGTCGGGCTGCGTGACACCGCGCCGCCGCCGCCGGAGGACCCGGCCCTGGCCCGGCTGCTGCCCGACCCGTACCCGGAGGACCCGATGGCCTCCGGGGACTTCCGCCGGCGGCGCACCGACGACGCGTTGGCCCACAAGCGCGCCGCGGCCCGCCGGGTGCTCGCGACCGTGCCCGGCCCCGGCGAGGTGCTGCTCCTCGACGAGGAGGTGGCGCAGGACTGGCTGACGACCCTGAACGACCTGCGGCTGGTGTTCGGGACCCGGCTGGGGATCACCGACGACGACTACCTCGACGAGCTCGGAACGCTGCCCCCCGATGACCGGCGGCTGCCGGTCATCGAGATGTACGAGCTGCTGACCATCCTCGTCGACAACCTGATCCGCACCCTGGACTGACTGCGCACCCTGGACTGGCTGCGCACCCTGGACTGGCTGCGCACCCTGGACTGGCTGCGCACCCTGGACTGGCTGCGCACCCTGGACTGGCCGTGCGGGGGCAGATCCGTCGTACCGTGGTCGGCGTGCTGCGCATCGACCGCGCCCTCTACGAGGCCATCATCGATCATGCCCGACGGGACCATCCCGACGAGGCCTGTGGCGTGATCGCCGGACCGTTCGGCTCGGACCGGCCGGAGCGCTTCATCCCGATGGAGAACGCCGAGCGCTCGCCGACGTTCTACCGGTTCGACTCGATGGAGCAGCTCAAGGTGTGGCGGGAGATGGACGACCGGGACGAGGAACCCGTCGTCATCTACCACTCGCACACCGCTACCGAGGCCTATCCGTCCCGGACTGACGTGTCGTTCGCGTCGGAGCCCGGCGCGCACTACGTGCTGGCGTCCACCCGGGAGCCGGAGACCACCGAGTTCCGCTCGTTCCGGATCGTCGACGGCGTGATCACCGAGGAGCCGGTAGAGATCGGCTGAGCCGCCGGGCCCGACCGCGGTGCTGGCAGGCGCCTGGGTTCCACCAGCGTCTCTGGTTCCACCAGCGTCTCTGGTTCCACCAGCGTCTCTGGTTCCACCAGCGTCTCTGGTTCCACCAGCGTCTCTGGTTCCACCAGCGTCACAGTCGTTGGGCCCCGCCAAGCGTCACACATGTGCAACGATGGCGACATGACTGCGCCCCGCCACTCGCGCGACACCGTGGCCGTGGGCGTTCCGGAGCTGTTCCTGGTCGCCCGGCTGCACGTCGACCTGCTCCGGGTAGCCAGCGCCCGCTGTCGTAGCGTCCGCTGACGCTCGCCGCCGGACCGCGTCGCGCCACCAACTGCCTGTCTGAAAAGCCCGCTGGCTGGCCCCGCCGCCTGCGCTGAAGGCCTGTCGGCTGGTCCCGACTGACGGCCAGATCCAGGAGAGCGCCCAGCGGCGGCCAAGCCTGGAACACTGGAGGGCGCTCGCGGCGTTTGGTCTGACCGCACGATGCCGTCAGGCTGACTGCACGGCGCCGTGCAGTGAGACGATCCGGGTCAGACGATCCGGGTCAGGCCACGGAGCCCCGAGCGGCGCCACATTCGTTAGCTAGACCGTTCCGCGCCTGGCCGCCCGGCCGAGATGCCGCAGCCCGGCCGGGCCGCGGCCCCTGAGAAGAGGAGCACCATGGCAGTCCAGGTCCGCGTGCCGACCATCCTGCGCAGCTACACCAGCAACTCGAAGGTCGTCGACGGCTCCGGGGACACCCTGGCCGCGCTGTTCACGGACCTCGACACCCGCCACCCCGGGCTGCGCGGCCGGCTGATCTCCGGTGACGGCGCCGGCGAGCTGCACCGCTTCGTCAACGTCTACATCAACGACGAGGACGTCCGGTTCCTCGGTGGCCTGGACGCCAAGCTTTCCGACGGCGACAGCGTGACCATCCTGCCCGCCGTCGCCGGCGGCTGACGTCGACCCGGCGCCACAAGGATCGGTAGCGGAACATGCGTTTTGAATCCCTGGTGGACTCGGTAGGACGAACCCCGTTGGTCGGCCTGCCGAGGCTGTCGCCGTCCGCCGACGTGCGGCTGTGGGCGAAGCTGGAGCAGGACAACCCGACCGGTTCGATCAAGGACCGGGCCGCGCTGTGGATGGTCCAGGACGCCGAGAAGCGCGGCGTGCTGAGCCCCGGCGCGACCGTGCTGGAGCCGACCTCCGGCAACACCGGGATCTCGCTGGCGATGGTCTGCAGCCAGCGGGGCTACCGCCTGATCTGCGTGATGCCGGAGAACACCTCGGTCGAGCGTCGGCAGCTGCTGGCGATGTGGGGCGCGGAGATCATCTACTCGTCGGCGGCCGGCGGCTCGAACGAGGCGGTCGCCGTCGCCAAGCGGCTGTCCGCCGAGCACCCCGACTGGGTCATGCTCTACCAGTACGGCAACCCGGCGAACGCCCAGGCGCACTACGAGACGACCGGCCCGGAGATCCTCGAGGACCTGCCGTGCATCACCCATTTCGTCGCCGGCCTCGGCACCACCGGCACGCTGATGGGGACTGGCCGCTACCTCAAGGAGCAGGTGCCCGGTATCACGGTGATCGCCGCCGAGCCGCGCTACGGCGAGCTGGTCTACGGCCTGCGCAACATCGACGAGGGCTTCGTGCCCGAGCTGTACGACGCGTCGGTGCTGACCTCGCGGTACTCGGTCGGGCCGCGGGAGGCGCTGCGGCGCACCCGCGAGCTGGTCGAGCAGGAAGGCATCTTCGCCGGCATCTCCACGGGCGCGATCCTGCACGCCGCGCTCGCCCAGGCCGAGAAGGCGGTGAAGGACGGCAAACGCGCCGACATCGCCTTCATCGTCTGCGACGGCGGCTGGAAGTACCTCTCCACCGGCGCCTACGCCGGCACGCTGGAGGAGGCCGAAGCCGCCCTCGAAGGCCAGCTCTGGGCCTGAGTCCCTTTCTGGGTTGGCCCTTGGCCCGCCCTTGGTTCGCCCTTGGTTCGCCCTTGGTTCGGCGCTCGGGCTGCGCGGGCCCGAGCCTGAAGCCCCGTCCTGGGCCGGCCCTTGGCCTGGAGCTGGGGCTGTGGCGGGCCCGGCGCGGCTCGCCAGTGCTGAGTCCTGCCCCGTGGTGCCTGATCGGCCCGTCCGTGGCGCCATGACGTCTGACTGGATTCGCCACACCGGCCACGTCAGCCTGCCTGGACATTCAAGGTGCCTGCTCGGTGACGAGGCGGGGTGGCCAGGGGAGCTCGGCGGGACGCAGCGGACGCCAGCCGTTGGTCTGGGCGGCGGCGGTCGCGAGCAGGCCGGCGACGGCGGCGTCGTTCTGGATCTCCCCGGCGAGTGCCCGGCCGACGGCTTCGCCGAGGGCGACCCATTCGGAGCGAAAATCGGACTCCTCGAACTCGCCGCCCTGACCGAGCTCGTAACGTTCGTCGTCCGGGACGACAGTCAGGTCGCGGGCCAGGTAGACCCGCACCCGGTGGTTCATGGCCGCCGGAGTCAGACGCAGGTCCAGCAGTGTGTGCCAGGTCCTGGCGCGCAGCCCGGCCTCCTCGTACAGCTCCCGCCGGGCCGCCTCGAACGGCGACTCATCCGGCTTGTCGAGCAGCCCGGCAGGCAGCTCGACGACGAACCCGCCCACCGGATGCCGGTACTGCGACAGCAGGAAGACCCGCTGGTCGTCGTCGAGCGCGACGATGACCACCGCTCCCATCCGGTCGATGACGTCCCGCTCGGCGACCTGGCCTCCGGGCACCCGGACCTGTTCGACCCGGATCGACATGATGTGGTTCTCGTGCACCAGCCGCGAGTGCACCGTCTCGTAGCCGTCGCCCATGCTGCTCGCCCTCTCGTCATCCCGCCCCAAAGAGAACGGGCCTTACCTGGCCGGCGGCCCGTCGCGGTCGGCTTGTTGAGAGCATGAACCCCGCGCACCACCACCCCGAGGAGGAGCCGGACCCGATGAGTGCGGGCTACCAGGCCGTCGCGTCGCGGCAGGTCTACGCGGACAAGGTGATGTCCCTGCGGGTTGACGATGTCCGGATGCCCGGGGGCCAGGTCGCCGAGCGAGCCGTCCTCGACCGGCCAGCGGCGGTGACGATCGTGGCGCTTGACGACGCCGGACGGGTCTTCCTGCTGTCGCAGTACCGTCACCCGGTCGGCGGATTCCTGATCGAGCTACCGGCTGGACTGGCTGACAAGCCGGGGGAGACGCCCTTCGAGGCGGCCCGGCGGGAGCTGTACGAGGAGGCCGGCCTGCGGGCCGCGACCTGGCACATCCTCGCGGACATGCGCGTATCCCCCGGAGCGGTCAACCAGCTGGCCCGTGTCTATCTCGCTCGCGACCTGACCGCCGTGCCCGAGGACGAGCGTTACGAGCTCGGGCAGGCCGGCGAGTTCGAAGAGGCCGACTTCCACACCGAGTGGCTGGACCTCGACGAGGCCGTCGCGCGGGTACACGCGGGCGAGATCCAGAACTCCGCCACGGTCGCCGGACTGCTCGCCGCCGTAAGCGCCCGCACCCTCAACTGGAAGCCCCTGCGCCCGGCCGATCTCCCCTGGCCGGCCCCGCTCGCCGGCGAAACCCGGTAACCACGCACACGGCAGCGGGCTCGGTGCCCAGCTCGCTGCTTCGCTGATCTGGACCTCGAGACCGCCCAGTACCCGCGCCGCGCGGGCAAGCTGACCGTCTGGCTCCTCGACAGCGACCTGACCGACGTTGCCTACGAGCGCCGTACCGCAGACGCCAACCGCTCGACCTCGCGGAGACCACGCCGGCCGATCTTCTCGGCGAGCACGCGCGCCTCGATCGCCGGCGGCAGGCGGGGAACGCAGAACAGCCGTCCGGCGCCGTGGGCGTCGAGCGCGATCCGGGCCACAGCGTCGGGATCGTGCCACAGTGTGCCCGGGACGTCCCCCACCGTCTGCCCGGCTCGGTCGTGGAACTCGGACCTGGTCCAACCGGGCCGCACGCACGTCACGGTGACGGGCGTGCCGTCGAGTTCGCCGCCCAGCGACCGCGTCCAGCTGTCGACGAACGCCTTGGTCGCCGCGTAGGCCGCCATCCCGGGAGCCGCGCTGGTGCTGACGACGGACGACACGTTGATGACGCCGCCGTGGTGGCGGCTGAGCATGCCAGGCAAGGCCGCGCGGGTCAGGCGGACCACGGCGAGGACATTGAGGTCGACCGTGGCGGCCAGGGACTCGGCCTCGGTCTCGGTGACGCGGCCGTACGTTCCGGCCCCGGCATTGTTGACCAGGAGGTCGACTGGACGTGCGGGGTCGGCGAGGCGGCGTTCGACCGCCGCCAGCCCGTCGGCGTCGGTGAGGTCGGCGCGGAGGATCTCGGCCGAGCAGGCCAGGGTCCGGGCCATGGCCTCCAGGCGGTTTCGGTCCCGGGCCACCAGGATCAGGGCGTAGCCACGGCGATTGAGCTCCCGGACGAATGCCGCGCCAATCCCCGACGAGGCGCCGGTCACGAGCGCGACGCCGGCGGGTCGGGACACTGCGGCCGCAGTCGTGGCCATGACGTCCGCCACCGGCAGGGCGTCCGCTGACGCGCCGGGCGGCACGCCAGGAGAGTCACGATCGCGTTGCATGGACCACCTTCCACAGGTGCTTCGGGCCGATCTGCGCGGTTGACCTGGGATGACGGCGCATCGAGGGCCATGTCACAACGCAATGCGCTCGTCGGGCCGATCAGCCGCTGACTGCCCGCGAGGCGACCGACGATAGCCAGCAGCTCCAGGCGCCATCCGACCGGGGTGTGGAAGTTCGGCCGCCACGGTCAGCCATCGACCAGCCATGAGGTCGGCGCCGGAGCTGCCGGGCCTCACGGGCTCCGGCCAGGTGCCGCGTCGGCACGCGATCGTTGACCGGCTTCCGGCCGCGGACATCGACGCGTTGATCGCCGCGTACCAAGCCGGTGCAACCGCCCGTGCCCTGGCCGGGCGCTACTCGATCAGCGAGACGGCGGTCAAGGCGCTGCCGCGCAGGCGTGGCATCCGGCGCCGCCGGCGACCAACTGATTCCAACTGACCGGCGTCAGAACCCCGGCCGCCCCCTGGCGGCCGGCGGAAGCGGACGGCAGCTCCGGATCGGCGACCTATTTCGCGATTAATCCGCGGCATGATTAACGGGTCTTTCGATCGGGCTGTCAATACTTGACACCGTCTCCTTCGGCGTGCCGAACACGCCCTTCTTGAGAGCCCCCCAACGACAGCTGGAAATGCTGACATCACGGCTCGCAGCATTCCTCTAAGCACCGAAGCGCGGCAGAGAAGACGTCGTGAAGTCCCCGGCGACACGCCTGCTTTGCGCTGCCGTTGCCAGGGCTCCAGCCGGTTATGTTGTCGCTCACAGATACTGGAGAACGACCCGCGTGAAAGGTACAGCATGAGTGGGGGAATTGGGCGGCGCGCCGCCCTGCTGGCCGCATCGAGCCTCGTGTCCGTAGCCGTTGCCATTGGTACGGGCGCGTCGGCCGCGCAGGCCGTGGAGCCGACGCATGGCCCAACGGTGAAGAAGGAGAAGGAGTCCTTCACTCACGAGCGCGTCATATGGTTCGACGGCAAGGACAAGAAGAAGCCACACAGGTACGGCGACGAGGCAGGAGGGGCCGGCCTGAGCGGCCTCGACGAGGCGGTCTCCGACGCTACCGCTCCAGTTTCGTACCAGGATCCGCAGAGAGAAATGAAGGACCACAACGACATCAAGAAGAAGAAGGACTCCGTCACCTGGGAGAAGGTCGTCTGGTTCGGCGACAAGGACAAGAAGAAGCCGCACGGACAATCGTACGATGGCGACGCCGGCCCGGCGGGCGCGACCGGCCCGGCCACTCTCGTCGACTCGGCGGACGCGGCCGGCCCGGCTGCGTACGACGACTCGCTGGACGCGGCCGACCCGGCCGCGTTCGCGGCCCCGGCCGCGTTTGACGACTCGGCGGACCCGGCCGGCCCGGCCACTCTCGTCGACCCGGCGGACGCGGCCGGCCCGGCTGCGCCCACTGCCCCCGCCACGCTCGTCGGAACGGCACTGGCGCCTACGGCGGACTACGGCAAGAAGGACCAGCACAAGAACATCGAGAAGAAGAAGGAATCGATTAGGTGGGAGAAGGTCGTCTGGTTCGGCAACAATGACAATCACAACGGTTACGGCGATGACGGTGGGTACCCCGGTTACCAGGACCCCGGGGCCACCGGCGCCGGGGGAACGGATGCGAGCCAGCCGGTCAGCTACCACCCCGACACCAGCAAGCGCCACAAGAACGTAATCAAGAAGAAGATTTCGTACACCCGCGAGAGGGTGATCTGGTTCGGCTCGAAGCGGGGGTACGACAACGACATGAACTCGCCGTCGACATCTATTGCGGGACAGGCGCCGGCGACCACGGCTGCACTGGTTACACCGTCCGTTCCGGCCACGCCGGCGCAGGCTCCAGCCGCGTAGCGGTTTGGAAGAACAACCGATCTTCGGCAGGACTGGGACAGAATTGATTCCCGCTGAAGACCGACATCGTCCGGGGCGCCACCGGTTCGTCCGGTGGCGCCCGCCCGTTCAGAACGATGTTTCTGTTGACGCGGAAGTTTGCTCACAGGTCGCGAATGGCACCGAGGAGGGGCGGCGCCGGCGCGCGGCCGGTCGCTCTGCCGCCCTTCCCGGCCTTCCCGGCCTTCCCGGGCGCTGGTGCAGCGGGCGTACTTGGTATCGCGAACCGGCTTCAGGCCGCGGTGTGCGAGGAACTGATCCGGCGCAACGTGCAGCGACTCGGTGGTTCGCTGGCCCCGACGACTCCGGGGACCGATCACTCGGTGGGGACGCAGCCGCCGAGGCTTGATCGCCGGTGCGCTCACCGAGCAGTTGGTGGACGCCTGGTAGCGGCGGCGCGCTGCTGCGCCGCCTAGAACCACCCTGCGGCATCAGCCGCACCGGGCTCAGGCGAGCCACGAGGGCGTGTGGGATGGCTGTGCCTCGTCCAGCGTCCTACGCCGTGCGGCAGGGAGCCTGCCGTGACGACAGGTGTGCACCAAGCGGATGGTGGCCCTGACTGGGCTCACTTCGGCGGCTTCGGCAAGATCGAAGGTTTGCGGCCTGGGTCACGCGCGGGCGGTAGATGATCCAGCGGCCCATCTTCCACGATGAGTTCCACGCGGGTCTTCGACGGCCACCAGCGACGGCTCACCCGTGCATGAGCACCTGCTAGACAGGCCGGTGCACCTCCTTGGCCGTTACTTGAACCGGCCCGAGTACCTCCATGACCTCCGTAAGACCTGGTCAGCCGTCTCCGACGGCAAGGATCAAGAAGCCCCTCCCGGACTGAACGGCCTCACCGGCTCGGGCCAGCTACCTCGCCGCCACGCCATCGTTGATCGCCTCACGCCTGCCCAGATCGACTCCTTGATCAGCCTCTACCTCGCCGGCATGACCATCCGCAGCCTCGCCGAGAAGTACTCGATCTGTGAGTCGGCAGTCAACGCCCTGCTGCGCAACCGTGGCGTCCCCCGCCGCGGCCACCCGCCCAAGTCCACCTGACCGACTTCCGAAGCCCGGCCGTGCTCACCTGCGGCCGGCCGTTGGAGGGGTTGAGCTGGGGACTGCCACCTGCCGTCGACCCAAGCAGACAGGGTCGAGGCGGCAGGAGCGCGACAAGGGCCGGCCGAACGGGTCGGTGTTCTGTCGTACGGCCATGCCAGTCTGACGCTGTATCGTTCTAACAAGTGCGAGAACCCCGGCCTCCGTGCCGAGTTCGGACGCCGAGCCGGGCTCTCCGCGCGCTTTCCCAGGCGCACTCGGAACCGTACCCGTGGGTACCGTTCTGGTTCGACTGCCCACCTTTCTCGGCTTCGCACTCCAAGGATTACTCGTGTGAGCGCTGAGAAAGGTCATTCAGGTGTTGGACGTGCAGCAGAACAAGCAGACCCGTCTGCGGGTCATGAACGCGATCTACCAGGAGGTCGGGGACGACACCCAGCGGTTCGCACACCTATGGGCCATTCGTGACTCCCTGGGGCTCCACGACGAGGACATGGGGAGGGCTGTGGACTATCTCGAAGGGGAAGGACTGATTAAGGCCCTCCGCACCATCGCCGGACAGCGTACCCCGATGCATGCCTCGATCACGCACTACGGCTTCCGTGAGATGGAAGAGTCCACTGAGCATCCCGACCAGGCGACGCAGTACTTTCCACCGTTCAATTCGATGACCATCAACATCGCGAACGTGAGCGGCTCGGCGCTCCAGATCGGGAGCCCCGGTGCGACTCAGCGCGCCGAGATCACGAACAGCGGTAGCACAGGCGGCGATGCCCTCGACCAGATCCGTGAGTTCGTCGATGAGTACATCCGCCGGCTGCCAGAGTTGCAGCAGGAGATCTCGCCGGAGGCCCTGGCGGAGCTTGCTCCCCGTGTCGCGACCGTGCAGAAGCAGATCGAATCGCCGGAGCCTGAGAGGCACATCCTCACGGACACCCTCTCATCGATCAAGAGCGTCTTGGAGCACGCCGGCGGCGGAATCGCAGCGGGCATGCTTCTCGCGCTGCTGCACTTCCACGGCGCTGCCTGAGAACCGTGTGATGACGGCACCAATGACTCTCGCGATACGTCGCGGTGTCTTGCGGAAACTCACTGAGTGAACCTAGAGGGGCTCCGTGTCGATCAACGTAATCGATGCGCTCGCATGAAAGGCAGAGGGTCGGCTGTTCTGCCCTGCCCTACCCGATTCGACAATAAAATTTGTAAACAGGAACCTGAACCATGGAACACACCACTTCACACGAAGGGACAATTAGAAACGTAAACCCGACGCCCGGGCAGCCGTCCCGTGACGAGCGCCTCATCGAACAAGGCATCGAGACAGCCGCCCAGCAGGAGCGGCCCATCGACGACCGCACTGCCCGCTACATCGCCGGGCAGCTGCACAGCGGCCAGGCTAGCGCCCTCTACAGCCTGGCGAGCACCGGCAACATCATCGAGGAGGACGTCTATCACGAGCTGTATGCCGACCTTGAGGACCAGACTCCGGAGGTCGCCTCCTGGGTGGAGGCACTCCGTGCCTACTGCCAGGCCCGGCCCGACAAGGGACGGGTGCAGGGCTGGGCCGAGAACGCCGCAGCCCTTGACCGCATCGACGCCGCGCGGGAGCGAGCACGTCTGCTCGGCGGCATCGCCGTTGCACCCGAAGTAGCCGCGATCGACGGGGGATCGGCGGCCGACTGCGTAACACCCCCGGACCGGCTCGACGAGCTGTTCGGCGAGCCGCCCGACGAGGAGGTCGGCCGGGTAGACGAGCTGGGCTGGTTCGGCCTGATCGTGAACCACGGCACCGGCGGCGGAACGATCATCTCCCAGGACGATCAGGGATTCCGCTACGTCTGGGAGACGCAGGACGGCGAGGCGCTTGACCGGCGTTGGCAGGCCATCCTCCGCGAGTACGGCGTCTACGAAGATGCACTAGTCGAGCACGAACGCCGCGGACTGGAAGCCCGTCACGAGCGGGTCGGATACGCCTGTCCGGAGTGCGAAGAGCCGATCGTCGAGCGAGCGGAAGGGCTCGACCCGGCAACCTGGACGCACCAGGCCGGCGAACCGCTCTGCCCGATGGTCGGCAGCGCCGGCTACGAACCAGCTCAGCCCGGCGTCTGGCGAGACGGTGAGGTTGTACCTCTGGCCGACGAAGCTGACGGCGATGACGCAAACGGGGATGGCCCGCGGGTCTGGATCGCCAGCCTGGCGGACTACACCAGCGGCGTCCTGCACGGCCGCTGGGTGGCTGCCGATCGGAATGCCGAAGATCTGCAAGCTGCGGTCGCCCGCGTCCTGGCGACCTCACCCGCCCGACGACGCGGCGAGGAGGCCGAGGAGTGGGCGGTCCACGACTACGACGGCTTTGAGGAAGACGTGACTCGTGTCCTAGGCGAGTGGCCGTCACTGGACGACCTGAGCAAGGTAGCCAAGGGCATCGCTGAGCACGGCCTCGCCTACGGCGCTTGGGTGGCGTACGTCGGCCGGGCAGACGACGAGCTAGTAGATCGGTTCGACGAGCACTACCGGGGCGAGTGGGGCTCCCTCACGGACTACGCCGAGGACTCCTTGCAGAACATCGACTTCTACCGCTTCCTGGACGACCTGCCGGACGACATACGGCACTACGTGACCGTGGATGTGGAGCAGTACGCCGAAGACATTGCATGTGACCTGCACATCGCGGATACCCCTGAGGGCGGGGTGTGGGTGTTCGAAGTGCAGTAGTGGCCGGCCGCCTTCGACCTAGTTTCCCTGATCGGCGACCGGCCCATATTCCGCCCAAAGATCCGTCGCTTGGTATTTCAGGCTGATGCCGAGCCGTCGGCCAAACTCATCGGCAAATTTCTTGCAACTACGCCAGGCCCAGTCCGCACAACCGTGACCGAGGATGTGATCGGGAAAGCGCTCGGCGTTGTGGCCGACCATCAACTGGTTCAGGGGAAACTGCGGTGACGCGAACTTCCTTGAGAGTGTATGGGGTTTCTTCTCGCCCAGCGAGTACACCTTATAGTGTGTGAGCACGTTGCGAATATCGATCACCAACTGCGCATCCTGGTACGGGTTCTGGCCTTTGTCCAGGATGGGTAGGGATGCGGCGATAAGTATCGCGTTGTACTTCGCGAGCGCTCTGTTTTCTTCCGCCTTGCCGTCGGTCCACAGCCAGCAAATCTTGTCCCGCACGTCAGCCGTGAGGTGATCAACCCACGGAGGCTGCTCGTCCACGACGTCGAGAAAGATCTCGTTGATGTGCGCTTCGAGAAAGGCGCAGGCCGAGGTGATCGAGCTGATCACGGCGCCCCGATGCTGCGGGTGATAGTGCGTTACCCCGGCGAGCTTCTCTTCAAGCTGCCGCGCTTCCTCACTCAGCCAGCGTGCCGTGTAGAGGTAGTTAGTCGAAAAATAGTTCCGAACGAAAAGCTTCTCGCTGTCGATCAAAAGGGCGCTATCGGAGTCGAAGACTCCAAGCCGTTCGGTTGATTCGTCCGTCAGGTCGCTTCTTCCAGACGCGTCTTTAGCTTGTCGTTTAACCTCTGCCGCTCACGGCCTGTGATAGGTGCTGGTGGCATGAGGCGGCCCGGCCTGTCGCCGTGACGTGGCACGGCCTCCTGCCGATCGTGGTTTCTCGCCAAAGTCACCATGATCCGCAGAAGGCCGTGGAGGAGAGCTTGCCGGACATCGCGTCCGAAGTCGAGGACGCCGCGGCGGTGTTGCCGGTGTTCCGCCGGGAGTTCTACGACTGTCTTACCGCGCGTGCAGACGCGCTGTTCGAGCTGACCGATGCCGTGCTGTGCACGGAAGGACCGGTGCGGTCGCTGGTGGGGCTGTCGCTGGCGCCGGAACACCGCCGCGGTCACGGCGCCCTGTATGACGCGGTCAGCCATGGCCGGCTCGACGTCGACCGGCTGCGTCGGGCAGTGGACCGGCTGCCGTTGCCACGTATGGCTGACGGCCGGTTGGTGCTGGCCGTCGATGTCACCTCCTGGCTGCGCCCGGACGCGCCTACCAGCTCCGACCGGCTGTTCTGCCATGTGTACGGCCGTGCGAGGAGCCAGTCCCAGCTGATCCCGGGCTGGCCGTACTCCTTCGTCGCCGCCCTCGAACCCGGCCGCACGTCGTGGACCGCGATCCTGGACGTGGTCCGGCTCGGCCCCGCCGACGACGCGACCGCGGTGACCGCCGGGCAGATCCGTGCGGTCGTCGGGCGGCTGGTCGCCGCCGGGCACTGGTGCGACGGTGACCCGGACGTCCTGGTCGTGATGGACGCCGGCTACGACGTCACCCGGCTGGCATACGTCCTGGCTGACCTGCCTGTCGAACTGCTCGGCCGGATCCGTTGCGACCGGGTGCTTCGGCTCCCGAAACCACCCAGACGCCCAGGCGTCAACGGCCGTCCGCCCAAACACGGCCCCGAGTTCGCCCTCGACAAGCCGGCGACCTGGCCCGAACCCCAGCACACCACGGTCACCGAGACCACCCGCTACGGCACCGCGACCGCCGCGAGCTGGGACCGGCTGCACCCCCGGCTCACCCACCGCACCAGCTGGATCGACCACCTCGGCGACCTGCCCGTCATCGAAGGCACCCTCATCCGCCTGCAGGTCGACCACCTGCCCGGCGACCGCACCCCGAAGCCGCTATGGCTGTGGTGCTCGACCACCGGTGCCACCCCGACACAGGTGGACCGCTGGTGGCAGGCGTTCCTCCGAAGATTCGATCTTGAACACACCTTCCGCATGTTCAAGCAGACCCTGGGCTGGACCCGCCCGAAGATCCGTGGCCCACGGGCCGCCGACCGCTGGACCTGGCTGCTCGTCGCCGCTCACGCCCAGCTCCGCCTTGCCCGATCCCTGGCCAGGGACCTGCGCCGCCCCTGGGAAAAACCTGCCCCACCCGGCCGGCTCACACCCGCCCGGGTCCGGCGAGGATTCCGGAACATCCGTGCGGCCATGCCCCTGCCCGCCAGCGCGCCGAAACCCGCCAGACCCGGCCCCGGACGTCCACCCGGCACACGCAACCGCAGACCGGCGCCCCACCACGACGTGGGCAAGACCGTCAAGCGGGAACTGACCATGACCGCCCACGAACAGCGAGAAGGTTAAAAA
The DNA here is from genome assembly GCF_000966285.1 of Pseudofrankia sp. DC12. NCBI lineage: Bacteria > Bacillati > Actinomycetota > Actinomycetes > Frankiales > Frankiaceae > Pseudofrankia > Pseudofrankia sp. DC12. The sequence goes on from NZ_KQ031391.1 coordinate 4,769,959, forward strand.
TCAAGCTTAGTTCGTGCAATCTGTTTCGTCTGCGTATGGTGCTCTCGTGATCTTAGGCTCTGGGTCCGCTGCTGGCGAGCACGGTCGCCAGGTGCTCACGCCGGCACATCACCCCTCGATAGCGAGTTCAGTATCGGCGCCGCGCGCCAGCTGTTGTATCCAGCGCTCATGCCGGTCCAGTTGGTGAGACATGGCCAGGCGTTCGGTTTCCTCGGTCTCCTGATCCTTGGTGACGGTATCCATAGCACCGAATATGGAATCCATGCGCGAGTCCAGGCTGTCAAAGCGTGTGTCAAAACGAGCCTCTACTTCATTGAAGCGCTGCTCCACGTATTTGAACAACTTGGTGAATTGGTCGTCTGACATAACGAACTCTAGTATGAGTGCACCATGATCATTTTGCAAGGCCGGTGGCCCTGGGCACCGTTTTCGGCCTACGGGCCGTTCGGAGTCAACGTCTCGGTGGTCTCAAGCAAGCGGTCGGCGTACGCATCCGCCGCTACCTTGACCCAGTCGGGTGTTACAACTCTCCGCCAGAGAACCAAGGCAGCAAGTGAAAACAGGACCACTGCCGCAAACCCGAGTGGAGATATGAGCGTGACGCTCATGCCTCGAAGGGCGAGTACCACAGCCGCACCGATCAAGGCTGCCAGCGTGGCGCTCAGCCCGAACGGGCGCAACCCAAGCATGTTCCGCCGAAAACCATAATTACAGTTTTCCTTGAACACCAGTGGAAATTCGTCCGGATTGCGCGTGCGGGACCGCAGATAGGCGACCGACGTCTCGTACTCCTGGTCGGCCTTCGCCGGATTCTGTTGTTCCTGGCGGCGCGTCGGCAGATCACGTCCGGTTAGCGCCTTCAACTGCTCGTGACGCCGACCGCGCAGCACGTCGTTGCTGTTGCGCTTATGGCGCAACGCAACGGTAGTCGGGGCTCCGCCCCAGGTGATCCATAGCTGATCCTGGAGCTTCCGCCCGCGGTCCCGGCCGAGTTGGTCAAGCAGGAACAAGACGCCAGCCGCGACGGCGACTGGCGCCAGCCGGTACCAGGCTGTGAGCTGCGGGATGACCGCGACGCAGAGGACGACAATCGGCGCCACCACCAGGAACAGCGGCGTCAGCCGAGCGCGCCTGCTGTAGGAGTCGAACCGACTGAGCCCGCCGCCCGACAGTGAGATGTCCATGCAGTCCGCCGTCAGTTTCGTTTTGGCTTACCGGCCAACAATGGCTGGCAATGTCGCGATTTCCTCGCCATCGCAATTGGTGACCGTTACCCGACCGTTGTCCTCGATGATGGCCTTGATCGTGCCGTGGTAGCGAGTCGACAGAACGGAATCGGCAACCCGCCCGTACTCCTCGGAGGCGTCGGTGCTGGGCTTCTTCCCGACGGAGCAGAGCACAATCCTGGGGTCCATGGCCTTCACTGCCGTCTCGTGATAGCCACTCTTCCGCCCGTGGTGCGATGCCTTGAGGAGGTCACACTTCAGCGCGTCCTCACCGAGTTCCTCTAGCATCGAATCCCATGACGCAGCCTCAGCGTCACCAGGCAGAATGATGCTCCGTCCGCCATGGGTGATCTTCAGGACGTACGAGCAGTCGTTGTAGCCTTCCTTGTCGTCGCAGCCGTCGACGAGGCTTGCTGTCGGAGACAAGATTGTGATCTTGTCCTCCAGCCAGTACTGTGCCTGAGCACCTCTGAGATTGTGGATGACTTGCTGTTTGTTATCGGGACCCCTGCCTCCGCGCAGTGCGGTGTACGCGAGCCAGTCATCGTACGAGAACCGCGGGCCCTTGAAGTCGTTCTCGGTGAAGGTCTTGCCATGAGCCACGTCCCAGAAGTTCTCTAGGGTAACCTTCTCCTGCCAGAAGAACCTGTGGAGCCCGCTCATATGGTCCATGTCCGGGTGGGTCTGGACGTACCGGAATATCGACCGCCCAGCGAAGTGCTCCTGGTAGTAATCGAAGGGGTCGACCAGCATGGAGCGGTAGTGCTCCTCCCAGCTGGCGCGCCCGCCCTCCGCGAGCCGCACACTCTTGAAGATCCACGGTGACATTCCCCGCGCTTCGGCAAGGGCGTCGACGTCGTCGTCCGGCAGCGACTTCGAGTTGTTGATGTCGATCATCATCAGCCGGCCTGAGGGTAGATCGATCATCGTGCAGTCGCCGTGACCGACGTTCAGGAAGTGCACCGTGAGTGGCACCGCATGCCTCCGCAACAACGAAGCTCGCCGTTCATGGCCGCTGGGTCGGGAGGCTCAGCACGGAACGGTGTCGGTCACGTTACGTCCGCTAGTCGACAGAAATACGTTCCGATCAAGTGATCGTAGTCACAACTGAGGGGCCTGTGATGGTTAGGTTGTGCTAACCCCCGAGGTGTGGTGCGCGCGGCTGTGTCCCGGCACGAGTGGCCCGTCCGGACCGAGCTCCCGCTCTAGCACCCACGCGAACGCCACACTGCTCGTCGGGAACACCCACCCGCCGTAGCGGACGCCAACCGACGGCGGACTGACGTCCTTCGGGCTGCGTGTGATCCGCGTTGGCTGCGAGCTGGCGATGAAGTCCAGGACGTTGACGTGCCGGATGCCGCAGTCGGCGTAGGTGAAGTCGATGTCGACGCCCTTGCAGGGTGCGTCGAAGTCAAGGAAGAGCAGGTGCCCATGCTGCTGCACGAGGACGCGGTAGGTGTAGGCGATCTCGGCCGTACCGTCGCTGCCAGTCTGGCCGTCCAGCGTGACGGTGTAGGACTGTCCGCCGGAGCGCTTGCTCCGGCGGGTCGGCCGCGGCCGACCGTCAATCGTGAACTCCAGTAGCTGGAAGACCTCGGGAGAGGCGGCGTCGAGGCCGGCGATGGGCTCGAAGTACCAGGCTCTCGTGCCGCCTGGGTCCGCTGCCAGCTCCCGGTACTCGGCCAGGTCGGAGACACACTCGAACCGCAGCGCCGGCTGCATACCGTGGGCGGTGTACTCCCGCCGGACGGTTGCGACGAACATGGAGCCTGCGCCACCCGCTGGCCCCTTGTCCCACGGGGCGAGGCTGACCGTGATTCGTTCGCCTTCGTGGCGCTCACGGGTCCGGAGCAGTTGGGCCTGCAGATCCGCGTAGACATCGTCGGCGAGCGCCTGGTCGCCGAGCCGGATGGCCAAGGTGTTGCGGACCACCCGGTCGAGCGTCTGCGGGGAGGCCACATCGGTCAGGGCGTCCGGCGCGAAGGCGAAGCCGTCGATCACGGCGTCCCGGATGGCTGGTGCCTCTTCCTTCAAGACCTTGCGGAGGCGCTCGTTGGCCCGTTCGTCAGCGTCGGTCTCGCTGACGTAGTTGAAGGCCACCACGATCAGGCCGCTGCCGAAGAGCGTCGAGCCGATCTCGGACAGTGGCAGCCACGCCAGCCACGGGACGCTGGTGGCGAGGTTCGCCTGTCGGCTCAAGACGAGGAAGGCCACACCTAACACCGTGAGGATAACGGCCAGCAGAGTGAGCTTGGTGCGGTAGAGGCGTTGGAGCGGGGTCATGGAATTGCAAGATCAGTTTAACATGTGTCGATCTTGCTCGTACATGCGAACGGCACGGCGCCCGTGTCCTTGGGACTCGGAGCGCCGTGCCGCGGCGTGGTGGGGAGGCGGACTCAGCCGCCCGTACCCCCGCCGCCACCCTCGCCTCCGCGGAGCTTGGTCATCGCGATCACCTCCTAAGCAGTCCCGGTGTTGACGACGTGGCCGGCGACGCTGACGGCCCAGCCAGTCCCGGCCGACGCCGGGATGAGCCTCAGGCTAGGCGCAAAGTCATGGGACGTATATACATGGGACGCATGCGCTCTGGATGCGGACGCGCTAGACGTATGGGCTTGGGGTCGTCATGGCGACCCCACCACTCTCAGCAGCTGCCCAGACGTTCGGCGAACGGGTGCGCGCCCAGCGGCACGAGCTGGGCCTGAGCCAGGAGCAGCTGGCCGACGAGTGCGGGCTGCACTGGACGTTCGTGGGCCAGGTGGAGCGAGGCAAGCGGAACATCTCGCTGCACAACATCCTGAAGTTGGCCGAGGCGCTGAAGGTCGATCCCTCGGAGCTGGTGCGGGGGCTACGGGCACCGGCTGCGGAGTAGATGCACCTACAGGCGGTGCATCTGAGTGGCGTGGTCGTTGCCCCGTGGAGACGACCGCGAGCGGTACCCCGGGCCGCGTCGCGGATCACATGGTGTTTGCTGATGACCCGGCTCGGACCCGTCTACGCCCCCATTTTGAGGCCTGGATGCGGTAGCAGTCGGTCAGCGCCTAGGTCCGGGTCCAGCTAGGAGACCGCTGAAAAAGTGGCTTCGGCGGCCCGACTCGTCCGAGTTTGTCCACATATGTTGATCAGGGCAAACTGGAACAATTCGGGCGCGTCCCGAGTTATTCAGCAGTCTCCTAGCCGGCGGCGTTGCGCCTGGCCAGCTGCATCTCGTGCAGCCGCTGGTCAGACCGCGGTCGCCTGCCGATCCCGCAGATGTCGCCATCACATCTACCCGGGATACTTCGAACAACGGGGTCGGCACGCACGTCTTTGGGCAGCAACCACAAGATGCCCTCCTGGACAGCCTGATCACCGCCCTGCAACGGGCCACGATCGTGAAATATATGCTAGCGTATCCTGAAAAAGGCACCTCCCCGCCGCCGCCAAGCTACTATCAAAGAACTGACCGCTCAAAACGGGAGAGGCGATGCCAACCGCCCTGCATCATTCTAAGAGCCTTGAGGTTCACGTCGTAGACCAGTGCAACCTAGATTGCGTCGCATGCTCGCATGAATCTCCGTTCATGCCTCGTCGGTTGGAAAATCCCGAGGCGCTGGGACCGTCTTTGTCCAAACTATGGCAGTACTACAGAGCCCCGATCATCAAGCTACTAGGGGGCGAACCCCTCCTCCATCCGAACCTCGACGAGATCATCAAGGAGGTCCGCGCAGCTACCGATGCCCGTATCCGCATCGTCACTAACGGAGCCCTTCTCAACCGCCGACACAGAATGCTCCGGGGTATCGACGAAATCCACATTTCAGCCTACGCGGGCATCGACATTCCCTCAGATGATGAACTGCAACAAATCGCGGCCAGTATCCGCGCTTCGATCACAATTCAGTCCTTTGAATATTTTCGATGGCACCGAAGCCCAACCGCCCATAGCCGCCAGACGATGAACCGCGTGTTCAATGCGTGCCAGCTGTTTCATAACTGGCAGTGCCATACAGTCCGAAATGGATGGTTTTTTCCTTGCCCCCCAGCGGCGACGTGGGGCGACAGCGAAGACGGAATCAATCTCCTCGAGCCAGGTGACATTTCGGGTGCTCTACACCGGCTGCTCGACCGTAGTACGCCGTTGGAGACGTGCGTCGACTGCCTCGGATCTGTCGGCAAGCTGCTCCCGCACCAGCGCGGATGGAAAAAGATGCAAAAGAAGCTAGCTGGCGCCGCGGTAGACGTCGATTTTCTCATCGCTCTGGAGTCCAACGCCGATGCATGGAACGAATGCTATGAATACGACCGGACGATCTATCCATCTGGACGGATTGAGGTTCATTCGAAGAGATGAGCAAAGCCGTCCGCTCAGCTCCGCCGTCGATATCAATCGTCATCCCGAACGGTAGAGCCTTTCCGACGCCCCTGGTCGAGCAGATCACGCCGCAACTGTATAAAGGCGACGAGCTAATTGTCGTCCAGAATCGATCAGGCGGCGGAAAGGAGCGATGGACCGGCCTGCGAGAAAACGAAGCGCGTCCGGTGACCGACACCGCATCTAGCGCCCCCTATGACATGGCTGGGAATCATCAATTTCTCCGTCTCCTCAGTAGCGAGTCGGGCGCCGCTAGAGCGAGGAACGTCGGATGGCGGGCTGCATCGAACTGCTGGATAATGTTCCTTGACGACGACGTCTGCATTGAGAAAAACTTCGTTGCGCGAATGCGCGACAAGGCCTTATCGGATGGTGCTTCTGTCAGCACGTTTAGACTGCGGGATTACAAAGTTTGTGATGGAGGCTCCATTCAGCGGCTAATCTCATTGGACCGGGGTGGTGATGTGCGAAATACTCAAAGTTCGCCGCTCATCCTATCGGAAGTTTGGCGGTACGGAGCGGGCGCCGCTATGTTGGTCCATAGAGATCTCCTCTATGAAATTGGTGGCTTCAAGGATCGCCTAGGCGCCGGTTGCAAATACGGGGGCGCCGAGGACCTAGAGTTTCTGTGGCATGCGTCGCGGCATACTGCAGTGGAATACGATGGTACGGTTACAGTCTCACATCCAGTCGCAAACCAATATGCCGAAGTAGGCCGAAAGTTTCGACAGTATGGTCGTGCAATTGCGTGCTTGTCCGGAACCGCAAAGGGGATATCCTCGCTCCGCACAGTTTTTAACTACTGTTTTCACCTTCTGGTCGGTACCGCTAGGGCCACCCGAGGAACCGATCGGATCTCGCTGCATCTTCGCTCCCTTGCCTTTCTCGCAGTGGAGGAAACCATCCGGGTGTACCTGGTATCTTTGATTACGCGCCGCCGCACGGGTGCACTATGTGATCGGTGTTGCCTCCGGTGAGCACCCTTTTTGTATATTCATACTTTTGTCCGTCAACCTCGAAACGCCATGGCGGCGTCCAACAAATTGTCGGCCCTCTCTTGGAGGGCCTTCAGTCGACAAAGGGATGGCAGGTAAGGGTCTGTCATACCGAGGACTGCGATGGTTGTGAGCGGCACGAAGTTCTTCCATCGGCACGGGGTCGACGGCATGAAGATCACGTCTCTTTCACCAATTTGGAGGCCTCCTCCCGAATAATCCATAGCATGGCCGACAGCGCTGATGTCGTACTAAGCATCGATCGATTTATTCCGTCCGTAGTTGGGGCGCCGAAAGTCCTCATGTCAAATACGCTTTCCTACTACGACGAGGCGACCGCGATATTAGCAGGAGGATGGTCGCAGGTAATCGCACCAACGCGTTTCTTCGCTCGTCGGATTCAGCAGGTAGCACAAGGTATCCGGGTGTCGGTTGTTCACTACGGCCTTCCGCCTACCTTGACTGCCCGGATCTCAAATTTGCCACCACCGACGTGGGAGTCAGATGAGCAAATTATTCGACTTCCTCATCGCCCCGATTCGAGAAAAGGACATCTGGCTGCGATCGAGGGTCTCGCCCGCGCCGGATCCATTGCCAACAATATGAAACTCGAGATTTCTTGGTTGAAGGAGCCTCGATACTCGGCTTATCGAAAGGAACTCGAGGATCGCGCTGCGTACCTGGGCGTCGCCAGTCGGGTTGACTTTACCGACTGGCTTGATGGTGACGACCGCTGGAACGCCTTGACGAGAAGCTGTGGGGTGCTGCAGTTGGGGACATTCGAGGAGTCATTTGGACTATCTGTGGTCGAGAGCCTGCTTGCTGGACGCCCGGCGTTCACCAGGACGCAGCCCGCTATACGTGAAGTCGTTGGCGACAGCCCGCTCCTGCGTGAAATTCGAGATCCTTTTGAATGGTACTCTCACTTCAAATCGCTGTCGGGTGAGTTGTCAAGAGGCTCGAACGGGTCATCAAGACGATCTGTAACCGAACTCCTTTCCTACGAGAGCATGGTGGAAGGTTACGATCGAGTCCTCAGGGCCGTTTTGGGAGCTTAGTTTCATACGACCCCGGCTCGCCCTAATAGACCAGGCCGGTTTCAAGGAGAGCAAATTTGCACCCTGGCTGGCTACCTGCACCGGCAGCCACGGACCGACTTATCGGTGGTCTCAACTCCGGGAAATGGAGCCCCAATTCGTGTTATAATAAACAGATGAGCTTGAATGGTTATGCCTTTTTTGTGACTAAGGGGTTGGAAGATGTCTGTTTGGATGAAATCGAAGCCACCCTCAATGCAACGCGCTTCGAGGCTGTAGTCCGGCCAAAGCTTGTGCTGACGACTGCGCAGGTGACGTCGAAGGCCATTCGCAAGTTGCGCACTGTCGATGATGCTGGCGAGGTTCTCGCGGAACCGGGACAGGTGAATGATCAACGGCAGCTCAGCGAATATATTGCTGCGTCACTGACGAAGGAGAATCTAGAGGCTGCAGCGCTGCGAACGCGCGGCTTTGATGACCAATTCTCCGTGACGGTTACCGCCGCAAGATCACCTGCGGGAAATGCAAGTCAACTCCAGCAGATTCTGGAAGAACACATTACCTCGCTTATGAAATGGCAGCCGCTGGTACGGGAGCGTGCGAGTCTAGATCTACGGCTATTTGCGGACCAGAGCTGGGTAATGTTGTCGAGGAGAATGTTCGAGGAGCCGCTTTCAAATCGATCATATCGACTTCATGCAACGCCGGGAGCGCTCCGTCCGACGGTAGCGGCCGCCATGGTTAGATTGACTGGGAGCCACGCAGGAGGTTATCGGGTGTGGGATCCTTTCTGCGGAAGCGGTACCATCCTGGCTGAAGCCGCGTTGAAGAACAACGAGGTGGCCGGTACCGACATTTCCGCTGAGGCAATCGCTGTAGCGCGAGAGAATCTCGGAGCAGTCCGTCGCGAACTTTGGAGTAGCGTATCCGTCGGCGATTCGACAAACAACGCTGTGTGGAAGCGGCATGAGAAGTGCAATGTCATCATTACGAATATACCCTGGGGAAAGCAAGTCGATATTAAGAGTGCTCGCGCGCTCTACGAATCGCTCGCGGCTGGCTGCGCAGAACTCACGCTAAAGCGACGAGGGGTCGCGGCTATTCTCACGACTGACCCAGAAAGGCTGAAGGCGGCGCTAAGGCGAGTAACGAGTGAGATACAGGTTGTCGAGAAGAAGATTGGACTCCTCGGCCAAACGCCAACGATTGTCACCATTCAAGCACGGTAATCGAAGACTATAATGGACCACCGGGTAGGCTAAAAGCCTGGTCGATCGGAAAATGATGAAGGGTCGTATCGGAGTTGTAATACCGGTCGTAAATTGCGCGTGCAGACAGTTGAATGCACTGATCCCACAACTGGGCTATCGCGAACAGTTAGTTATAGTCCGAAACGGGAAAGCTACGCATCGGTGTACACCGAGAGATAGTCAAGTCTGCCAAGTCGAGCAAATCGATGCGGGTCGGAAACCAATTGGAGCGGCGGCGGCGCGTAACCTGGGTGTATCTCGTCTAAATGATTGTGACATCGTCGCCTTTGTTGACAGCGACGATCAAGTCGCTCCAGGATGGCTTGACGAGATTGTGAAAGAGCTTGTCGCCGGAAGAGCAGACCTGGTAGGAGGAGCGCTGTCCTTCCGACGTCACGATGGCTCGGCGTCCGTGGTACTCCCAGGAAGAGACTACTGGCATGCGCAGGCGGTATTCGGCGGAAGCCTAGCGGTGAGCATCCGAGCGTGGCAGGTGCTAGAGGGTTTTGACGAGACATTGCGGTGCTGTGAGGACACAGATCTAGCTTGGCGAGCTCATGCGTTGGGTTTGAAGGTCCTGGTTGAGCCGGGCGCGATCGTGGAAGTAGAAGCCCGCGGACATTTAGATGAAATACGGCAGCGAATTAGATGGGGATGGTGGTCGGGTGAGTTGCTGCGCAGGCATCAGTTATGCAATGGTCACCTTCCTGCGCGTCGAGAACTAATTGGGCATAAAAAGGCTCTCGGATTCTGTGCGTCTTGGCGGCTTTCGGCTACCGCCCAATGGCTCGGTGAACGACTCTTCTCATTGAATCATGCCGTAGTGCGGACTGATAAGTCGGGGGCAGGCCGGAAAGTCTGCCAGTGTCAAGCAGAAAGTTGTCCGCGCTGCAAACACCAGACTCTAACTGGAAGATGAGATGGTCTCGCGTGGACACATATTTCGGCAAGGCAGGCGCAGCTCTTTGGGCCGCCGGGAAGAGGCCAATCTTCTTGTTCGCGCATGCCGACGATCTGGCGATGTGTGGCTCTGTAGCCGCCTTTGGGGTCGCCGGCGGGGGCTTAGACTTGCTTCTTTGTAGCGCAGTTCCTGTCGATGCGAGCAGCCCCGGCTCTTGGGATACGGAGTGTGGGTTAGGCTTGCCGGCTGCGGCGATGTCGGTACGGCTTCAGGAGCACAATATGGCGTGCGAGACGCTAGGTATGACGACCGTTTGCCTTGGGGGGATCGATAGGCAATATGGTGCCGGCGCGCCTTGGGATGGTAAAAAGGGTGAGTTGTTTGCGTCCGCTAGGGCGGCGGCTGAGGTTTGGCGAGCGGACAGCGTAATAAGCCATCAGAGGCATTCTTACCATCCCGACCACCAGGCAGCGCATATTTTGGCGAGGCACGTCGCTCAAGCATTAGAGATTCCACTCATCACGACCTGTGACCGACCTTACGTGCGATGCGAAGATGGTGTATGTGCCCGTGGCCCAAGGCCTGTTGGCGGATCGACATGGGTGCTGTCCGAGGAAGAGTGGGCCAGAAAGCTCGAGCTTTTGACCTGTTACACCTCGCAGATCGGGGCTTTGAGGGCAGCCTTCGGGACCGATTTTATCAGCCAGGCTTTACTCGGAGTGGAATGTTACTACCTGGAAGGGCGTTGCGACCGTGAATTCTGATGATCGAGCTACGATATTGAGAAGGCTCGACGAGGTTACGCGTGGCGTTCCGTACAGCCACGACCGCGTCTGCCACCTCCTCTTCGACCTCGTTATGACCTTTGAATCGCCCACAGTGGTCGAGGTTGCCTATGCATATGGCAAGGCAACGGCCTACCTCGCGAGTGCGGCGCAGGCCGTCCGTGGACAGCTGCACGCCGTCGACAGAGTGGAACCGCAGCACCTCGGGCGTACGGCGCAGGATCTACTCGCAGCGCTCGATCTGGAGACGTCATGCACATTGGCCAAGGGAGAAGACGCTCGTTGGTATCTAGTTGATCTCGTGCGCAATCGGGTTCCATTTCTGGACTTGGTTTACATAGATGCTAGCCACACACTCGAAGTGGACGGTTTTCTTGTGTTCGCTGCATGGGCATATTTGAAGCCTGGAGGTATTCTTGTCCTTGACGATCTCGATTGGGTACCAGCGCAGCACGCGACCGATTTGGGTACGTTCAGCCGTCCGTCGACAGCGCACATACAAGAGTTGTATAGCATGGTCTGTAGGCTACCTGACGTTGAGTCCTTTCTAACATGGGGCGAGAGAGAGGTGGAATGGACGTGGGGATTGATTCGTAAAAGTGGTGGCGATTCGAGCCTTGCCGATCTGATGAATTCCCTGCTGTCTGTGGCGGGTGACTCCTAAGGTGGCCGGGTTTAAGGTTTCAGTGGTTATGCCGACCTTTCGACAGCCGGGTGTTCTCCTGCTGACGCTCCAAGACCTGGCTGCACAAGATTATCCGTGTGACTTGTGGGAGCTCGTTGTCCTCGATGATGGAAGCCGCGACATCAGTGCCTTACTCGCCGTCGCAGGATTTCGTGATGATGTTGCGCTGACGGTCCGGAGGGAAGCCAACAATTCATCGTATTCGCATTCCGCGCTCTTTAACAGGCTCCTTTCGCTGAGCGACGAAGCGGCTTCGGTGATTGTTCACGTAGAAGATGCCCGATTGCCGATGGACTATATTTCGCAACACGTGAAGTGGCATGGCGGGTCCGAACTGAGACTTGTGACCGGCCCGATGTGTGAGAGCGCATGTGTGACGTTCGATCCGGCGTTCTGCTCGCGTTGGGAGCTTATGAGGTCGGGAGGTGAAAGTGACGCCTATATCTGCAGTTTTCAAGCGATTTTCGCGAAGTCGATGAGCTATTCAAAGGCTCTGGCGCTGGCGTTGAATGAGTCGGGGTCGCACGAGGTATTCGATGAAAGAATGACTGGTTGGGGTTACCACGAAACGGAGTTTGCATATCGTGCCCTGAGGGCGGGGGCGGAATGCATATACGACGTGAAGTGTGGTGTTTACCATCCTGCTCATGATTCCTACGATGAGGAGCGCTATCGCGCCATAATGCGGCCCGAAGTGCGCAAATTAGGAGAGCGGCAGAACATTCAATACCTGTGTGAGAAGCATAATCTGGCAAGGTTGCCAGAGTGGGGGTATGGTATCCCAGTGCCGTCGCCGGAACTGCCGGCCTTGGAAGGCTGATGGCATGAAGATTGGGGTGGTTATTCTTGACCTTAATCAGCGTGACATGACGCTTCGATGCCTCGAGTCGCTCGACCGAGGGAGCGTTCTGCCGAATATTGTCGTTGTTGTTGAAAATGGTTCTGAGAAAGTGGTCGTCCCGAGTGAGGACCGGCGCTTCGCTTTTCAGACGATGTTTCTGCCGGTCGGCGCGAACCTCGGTTGCGCTGGAGGGAGGAATCTCGGTCTCGATTTCTTAGAATCGAACACCGACGCGCAGGTTTATGTTGTCCTCGACAACGATACGGTAGCGCCGCGGGAGTTTATAGCGAATGTAGGTGCTGGTGTGGTACCTGAGGTAGGTGTGGTGGCGCCGGTCATTCGTGACTTCGGCACGCACGGAATTTGGAGCGCGGGGGGCATAATTAGCCCGGCCGGAATCGTTTCACAACTTACCTCGGCGATCGAGACGGATCAGGCCCGGGAGGTGGATTGGGCGCCAGGAGCGTGCCTGATTTTCAGCCGAAATACTTGGCAGTTAGGTATACGGTTCGATGACTGGCTGAACTTCTACTTTGAGGATATTGACTGGTGTTGCAAAGTGCGCGGGTCGGGCGGTAGTGTTCAAATATGGCCGTCAGTAGAAATCTACCACGAGGCGAACCAGTCTCTGGGCGGGGAATGGAGTCCGGCGCGGGTCCGACTTTGGTCCCGGAACGGCTTGGTGTTTCTTGCGCGAATGTGTGGGTGGACTGACCGCGCGGTCGGGCGTTGGCTTGTGGATCAGTCCCATTCGCTTGGAAATGATATCTTGAATATGCGCTGGCCGTGGGTGAGTGCGCGCGTGCGTGGGGTTGTAGAGGGCCTGATTAAGATTTGGCGAACAGGTAAGTCGATTCGCTATGAGTGCCAGCAGTGACCGATCGGTGGGGCGTGAGATTGGGGCGCAGACGAAAGGCTGGAGGGCCTGGTCGCGCTCCGCGTGGCGTGACGCTCGGGCACCGTGGCACCGTGGAATCCGGCACTTCGACGGTGGCATGTCGTAGGACTCTGGTGGCCGCCGGAGGTCGGCGCGGACCCGAGCGTAGTCTGTTGTTGCATGTGAGCGCAGGCGAGGCACGTTCTACGCCCCGGCTGTGACCCAGTCAACGACGGTCCGTATCACGAACGCCTGCCACTCCTTGCTCTGCGGCTGGAGATACTGCGGGTCGTCGTGCACGGCAAAGCCGTGCTGCGAGCCCTCCACCTCGACGAGCTGGGCCTCGGCCGTGAACTTGGCCATCGCGGCGCGCGACGACTCAATGGGCACCAGCGTGTCCTTGGTGCCATGTACCACCAGCGTTGGGGCGGCGATCTCCCCGATGGCCTCGTCCGGCCGCAGCCAGAAGACCTCGTTCAGCATCGGGCGCCCGTGCTTGAGCGTCGGCGTGAAGGTGATCGCCCCCTGCTCGTTCAGCGTCCGGGCGGCCTCGTCGTCTATGTGGTCGTCGTGCCAGTACGGACGGCTGTCAATCGTGCGCCACTTGTAGTTGAACTGCGGGTTGAGCAGCACGAGCCGTGCGACGTCCGCTGGCCGCTTGGCCGCGTAGTAGCCGCAGATGCCGCCGCCGAAGCTCGCGCCGAGCAGGCTTATGTGGTCCATGCCGGTGGCCTCGCGCACCGCGGTCAGAGCGACCCGGATGTCGTTGAGGATGGACGACAGCGTCAGCTCCTCCTGCCGGCCCTCGCTCTCCCCGTGGCCGCGGAGGTCAAAGCGCAGCGAGGCCACGCCGGCCTCGGCAAGCCCGGCGGCTAGCCGGGTGAAGAATCCGCCCTCCTCGCGGGTGACGCCGCCGCCGTGAACCAGGACCACCGCCCGGCCGGCTGGCGTGTCCGGCCTGGTCAGCGTGGCCGCTAGGCGCAAGCCGTCCAGCGTGCGGAACGAGGTCACCGTCTCGTGCGCGGGCATGGCACTCCCTCAGGCTTCATGTCGTCGCTGTCATCCTCGGGCAGACGCTGGTTGACGACCAGCGCCTCGGTTCGGTGCGGGCGGTCCTGGTCGCTGGCGGGAAGATCCCAGTCAAGGGCGCGCAGGCCATCTGCCACGCGCTGGAGGACCGCCACGTCCCCGAAGACCTCAGTGGGATGAGACGGCCCGAGCGGCGCTGCGCGCTGCGGCAGGGGTTCGGTTTCTTTGCCAAAGATCGTCAGCGCGGGCAGCGGCAGCACTGGTGGAGATCACTTAATCGGACCATGCGGTATTCCTAGATATCGATCTTCGTTGGTTGGTGGACATCCCCTGGTCGGCTCGGGCGGCGATGAAGCTCGTCCAGTCGTGGCGGGTGCGCTGTGCCCATCGGGCGGCTGTGGTGATGTGGATGCCGAGGAGGTCTGCGAGGACCGGGGCGGGGAGTTCGCTGGCCCAGTCCGCGAGGGCGCGGTTGCGTGAGTGGCGAGGTTCGATGCCGTGCTGGCGGAGCCGGCGGGTCAGGACCTCGTTGGAGGCTCGTGCTCCTGGGGCGCGGCCGGGGAAGAGCGGCCGGTCGGGGTCTGCGGAGTTTCGTCGTCGTGTGGCTGCGTCCTGCTGTGCGCGCACGACGGTGGCGAGCTTGCCAGGGATCAGCACCGGAACGTTGTCGAGCCGCAGGTAGGTCTCGGCCTGGTTGTGGTGGATGTCGCCGCTGGTCAGACGGGTCAGGCGGGAGATCATCTGGCCGTAGAGCAGGAGCAGTCCGCCGGCGGTGCGGACATCGAGGGGCATCTGCCCGTCGTTGAGGCAGCGCTCGAGTAGCTGCCAGCGGCTGGCCTCGTCGAGGAAGGTGTCCGGCTCGGAGTGGGGCAGCGTCGGCACCTGGAGGTCGCTGGTCAGTCGGCGGGCCCTGGTCCAGGCGAGGAAGGCGCGCACCAGGTAGCGAGTTTGAGCGGCGTCGTGCAGCCAGTCGTCGATGTCGGCCTGGCGGGCGTCGGCGAGGCTGGTGCCGCGTTCATCGAGCCAGGCGAGGAACTCCAGGGCGATGAGGACGTGGGTCCGCGCCCAGCGCGCGGCGTGTGAGGTGAAGCCCTGGCGGGCGGCTCGGGCACGGGCGCGGCGTAGGAGGTGCCACTGCGCGAACGGGCGCACGACCCGGGCGTGCGCTTTAGGGCAGCCGCTGAGGGTCTGGTCGAGCCACGGTTCGAGGCGTTCAAGGTACTCGAGACGTTCGGGCAGGACACCGGCGCGGACGAGCATGCCGCGCAGGTGGTGCAGGTCGTAGGTCTGGGGGTAGCTGTCGAGGAGGGCGTGGCTGACCGGTTCGTGGTGTGCGCGGCGGGCGAGGTCTGCGAGCAGTCGGCCGCCGGAGCACCGGGTCAGCCAGTCCAGGGCTGACGTCGGGTTGGGCGCGGCGGCGAGTGCGGTGGCCAGGGGCGTCAGCTGCTCGGGCATGGTGCCCACGGAGTCGGCGAGCAGGGCGTGCAGACGCTCGGGCACGAGCCGGCGGGCGCGTGCGACGCGATACTCACGCTCGTTGCTGTAGCGACGGCGTCGGGTTTGTGGTTCTGGTTCGCCGCTGCAGGTCAGGCAGACCGGTGCCAGCATCCAGGGATCGCAGCGGCGTGGCTGCCCGCATCGGGTGCAGGTCACCAGCGGGCGCCGACGGCAGCGATCGCATGTGTCTGGCTGGCCGTCGCGGCCCCGGCGGGACAGCGGGCGTTGCTGGCCGCAGACGCCGCAGGGCCGGGTTGGCTGGGTGTAGCAGGCGCGGCAGACCGGCCCCGCGGGCGTCCGGGCGTAGCCGGCGCGGACCTGGCCGCACGAGGCGCAGGTGTGTTGGGGTGGCTGGTAGCAGTTCCGGCAGAGCGGCCCGCCGTCGTGGTCGCGGGCCGTCGGACGGCAGAGCTCGCCGCAGCGGGCGCAGGGCCTGACGGGCCGGGCGCAGGCCGAGCACAGCGGGCCCTGCGCCGACGCGGTGTCCACCCTGCGGGTCTGGCCGCAGCGGTGGCACGGTCTGCGGGTCGACGTGCGGTAGCAGGTGTCGCAGAGCCGCCCGCCCGCAGCGCGGTGACGTAGGTCCGCCGTCCGCAGGCACCGCAGGCAGTGCGGCGCACGGACGCCACCCTGACCGGCCTCGACCAGCAGGCGGGTCAACGCGATCAGGCTGCTGGGGACGTCGGAGGCACCAGACCGTAGCGCGTCCGGGTGAGCGGCCAGATGTTCGTCGAGGGCACGCAGCGCCGCGGGCCGTGGCGCCGCCCTGTCCACCAGAGCGCAGGCCGCGGTCAGGCCCAGCCCGGTCGTCGTGCCCACGATCGCGGTCGCGACGCGGGTCACCGCGCCCTCGTCCCGAGCCGGTCGGCCCGGTCGGCCAGTCACGGCAGGCCCGGTCGGCGGACGACGGTGCGCCGGCCGGTCGGCACCGGCCGCGCCTGCCCGGCCGCCTTGGCGACCTGAACGTTGACGACCTCGATGTCGACAAGGTCGTTGGGAGTCGCGGCGAGGATGTCGCACAACGCGGCGAGAGTATCCATCGACAGCCGCTGCGGCGGCTGGGTCACCAGCCGGAAGACCTGCTCCCGAGACAGGTGAACACCCCGTTCGGCCAGCAGCGGCACCAGGTCACTTGTCTGGAACAGGCCACGGTCGGCCATGACTTTCCGCAGGTTCCAGCGATAGCCCATCTTCCGTATCACTGGGCACGCTCCCACAACTCTTCGTGCCGCTC
This sequence comes from Pseudofrankia sp. DC12, assembly GCF_000966285.1. NCBI lineage: Bacteria > Bacillati > Actinomycetota > Actinomycetes > Frankiales > Frankiaceae > Pseudofrankia > Pseudofrankia sp. DC12. Next base: position 4,786,670 of record NZ_KQ031391.1, read on the forward strand.
CAGCGACCGACGCACCAACCGATTGCGGTACTCGTCCGAGACACCCGTGTAAATCGCGGTCGTCGAGGTGCACCGGTGCCCGACCTGCTCGGCGACGAACCGCTCGGGATAGTCGAACTCAACAAGGTGCGTGACGTAGGAATGCCGCAGGCAGTGCAGGTCAAGCTCCGCGGGCAGCCCCGCTGCCCGCCGCGCGGTCTCGAACGCCTCGTTGACGCCTCGCGTGGAGATCCTGCTCGCACGTTCGGTCACCCACAGCGCCGTCAGAGGCCCCGGCCCGAACAACGGCCGCAGCTCGCCGACCCAGTGCGCGAGCACCTCGACGACCCAGTCCATCTCGGGAACCGTCAACACCGTTCGCCGTTTCGGCGGGCTGCCACGGGACGCCTTCCCGTATCGGACGAACAGCGCGCCATACTGCCCGTATTGCGCCGTTTTCGGAGACCGCCGCAGGTCCGTCAGATCCAGACCACGCGCCTCCCGGCGCCGGAGGCCGAACGCGTAGATCGTCTTGAGTAGGGCGGCGTCACGCATCGCCGGCAACGCGCCCTTGCGGCCCCGGCCCCGGATCTCCTCGACGAGCCCGTCCGCGGCGTCGAACAACGCCTGCACCTCGTCGTATGTCAACGGCCGCCTGCCCGCCGACCCCTCGTACTCGACGACATGCGCCACGCTGTTCCACTCATGGAAGATCTGCGCAGGGCACCGGCCGAACCGCTCCTCACAGACCCGCGGCCACTCGTAGCGAGGGTCCGTGACGTACTCGCAGAACATCCGCAGCGCAACTTCGTACCCGCGCGCCGTCGACACGGATACCGGGCGAGAACCGGACCGCCGATCGCTGATGAACGCCTCGCCCTCCGCCGGCGTCCACTCCCACGGGAACAGCCCGCTGAACGCCACCAGCCGCCTCACCAGCGCCAGCCGCGGCGCTATCGTCTCCGCCTCCCGCAGGAACCGCGCGCGCTGCTGACGTGCCCAGCCTGACAGCATCGCCTCAAACGTCGTCCCCGCCTGATCCAAAGGGACAACGTTCTCCACAATCTCCAAACGAGCCGAACCAGGCAACCCGGTCGCACTCACCCGAACCTCCCGTTGCATCAGACGCAACATTGATGCGGAGACGCTAGCGTTCACGAAATCCCGGCTCAACCACCCAGAACTCTCGCGTGTCGCAACACAGCGCCCAGGCAGACCCGACCCATAATCAGCATTATCGGGCAATGGCGAGTGTTGTATCCGATGCAATAACGCTCATAAACAGCACCACACCACCTTGCCGCCGGAGCGCGGGCGGTAGAAGGCCCACTGGCTCGTGAGGGCTTCCACCAGGACCAGCCCGCGTCCGCCCTCTGCCTCGACGTCCGCGGCCGTGCGCTGGGGCGTGGCATCGTTGGCGTCCCAAACTTCGAGGAAGAGATCGGTCGGGGTAGCGGTCAGACGCATGGCCACGGTGTCGTCTCGATCCGCTGTGGCCTTCCACGCATTGGTGACCAGCTCGGAAACCAGCAGCTCCATGACCTCAATGGTGTGGTCCAAGCCCCAGGACCGGAGGCTTTCGGTCGCCGCATGTCGGGCCTGTCGGGCGGCGTGCTCGGTCGTGGCGAACTGCCAGACCTCCATCTGGCGGGCTACCAGGGTGGTCGTGCTCATGGCGCGACTGGGCTTGTATTGCTGTCCGGCGCAGCGACCGCCAGCACCGGGCAGCCTGTTCCAGCGATCTCCTCCTCGATGGCCCGGCGAACCGGCAGCAGCGTCGAGAAGTGGGAGTCGTCGACCACCAGGACCGCGCAGTCTTCGGCAGCGCGAATGGTGTCCACGAGTAGGGCCAGGCCGGGCCGCACGATGCGGGCCGGCGGCATGCACCGGTCGACGAAGACCTCGGCCAAGTGCCAGCCCGCGGTCGCGGCGTGCGCCGTGAGTTGGTCGTGTAGCCGGTCGACCTCGGCCTCGTTGTCGTCTTCCCGCCTGATGTAGCCATAGACGGTGGTGGGCATCCGTCCCTCCCGGTGCTCGGCATGGAGGGCACCCCGTGCCGGGACCAGGACCGTGGCCCGGCACGGGGGCCTGGAGCAACCGTGGATGGATGCAAGGCCCAGTGCCATGCACGTGGGGTATGAGCCGCATACAGCCGAAGCTGCAGATGAGATCTCGCCGCGCCGCATAGAGATGGCCGCCGAGCGACCGGACCAAGCCGGAAATGCGGCGTTAGGACGCTCCCACCGCGTCCCGGAACTCACGCGGCCCCGGCCGAGACCGCCACGGCGTCAGGCTTCGTGCCACGTCTCCCAAGATGGCCGAGGTTCGGCTGGAGTTGGTGTCCCGTGCGACCTGCAAGGCGTCCAGGCCTACCGCAGCAGCCTCATCCGGGTGGCCGCTCAGCGCGAGGGCTGCTGCCCGCCGCGCTCCGAACAGCGCCGTGTCCCGTCGAGACAAGGAGTTCCGGCTCAGGATCTCGGCGAAGATCCCGGCCGCCCGGTCGGGAACGCCAGCCTCCGTGTAGACGGCGGCGTCCCGCAGCTGGAGCGTGACGACGGTCAGCGTGGAATTGGCGGGTTCGGCGCTGGTGTCCAACACCTGCCGAGCGGTATCCAGCTTCCGCTCAATGACCGACAGCGCCGCGCCGTGTGTCGCCAAGGCTAGCGCTTCCTGCTGCACCTGTTCGGCCCGAAGTGGGGGTGGTGCGGTTGGACAGGCCCGGCCGGCGGCTTCGGCCAGGTTCAGCATCCGGGCCAGTTCGCGACCGTCGTAGGCCATCTGTGACTTCTTGACCAGCACATACGCCTGCATGGAGGCGTCCTGCGCTTCCTGTGCCCACTCCATCGCGCGGTCGTACCAGTAGGCGGCCGAGCCGGGGTCGTGCAGATCCCGGTACAGCCAACCCGCGAACTCTGCGCCGTCCGCTCCGACGGCCAGCAGGTCGCGGCGGACGTTCGGCTGTACTTCCCGGGCGTACTGCTGGATGGCGCCGAGGACGCCCAGCACGAGTGGTAACGCGCGCAGCGGCCCGAGCTGGCCGTCGTCGGCCTTGCAGCGCTCGAACTGCCGGGCGAAGAAGCCGACGACCGAACCGTCCAGGTAGCGCCGGGCGTCGGCAAGCGCCGCGGCCATGTGCTGCAGTTCGTCGAGACCGGCGAATGGCAGCAGGCGCGCGGCCTGACGGTCACCAGGCGTGCCGCTGACGTTGGCTCTTTTAGAAGCCATGACGTCCAGCCCTCGGGCCGCGGCGGCTTCGGCGTCGAGCGGCAGCATGACCTCGCGGCCGGCGAGCACGACGGGCAACAGAACAGGCGGCTGGCTGTCGGACGGCCCGCGGGTGCGCGGTTCGCCGGGCAGGTCGAACCACAGCACCTCCGCCGGGATACCGAGAATCTGGCTGTAGCGGATCAGCTTGCTGAGCTCTTCGGGCGCCCGGCCGTTCTCGATACGGCTGAGCTGGGCCTGGGTCATACCCAGCCAACCGGCTACCACTTCTTGCGACAGCGTCTGGCCGTGGTGCGAGTGCTTGCGGTAAGCGAAGAGCACGCGGCCCATGTGCCAGGTGGCCAGGGCATCGCGCATCTGGTCCAGCCGCCAGAAGTCCGGCGGCACGGCCGGTGGCCGGGCCTGGGCCTCCAGCGCCGTGCTCTGGCACGGGCTGCACATCGGCCGCGGATTGTCAGCGGCGAGCCGGTGCCCGCAGCGCGCACAGTGCCGGCGTCGGGGCGGGGTCGTCACGGTTGGGACTGCCTCCCGTTCGGCGCGGGCGTCGGCGGCCAAGGTCAACGCTACGACGCTAACACCGTCCGTAGCAGGGTCTATGCGCCTCGCGTATGTCAGCTACCCACAGGGCGCATGGTCTCGACTGCGCCGGGCGCTGAGGCTGAGGCCGTCCCACCGAGACCGCTCACCATCCCCGCGAAAGGGGTTGGCCATGCCCCTCACCCAGGCCGTATCGGTATTCGGCCCGCCGGCGGCCGGCAAGACCACGCTGACCGTGGCGTTGGGTCAGCTGCCAGGACGGGCTGTCTTCCGCCTCCGCGAGCACGTTCCGGAAACCATCCTGGCGGCCACCGCTACCAGCGCCGAACGCCTGGGTTGGATCGACGACTTCACGGTGCTCACGGCCTTGCGCAGCTACCTGGACGCCACGGTTCGGGCCGGCGAGACCGACACCCTGCTTTTCGACAACTTCCCGGGGAACGGGACGCAGGTTCGGCTGTTCCTCCTGGCCTTGCGCCAGCACGCGCCGGGTTGCGTAGTGCAGGCCGTCGAGCTGGCGGCCGGGCCGGTCACCTTGTACCGCCGGGCGCAGCAGCGCCGGGTGTGCCATCGCTGCGAACGCGACCCGATCCGCGATCCGCACCGCGGAAGTGCAACAGCATCAGCCTCAATATCCAAGCGGACCGTGACGTGAATCGGGAGTCGCCGATCACGCCGGAATCAGTAGGATCTCGTGCTGAGATCGTGCACCCAGGTCCACCTCAACTGCCAACTCGCCAGTCCGACCGGCCGCCGGCGGCGGGGACCGCGTCGTGAACGGATCGCTGGGATGCCGGTGACCAGCGCGACCAGGGCCTGGCTGTCGTGCAGGTTCGCCCGGAGATCGCCACGACGAGAGGCAGGCCGTCGGCGTGGGACAGGACATGGATCTTCGCGCCCTTCTTGCCGCGGTCGACCGGGCTCGGCCCGGTCAAAGAGCCCCCTCTTTTCGCCCGCAGGCTCGCGGCATCCACGATCGCCGACGACCAGTCGATATCCCCGGCCGCGCCGTGGCGATCCAGGACCGCCCGGTGCAGGCGGGGCCACAGACCCGCGCGGGTCCACTGCTGGAACCGGCGATGCGCGGTCGGTGGCGAGACCCCGAGGTTCGGCGGCAGATGCCGCCACGAACAGCCCGCTGTCAACACGTAGACGATCGCGGTGAACACCGCCCGGTCCGCCACCGGAGCCGTCCCTCCACCCTGCTCACGCGGGGCGAAGCCGGGAACCAGAGGCTCCACCAGCTCCCAGAGTTCATCCGGTACCAGCCGCAGAGCAAGGCGGTCGTCCACACCTCAGATCATGAATCAAGATCCAACCAGCCATAGGAGACACCCTCTAGCTCCGTGCTCGACTCAAGCCAGCCGCTGGACACAAGGTCCATTTCTGACATTGCGGACAAGGCGGACTCGGAGTCCTAAATGAACCCCGCGTGGCTCCGTCCCCTGCTAATCTCAAACCTTATGACAACATGCTCCGGCCGAGTGGAATTACAAGAGTGGCCCCGGGTCGGGCTCGCGGCATCTCGTCGGCGACCAGGCGATGGGTTGCAGCCGTACCAACGTATATCAGCTTGCCGCCCTGGGAACTCCGAACGAACGCATCTACGTCAAGCAGTTTGCCATACCCGGCCTCCAGCATGACTATTGAGATACGAGCCGGGACTCAGCCGCGAAACATCAATGTCACGACAATAATCCTCTCGAGAGGTCGGACAAATCAGTTAAAGCGGGCGCTTCGCTCGCTCTCCAAGCAGCAGTCGGTCGCGCTCGACCTCATCGTGGTAATCGATGACTGTCCGGAAACCGCATCTTTTCTCAGAGATACCTCTCCTCCGGCCGGAGCTATCGAACGCATCCGCCATCTCTACGTAGAGCGTGACCCACGAGAACAAAGTGGACCCGCACGAGTGGCCCGCCTACGAGAACTAGGTCTTGAGATAGCCAGTACAAACTGGACGGCCTTTCTTGATGACGACAACGAGTTGGAGCCGGGCCACTATTCAAACCTTCTCCGCGTCATACTCGAGGCCAAGGCGCCCGCCGCGCATAGCTGGAGATCCCTCTGGTCTTCAGCTGGAAAACGGCATCTTCTAACCGACAGTCATCCTTGGTGTCAGGACCGGGAAGATTCCCGCCGTATATTCAGGCATTACGAATCTATCGGTGTCTATAAGCGGGGCAGCGAAATCGTCCGGGATCAAGTGGTGCCACATCGTCGCGATCTTTCGATGGTCGACACCTCGGAATGGCTATTCCAAACCAACTTCTTAAGATCGCTTGAGTTCTGCAAAGTATATACGAGAGATGATTGGCTCTATGCCAAGGCGGAAGACAGTAAGCTCCTTGATCAGATTGTCCAGTCCGGAACACCCGTTCCATCGTCGCGCCAGCCGACTCTACGCTACTTTCTTGGAGGTTACTCGAATAATCCGAGTCACAGCGGCGCCAGATTAGCGGATTGGGTGGGGGACGCGAACCAAAGTCGGTCCAAACCACTCCACAGTGAGCATCCCGCAGCTCATCATTATCCTCAAGGCGAAATATGAGTCCCGGTCTAGGGGTCGTCATCCTTGACTTGGATCAACACGAGATCACAAGACGCTGTCTCCGATCGATCGCGCGAGGCAACCGACTTCCCGACCTCGTCATACTCGTGTTGAACGGCCGCGAACCGATAAATCTGGATATCGATAGAGGCCTTCAAACGATCGTCCTGGCTCCTGGACGAAACCTTGGTTGCGCCGGCGGCCGAAACCTCGGGCTCAACTATCTCGCCCGAAATACCACACTAAACACATTCGTGATACTCGACAATGATACTGTCGTGCCGCCGGACTTCGTAGAAAAGCTGCTACGTGATCCCCCAAGAGACATGAGCGCGAATGCGCCGGTGATCTTTGATTTGGAAGCACAGCGAGTATGGAGCGCGGGCGGGACTATACAACCGGATGGAAGTGTGCGCCAAATTACCGAACGACCTGATCGCCTCGAGCCTCCACGAGGAGTCGATTGGGCACCGGGAGCTTGCCTCGTCATAAATAGAATGACCTGGTCAATTGTCGGCGAGTTCGATGCGTGGATCAACTTCCTGTTTGACGATATCGAATGGTGTTGCCGCCTTACTCGGGCCGGCGGGTCTGTTGTCATCCGGCCCGACCTACAACTAAACCACGAACCCAACCAGTCCCTCGACGGAGCGATGAGTGATGCGCGAACGTACTACTGGGCGCGGAACGGAACCTATTTTCGCTTAGCTGTGATCAGGGTCGGCCCCGACCCCGCGATTAGATGGCTGTGCTCGGAATTGAGAACCGCTGTCAGTGAGGCAGCGAGTGGAGACATCGGTCGTGCATTGACGCGCATTCGAGGCTTGGCACATGGCGTGTTCGCCTCACGCCGGAAGCTGGCAGAATCCCCGTGAGGACTCAATGGACCGCGATTCGGTGACATCTAGGCTAAGACCGGCCTCAGAGTTAGGCTCGGTGCGGCGTGCCTCGAAGATCGTGCGCGATCAAATGAACGTCGGGCATGCGTGGCTTGTTGACCACGGCTCGACAGCCATACGCGCAGCATTGTGGGCATTGAAGCTCCGCGACCTTTTGCCGGCCGGATCGGTGGGTGCCCCTTGTAATGTGTGGCGTGGAGTGTTCAGCTCTGTGGCCTTCTCCGGATCCAAACACTTGAGACTTCTTGACGTGGACTCGCATACCGGAGTCCTCAATCGGAAAAGTTTCGCCGGAATACCGGAGAATCTCGACGCGGTCGTAAGTGTGGACGGTTACGGAATCCGCCCATCGATGGCAGAACTGAAGACATTCGTACCCACCACCATTGAAGATGCGAGTCTTTCTCAGTATCCGTCGAGGACGCCAGCTGGCGGCCTCGCCGCCGACATCTCCGTCATGAGTCTGCAAGCAAACAAGATTCTAAGTTGCGGGGAAGGGGGGTTGATTCTTACCGATCGTAGTGATCTCGCTGAGACGATCGAAGCAACGGTGTGCGATGGCCGTACATGGTTTCAGGAGTTGACTGAGGAACCGCTGGTAATGGGTTTCAACGGCATGATGTCGGAACAGACGGCAGCGTCTCTTCTTGGCCGACTCGGGGAGGACGAGCAGTACCGGACTTGGGTAGCGCGAGGCGCAGAAGTAGTACTGCGTGAGCTCGGCCCCACAGGAGTGCCATCTTGGGTCGACCCCACGCTGATCAACGAGGGGCGCCTATTCGCACTGCCAGTTAAACGAACCGCCTACGATGGCCTTTCAAAGGTTCCCTTTGATCTTGATAGCCCGCCCCTCGGCCCAGACCGACACCTGCATGCACTTCTCGACCAGCTCCCCATCACCGTTGCGTGTCCCGAACGGTTTGACGGAGCGTCGACCTTTGCAGCACGATACGGCCTACTTCCCCACTGGAAGCTGGCGAAACTCGGGAGACGCCTTGCGTGAAAATACCCCAAACAATAATCTATCAGACCGCTTGCAAAACGAGGACTTTGTGTTGCTTGCGGGGAATTTGGAGGAATCCGTCGCAACGGCTCTAGTCGCGCAGTCCGCCGAGATTCTAGAAAGGCCTGACGAGGCTACTGAGGAAGGTCTGCATATCTGGCACTTCCCTTTCGGCTCGGACCCCCTCGACAACCTCATAGACGTCGCGGGAATCGCAAGCCTTGCCCGAAGGTTGCTTAACGCGGAGCACGTTCTACTGAATAGCTGTATGCTGTGGGTCAGGCTCTCCGACGACTCGGAAGATCTAGATACCTCTTTCCATCGGGATTATACGGATAACGGTCTCGTGGCTCGCCGAGGTATCACAGATGCTCTTGGATTCATCATTTACCTGACTGATATTGACCTGGAGGACGGTCCTACGCGTTACCTACCGAGGTCCGTCGGCCAAAATCTCCCGCTCTACCCTAGGCGAGTTGTTTTGAACGACGGTGAATATCTGGCTCTGGATAGACACGCGGTTCCGATCGTGGGTCCCGCCGGCTCGGTCCTTGTTCATAGTCTCCTCGGCGTTCACAGGGCCTGCAGGCCTACACGGCCGGGAAGAAGGGTGACACTACACGCTGTCTTCCGGCGGGCCGATGCGCACTGGATGGGATGGAGCGCGTGGCCCCGAATGGCAGATTCGGATCGTTTTCGCGCATCGTTCTCGCGGCTGACGCCGACAATGAGAGAGCTGCTTGGCTGGCCGGCCGATTCATGGGATGGCTGGCGCGAATCGGAAGCAACAAGGATCTCTTCGATGCGTTTTGGCTATCTTCCAGCGGGGCGAGATGATGCGACGATCGTTCCTTCGGCTTGAGCCGAATGGCGACCTGATCAAGGCCGTCGAGCACCTTCCTGACCTGCAGGAGGGACAGCTCTATATGAGAGTCGTCGCTGCGGGCGTCTGTTCCACTGATGTACTCCTGGTGGATGCTCGCCGCAAAGGTGTCGACGTTCCGCCAAGCCTGAGCGATGCGGGCCAGTGTAACTCGCTCGGGCACGAAGTGATTGTGCAGAGTTTAGGCGCACCGGGTGCAGCTGAAGACTTCTTCGCAGTTATACCCGCTGAGCGCAGAAGTTCGGGAGCCTACGGCTGTATGGGGCTTTCAGAAACATCCCATGGTGGCTGGGGGTCCATGTGCATTGTCGAGGACTGGGCACTGATAGCGATTCCGTATTATGCACCGCGATTCATCTTGGCGGACTCATTCGCTCCGGGATTTGGCCTTGCCAGACAGCTACAGGAGACGGAGGGACGAATCGTTGTTGTGGGCCTAGGGGCACTCGGCCTGGGAACGCTGTGGGGATTGTCCCTAAGCGGGCGCGATCAACTGGTGGGCGTTGATCCGAACATGCAGCGCATCGGTATCGCGGCAAGGACCGTGCAGCGCTGTGAGTTCAGGCAGACTGCCGAAATAGAAAGGGGCGACACAGTGATCTGCGCGTCCTCGACTGGTTCGCTGTCGCGATCGAGCTTGGCTGACTGGTTAAGGAAGGCCGAACGGGTCTATTGCTTGACGCATCCTGACTGGCCCTTGGACGCGGTTCGGAGCCTGGCTGGAGACGATACGCCCATATGGCTGCATTCTCCGCCGACCGATCATGCTGCAGCGATCGATGCCCTCGTCGGCTTTAGCGCCGCGGACTCCTTTGTGGAGACGGTTAGCTTCCAGAATGTGGCGAATGCCGGGAGAGTCTCGAATAGGTCGTCGGCGTTGCGTATTGCTATGACCTTCTGGGAGATGTAGTGGACGCGCGCTCGGCACGTGACCCAGCTACGTCGGCCCGGATGCCGATCATCAGGTGGCGACGAGGCGAGTTAGTTAGGGAGGAGGTTGACGTAGCAGGTGTTGGACAGTTGCTGAAGGTGAGGTTTGCGAGCGTATGTCCTTCTGAGGAGCAACTTGCTCCTGACTGGGGTGTAGGCCTGGGGCATGAGCTGGTCGTTGAGGCCGGAGGTGTGCTGGCGGTCTTGGCGCCGTTCGTGGTTTGTGGGGACTGCTTAGCGTGTACCGCTGGTTTGTTTTCACGTTGCATCGAGGTCGAGTGTCCGAGCCTCTCATGGGGTGGCCATGGAGGCCTTGGGGGAGTCGTAGGCCTTGCGAACGAGACGTTCTTGATACCGATGCCGGCGACAACGAGGCCCTTTCTATACGCATTGGCAGAACCGGCCGCCGCCGGAGTGGCTGCGAGTGCTTCAGTTGCGTCCGATCGGGTTGCAGTCATAGGCCTTGGTGCGGTCGGAATCGGCGCTGCATTGGCGGCTTGCACGCGAAGGGTGCAAGTGACGGCCTTTGTCCGGCACGAGTGGCAGGAGGGCCTAGCAATTCGGACCGGTCTCGGTACTGCACGCCTTGAATCGGCTCGGCCCTTGTCGTTTCCGGCAGTGATTGTCGCTTCTGGTAGCGTTGAAGCACTGAGGATAGCTCAAACGATTGTCGAACCGGGTGGGCAAATCCTTCTAGTGGGGATGGATCTAGGAAACCCGGATTGGCGGAAGGAAACCGGGGGTAGTTATGATTTCTTTAGACGTGAAGTGACAGTCACATATCACTACATGTATACGCTGGCTCAACTGCGCGAAGCGGTGAGTCTGATTGATGCTTTCGAGGAGACATTGGAATGTGTCGTGTCGGGTCCTGTCTCGTCGCGCAAGCTGAACGCCACTGCCTTGTCGCGAAGGCAAGGTAGGAGGTTAATAGTGGACACCGGAGGCAACTCTGTGTAGGCGATGGGCGTCGCCGCCGAAAAGCTAGCGTCGCGTATTGGCCTTGGCTGTATACCGTATGTAGTAAACCGCATTGCGAGTGGTCGTGATTGTCGGTAGCGCGTCGACAAGGGAACGGGGCCCGTCGTGTCTAGACAGAGAGCGGTGGTAACTGGTGGAGCCGGTTTCCTGGGTTCCCACCTTTGCGAACGGTTGCTGGTCGAAGGATTCGAGGTCGTTTCGATTGATAACTATTCGAGCGGTCGTTTCGAAAACATCGGTCATTTGATGGATGCTGGATCTTTCACTGCAATTTGTGGCGATCTCGTAAATCCGGTTGCGATCGACGGCGAAGTTAGTCTTGTCTTCCACTGTGCGTCACCGGCTTCGCCCGTCGACTATACGAGGTCTCCTATTGCGACGCTGAAGGTCGGTGCCATTGGGACGATGAACGCGCTGGAACTCGCAAGAGAACGGAGAGCCCGTTTTGTCCTCGCGTCTACCTCGGAGGTATACGGCGAGCCTTTGATGCACCCACAGACCGAGGACTATTGGGGCAATGTGAACCCAGTGGGCCCGCGGTCAATGTATGATGAGGCAAAGAGATTTGCTGAAGCCTTAACGGTAGCGTATCGGCGAACCGCAGGTGTTGATGCTGGCATTGTTAGAATCTTCAACACGTACGGTCCTCGAATGAGGTCAGATGACGGGAGAGTTATTCCGACATTTGTTTCGCAGGCATTGCGGGGTGACGCACTCACGATAGCAGGAAGGGGCGAGCAGACTAGATCATTTTGTTATGTGGATGATATGATCAATGCCTTTCTTAAGATGGCCCTCGATAGCCTGTCGGGCCCGGTCAACCTAGGTAACCCCCACGAGGTCTCGGTTCTCGAACTTGCAAATCTGATCCGTGCTCTCGTCGGTGGCGACCTGAGCCTTTCCTTTGTGGAGCGCCCGCGCGAGGATCCGAGTCGGCGTCAGCCCGATATAGCGTTCGCCAGGGAATATTTGGGATGGATACCGGCTGTTGGATTGGAGAAAGGTCTTATGCAGACGATAGATTGGTTTCGGTCGAGTTCGTCTGGGTGGTAGGGAAGATCGCGGTGTAGTTGTTGGAAGTCTTCTGGTGCGGGGTATTTTGGTCGTCTAACGGACGCACGCCCTGGATACCTGAACGTGATGCGCGAATTGGATTGGTGTTGCTTCGGGTTGTAGACGCTGACGTGTTGGGAGGCCCGATCGGATCGGTTCTGTGACTACGGGTCCGGCTGGAAAAGTGCGAGCGGTGGTCGTGGACGCCAACTAGTTCGGACGGTCCAGTCCCCTGGGCGGCGAAGATGGGGAGGCGACGGTCCGGTCGCGGGCTGGTACACAGGGCGGTCGCGAGGCCCAGAGGTCGATGACTGGTGCGTTGCCGCACAAGCTGGTCACTCTAGATATCGAGCGGTGGCTGTACTGAGGGCGTTTTTACGGCGGCCGGCGATGGCGCGTGAGTGTTGAAGTTTAGGCGAGGGCCACCCACGCCATGGTGATCTCCCCGGTTTGCATCAGGACTGGTAGTTGATGTGCGCTCTGAGGCTCGCTAGGTATGACGGCGGTCGAGACGCCGAAGAGGATGCTTCGGTTGTGTCGGGCGGTCTCTTGGAGCTTCGCATCGCAATACGTCGTCCAAGTCTGCCGTATGGTTGCCGAGGTGACGCTTATCTGGTCGTCCGCTATTCTGGCTGTGAAGTCCGGAACAGGTAGATAAGTGACTGGATCGGTGGGTGGATGGTGAAGGCCGAGGCGTTGCCATACATCGACGGTGCTTACACGCCAGCCGAGCGGTTCACGCGTTAGAGGGCGGCATCAAACGGTCATAGCGACGCCCCGATAGGATGATCGCGATGGTGTCGAGGGGCTGGATGGTGGATGGGCGTACGGGAGCGGTTGACGGTGGAGGACCGCGAGGTCATCTCGCGGGAGTTGAGTCAGGAGCGTTCGGCTCGGTATATCGCCGCTGTGCTCGGTCGTCATCATTCGGGGATCTCCCGGGAGATCGAGCGTAACGGCGGTGCCGCGGCGTATCGGGCGGTGGATGCGCAGGCACGGTGTGATCTGATGTGCGCCCGCCCGAAGGAACGGAAACTCGTCGCGTCGAAGGAGCTGCACGACGCGGTGAACACCGGCCTGGTCGAGAAGTGGTCGCCGAAGCAGATCAGCGAGAGACTGCGCACGGACTTTCCCGACGACGAGAGCATGCGCGTGAGCCACGAAACAATCTACGAGTGCCTCTACCTCCAGGCGCGCGGCGAGCTGCGGACGGAACTGAAGATCGCGCTGCGTAAGGGCCGGGCCAGGCGGGTCAACCGGTCGCGCAGCACCCTGACCAGGGGCGGGATCGTCGGCATGGTCAACATCAGCGAGCGGCCGAAGGAGGCCGAGGACCGCGCCGTCCCCGGTTTCTGGGAGGGCGACCTGATCATCGGGAAGGGCAACAAGTCGCAGATCGCCACGCTGGTCGAGCGCACGACCCGGTTCGTGATGTTGGTGCGAATACCGTACGACCGTAACGCCGACAAGGTCGCCTACCTGCTGGGCAAGAAGATGGAGACCCTGCCCGAGTTCATGCGGAACTCGGTGACCTGGGACCAGGGAAAGGAGATGGCCCGGCACGCCGATTTCACCGTCCGCACCGGTATTCCCGTGTATTTCTGCGACCCGCACTCACCGTGGCAGCGCGGCTCGAACGAGAACACCAACGGGTTGCTGCGCCAGTACTTCCCGAAGGGCACCGACCTGTCCTTGCACACGCAGGAAGAACTTGATATGGTGGCCACGCAGCTGAATGGGCGGCCACGGCAGACGCTCAAATGGGCGACGCCGCTCGAGGTCTTTACCGAGCTGCTGGAAAGTCATGTGTCGCCATGACCGCTTGATTCCGCCGAGTGACCTGCTCCAATGATGGATTCAGGAGGACGAGTGCGTGCTTCGCTTGATGGTGGTCAGTAAATCGAGCCTCAAGCGCAAGCGCTGTGAGGTCGTAAGATAGGAATGCCTCGGTAGTAACAGGACCTCCAAACTGCCATCCAGATGCGCGGCAGCGGCGATGGTGGAGGCTTGCTACTGCAAAATCGTCGAATTCATTGATAACAACGGTAGGCCGCGTAGCGGCCAGGGACTGACCACACGTTTGGCAGTCTACCGGCCAGAGATTGGCAGCGAGTTCGGCCAGACCACTGTCCCCGAGCTCCTGAGAGGTTTGATTGTCTACCTCGAAGAGGAGGCCGCCGTCGACGTGGTGGCGGCGATGGTCGCGACTCTTCTTTGGATCCATTCAGTGGCTACCTTTGGCGTTATCAGTCGTTTCCGGAAGGGATAGTACAACGGAGGATGCTATCGCTTGGATCTGAGGTGCACAGAGGAGAGGGGTCGGAGCGGCCGTGAATACTAGAGTCTGCGAATACGGTTAAAATCCGATACGGAGGCAGGGAGCGTATCCGTCCTGTCGCCTGACCAGGACAGATCTATGGTAAGGTTGATCCTGTAAAAGATGGCGGGCGCATCCTTCGAGCAGATTGCGACTACTAGGCCCAAGGTGTCGATCGTTCCTAGGACGTTACGATCGGTCTGTGGCTGCGGGTAGATGGGTAGTCGAAGTGTTGGGCGTCCGCGGGGCGTGTCGGAACCAGAATGTGTCACTGCGATCTCTAGTAGGTCAATGCGACGCGCCATTCCAGGGGGAATCGCGATCAGGTTCGTGGCGTACTCGGACCATTTCAACGATCGGCCTGCGAGGAGTTCAAGGCTACGCCATCCTGCCTCGTATACGGCTGCACTTACGACGAGGACCTGCACGTCTTCGGCGACTCGTCGTGATCTCCTGTTTTCTACTCGTATTCGTAGCCATGCTTGAGTTCCGGTCTCCGGCCGGTTGAGAATAGTAACTGCTGCGGTATCGGCTCGGGCGGAAAGAAGAGAGAGACTTGGCCGCCGAAGGCGTGGTTGTAGGACGGCGACATACAGAGCAGTTAGTGATGCTAAGAGTGTTGCGATTACGTTTAGGGCTTCCACGGATGTTCCTAGGCTCCGGATCCCCAAATCGAAGATCGGCTTGACAAATGGTCGTGGTCCTGAGGGACGGGGTCCTGTCCGGCGAGGTCGGGTCGAGACGCAATGCGATGAGAGCCTGTCGGCTCGCGCGCGGGTGCGGGCTGGGTCGCCGTGGCGCCGCCTGTCGTTGTCGCACGAGTGAGGTCATCGCGTAGTTGCCTTATGGCTGCCAGTAACGGCCGGGCCCGAGGCTCCTGTCGTCACCTCCAGGTTGGATGCGGCTGTGGCGACGGAGCGCCGCCGCTCGCTTCTGTCATGTGTAGACCGTTTGGAGCAGTTGCGCTAGCTCCTGTCCTGATGTGCACGAGAGATGTAGGTGCCGGAAGTTGGGCCGGTTGCCTTTTCTGGGGGAAGGCTACGTTGTGGAGGTTCATCCGGAGCGAGACGGCGGTGTTAACGGCTCGGAGATATATCTTGGAAGAGGGGGATGGCGGCCAGAGGTTGGGGAACCTATCCTTTGATCTTGTCTTTGCCCGGGTGGAATCGGTTCTGAGATAGAGGTGAGGCGGGCGAGTGACGGTGCGCGAGGTAGTTTTCTCTGTGGGATCGACCGCTGTCGGTGCATTATGTTGCGTGAGGTCGAGATTTTACGTCCACCTCCACGCCACCCCCGCGCACAAGCCCCCATACAGATCGGCAAACTCAGCGGAGACCCGACCGTCGATAGGTTTCAGCAAGATCCCGTCGTTCGGCTCACCCGGCCGCTCGATCCGCGTCAGCTTGTCGTACCCCCAGACCACCACTGGTTGGTCTCCAATGAAGTGCACCAGCACCCGGTAGCGCAGCGTCGGACTCTCGAACGACTGCCCGGAGAAGTCTTGGTCGCCAACCGGCTCCGGCTCGGCCTCTGGCACCTTCTCCCGGAAGCTGAACCTGTGCATCTGTCCGCGGCGCAGCGGCTCCGGGAAGTCGATGCGGTGGAGCACGCCTCCCGGCATCCGCTTGGACAGCGCGAGCGTGCCGCCCTCAATCTGACTCAGCTCGGTCGGGCTGTAGGTGCCGTAGGTGAAGTGCGGCGCGCCGTCCACCAGCGAGATGACCGTGCGGGCCTGCCGGGACTCGACGAACCGGCGGTCCTGGATGACACAGACCACCTCCAGGCTGCTCAGGAGGTAGCCGCCGTGGGGGATTGGCAGCTGCGCCGGTGTCGGCGCTCCCGCGTAGAACGCGCTGAGTAGCCGCAGCGCCAACTCGTGGACGGCCTGCTCTTCCCAGTCGAGCACCGTGTCAGCTGACCGTCCGACCGTTTCTGCGTACGCCGCCCGGCGCTCCTTCAGGAGACCGGGCTCGCTGGCGTCGATGCCATACGCCGCCCAGAGCGCCCGTCCGCCCTCAGTGTCGTGCATCGATCGCAGTGCCGCGATGAACCGCTCGTGGATCGACTCAATGGGCTGGTCTGCGCCGCCGCAGGCTGCGACGACGGCTCCGGCCTGGGCGAGCCGGGGGAGCGTCGCGCCTGCGCCCTTGCGCAGCCAGATCAGGTCGGTGACGAGGTCTGGCTCGCCACTGCGACCTTGTCGCCTGGGTATGTCGGCCTCCCAAGATCGGAACCCCAGTTCCGTCCCACTTCTGACCGTCGGGTTGGCCTGCCTGGTGGAGTCGTGCCAGCCCGAGTGAACGGGATCGACACGAAACAGCGTAATCCCCGTGATCGGGCACCCGGAGCGGCGGCCTGGACCCCTCCGTTGTTTCCCGGGCTAATAGGTCATTCAGGTACAAATCGAAGGAGGATTCGTGGCCGGTGAACTCATGCGGCGCGCGACTGTTGGTCAGCCCGTCTCCCGGGCGACCATGCGCGCCGTCGTGCAGGTCGGTGAGTCGGTCGTGGCCAACCAGGCCGTGATTCGGGCCAAGGCCCGTGTCGGCGAGAGCGCCATGTACGAGATCGCGTTCCTGAAGGGCACCCAGCGGCAGCTGGAGATGGGCAACCCAGAGCTCGGCGAGGCGCTGGCGCTCATCGCCAACACCACTGTGCACGCCATCGCCCGCAGTGTGGCCTACTTTGGGGAGACGCTCGGCTGATGACCATCGCCCTGCTGTGCATCGTGCTGCTACTCGGCCTGGTGGTTGGCTGGCTGTGCTACCGGGTGTCCGAGCTGCGGGCTCGTGACCTCGTGAGCCAGTTCGGCTACGACGAGGGCCAGGTCATCGACGGCATCCGTGCTCGGCGCCAGGACGCTGAGGAGCAGATGCGCCGGATGACCAATCAGACCCCGTGGCAGCAGTGACCCGACACACGGCCGACCAGGTAGCCGTCCGGCTGCCGCTGGTCGCCCTCCGATCCGAGACCATCTCGATCCTCACGGATCACTTCCAGCAGCTCTTCATGACCTGCTACGGCGAAGAGAAGAAGCGCCGTGAGCTGGCCGCCGCGCGGCTGCGGGCGGCGCTCGACGGCGTCGACCTGTTCCCGCTGGTCGATGCAAACCATGAGGACCACCGGCCGGAGTAGCCGGCGGTCGCTCCAATTCCCAATCACCTACCTGGCGGCAGGCTGGCGGTAGCCATGCCTGCCGCCAGGAGAAACGAGTTCCACATTCCGCATTTCAGGGCATCGGAGGAACCGGTGCCAGCGAACACGGCAACACCCGCGGCCGACGGCCATCGTTATGCCACGATCCTGGCCGACCCGCCTTGGGACACCCTCCAGAAGGGCGCCCGCGGCGCGATCCGGCACTACCCGGTCATGGCGCTGGACGCGATCAAGACGCTGCCGGTCGGGCGGCTGGCGCAGGACCGTGCCCACTGCTGGCTGTGGGTCACCAACGCCACGGTGCACGTCGGCCAAGACGTGCTGACGGCCTGGGGCTTCACCTACCGCTCGATCCTGACGTGGATCAAGCCGCGGTTCGGCCTCGGCATCTACCTGCGGAACCAGACCGAACACCTCCTGCTTGGCACGCGCGGCAGTGCGCCCATCCGCTTCCGTGGTCAGGGCAGCTGGTTCTATGCGCCGCTCCAGGAGCACAGCCACAAACCGGAGGAGCAGTTCGCGATCATCGAGCGCTGCTCGCCCGGACCGTACCTAGAGCTGTTCGCCCGGCGCCGCCGTCCCGGCTGGCACGTCTGGGGCAACGAGGTCGACAGCGATGTGGCGCTGTGAAGCGGCGTCCGGCCGCATCGCCGTGGCGGCGTATCCGCGTGTACGGGTCGCAGCGGTCCGACGTGGACGTCGACCTGGTGGCGCAGGTCTTGGTCGCCATTAGCGAGGACCTGCCCCGCGACTCGACGCCGGCCGAACCCCAGGCACCGGACAGCGAAGCCGACGACGCCCCGCCTGCCGAGTGAAGACGCCCTGCGAGGAAGGAACGACTGTGCAGAGCTGGCGCAACAAACTGGTAGAAGCCGTCGTGCTCTTGGTGGCAGTCAGCCTCGGCACGCGACTCGCCTACGAGACGGCCCGGCCGCTCCTCATGCCCGCGCTGGTCGTACTCCTGCTGCTCGGGCTGTCGTCGCTGGTACTGCGGCGCCGGAGGTAGCACATGGCTGGTAGCTCCGGCGGCCCGTTCACAGGCCGAGCCGCGGTGCTCGTGCGGCGCATGACGACAACGGTGGTGTTCGTCATCGCCCTGCTGGCGTTCGCTTTCGGGTTCGGCAATGGCCTCGCCCTGGGCGTCCGGCTCGGCGTGGCGACGTGGATTGCGCCCTTGGTTGCGCCAGCGGTCGACCTGTCGGTCATGGCGCTGCTGGCGGTCACGCAGTACCTGCGCGCCCAGGGCGTCGAAGACCGATTGACCGGCGCGCGAATGCTCCTGGTGCTGTGCGGCCTCATGACCTTCGCCCTCAACACCGCCATGTCGCTGCTGACCGGCGCCTGGGGACGGGCCTGCTTCGATGCCGTCGCCCCCACGCTCCTGATTGGCTGGAGCGAGGTCGCCCCGCGTCTCTTGGTGCTGCTGCACCAGTCCACCGTCCCGGACGCTCCGGCGGACGGTCAGCAGATCGTCCCGGACGGCCCGGGGACGGTCCCAGGCCGCCGCGCGGACCGTCCCGATGCAGGGACGGCACTCCCGTCCGGGCTCGTGAAGGCAGCTCGCCAGGCCGACGCCGCGCACCGCAAGGCGACCGGGCGGCCAATCACCCGGGACGAACTCCGGGCGCAACTGCGCGTCTCCAATGCGCTGGCCGGTCAGCTGGTTCAGCAGCTCCGCGCTGCGAACGGGACATAGTCGAAGACTGTTGTGTTATGCGCTACGGATTTTCAGAGGTGACTGTCGGCGCGCCTCTTATTTGGGGCTTGACAAAATGGTCGCGCTTATGCATAAGGAAAAGAAGAGGCTTCGTCGCCATCATTGCGGGCCAGTACCTGGCCCGCCCTCGGCACACCTGCCGCCGTCGCGACGCTCTTCTGACAAGGTAATCGGGAGAAATCGCATGGCGGGACATGGGGTTATTCGGGTGTTCGGTGCACCCAAAAAGAAGATCGACCTGGACCAGTTCATTCAGGCCCTGGTGATCGCGAGCCAGGAGGACGCAGCCACCGAACCCGCTCGTCAACTGGCCGTGGAGGCCGGCCAGTGATGGTCCTGTTCGCCGTCGTCGCTGGCGTCCTCGTGATGCTGGCTGCGGTCGTCGGCATTCGTGCCCTGGAGGCGCGCCAGTGGCGCGCCACGCTCGTGCCCTACCGGCTGACGCTGCCCAGCGGTCTGAAGCCGGACGACGTCGCTCAGTGGCTTGCCCTGGTGGCCGCCGCGACGCACCCGCCGCGCTGGTCGCTGCTGGTCATGCCGCCGCTGGGCTTGGAGATCGTGGCCACGGAGCGCGGCATCGCGCACTACGTGCTGCTGCCGAAGAACGCGGAAGCCAAGCTGCTGAGCACGCTCAGGGCGGGCCTGCCCAGCACGCGGATTGAGCCGGCCCCGGAGTTCCTGCGGAACCGGCCGCGTGTCCGGATCGCTGCCGAGCTGACCTTGACCTCACGCCGCCGACCGCTCGCGACCGACCGGGCCGAGAGCCTGGCTGCTGGTCTTCTGGCGTCGCTTCAGCCGTTGGGCGCCAGGGAGGAGGTGCGGCTGCAGTGGGCGCTGACCAGTGCCGGCACGACGCTGCCCGTGCACAGCGCCTCACCCAAAGCTGCGGACACTTGGTGGAGCACCTACCTCGTAGATGGAGCGCTGCCAACCGACGCCGAAGCCATCCGCGCCCAGCGGGTCAAGGAAGCCAATCCGCTGCTCCATGGAGTTGCACGCGTTGGGGTTGTGGCGTCGAGTCGGCCGCGGGCACTGGCACTGTTCGGCCGCACCTGGCCGGCCCTGCACGGACCGAATGCCCCGGGCGTCAGGCTGGTACGCCGCTGGCTGCCCGCCTCGGTCGTGGCGCGGCGCATGGAGCGGCGTGCGCTGCCGCTGCTGCGGTGGCCATTGCTGCTGAGCACGGTGGAGTTGCCCAGCCTGCTTGGTTTCCTGCTGGGAGCGGTGTCGTTGCCCGGGTTGCCAAAGGCCGCCAGTCGTCTGGTGGCGCCCTCGCCGGCCATGGCCCGCTCCGGCACCGTCCTGGCTCGCAGCAACTACCCGGGCATGGAGCAGGTGCCGCTGGCTTTGCGGACGCCGGACCGGCTGCGCCACCTCTACCTGCTGGGCCCGACCGGTGTCGGTAAGTCCACCCTGATCGCCAACCTGGTGCTGCAGGACGCTGCCGCCGGCTTGGGCCTGCTGCTCATCGACCCCAAGAGCGATCTCGTCGAGGACGTCTTGGCCCGGCTGCCCGAAGGCCGCCTCCAGGACGTCGTCGTGCTCGACCCCTCAGCCACCGACCGGCCGGTGGGTTTCAACCTCATCGGCGGGCTGCGAGCCGAGCAGGACAAAGAGCTGGTCGTCGACAACGTCGTGCACATCATGGCCGAGCTGTGGCATACCTCGTTCGGGCCGCGAACCACCGACGTGCTGCGCAACTCGCTGCTGACGCTGACTCACACGACGGCCGCGGACGGCTCAGCGTTCACCCTCGCTGAAGTGCCCGAGCTGCTCACCAATCCCAGTTTCCGCCGTCGTGTGACCGCGCAGCCCGGCGTGCCCGAGGGCGTTAGGCCGTTCTGGCATGCCTACGAGGAGATGGGCGACGTCCAGCGGCTCCAGGTGATCGGGCCGGCGATGAACAAGCTCCGAGCCATCCTGACGCGGTCGTCGCTGCGCCTGATGCTCGGCCAGAGCCGCGGCTTCGATCTGTCGGAGCTGTTCACGAAGCAGCGCATCGTGCTGGTACCGCTGTCTAAGGGCGTGATCGGCACCGACACCGCGCAGCTGCTCGGGGCACTGCTGGTGGCCTCGCTCTGGCAGGCCACGCTGGCTCGCGCCGCGGTGCCGCCCGACCAGCGGCGGCCGGTCATGGTCTACCTCGATGAATTCCAGGACGTCCTGCGCCTGCCGCTCGACGTGGCCGACATGCTGGCCCAGGCTCGCGGCCTGGGGGTCGGGCTGACGCTGGCCCACCAGCAGCTCGGCCAGTTGTCCGAGGCAGTTAAGGCTGCGGTGCTCGGCACCGCCCGTTCGTCGGTCGTCTTCCAGCTCGACTACGACGACGCCCAGAAGATGGCCCAGCGCTTCGGGCCGCTCACCCGCGAAGATCTCATGGGCCTGGCGGCCTACGAGGTCGCCTTGCGACTCAACGTCGGCAACACGACCTTGCACCCGGTGACCGGCATGACGCTGCCCTTGCCGGACGCGCACCGCGACGGCCGGCTGCTGGCCGAACAGAGCCGCGAGCGTTACGGCACGGCCCGTGCGGACGTCGAGGCCGCCCTGCGCGCCCGGGTTGACCAGGCTGCCGAGCCCGGCATGGGGCCAGCCATTGGCCGCCGCAAGCGTGGAGGCGCCGCATGACTACCCACCCGGCCGCATCACCGGTCGCCCACCCGCTCGCGTCGAGTGGCGCCCGCCGTTTGTCCTGGTCAGGGCGCTACCGGCTGCCTGTGCGTCCAACGACTCATGATGACCTTCGCAGTGGAGGTCTGCCATGACGGCCCCCCGTCACTCTCAGGCCGCTGTCGAGCGGCTCGTCGACCAGCTGAGCCTGCGGGACCGCTCCGTACTAGTCGACTTGGCCCGGGTCCGAGTTTTGACCGGCGACCATCTGACCCGCCTCCATTTCCACGATCTCGCCGCCACCTCGCGTGACCGCACCCGGCGACGTGTGCTGGCTCGCCTGGCCGAGCTGGATCTCGTGTCGCGGTTGGAGCGGACCGTCGGTGGCGTGCGGGCCGGCAGCTCGGGTCACGTCTATGCCCTCGGCGTCGTCGGCCAGCGTGTGCTGGCGCTGCTCGACGCTGCGGCGGAGACCGGAGGGGGCTTGACTGCTCGGGCGCGGCGCCCGTGGACGCCCGGCCAGCTCTTCCTCAAGCACACGCTGGCGATCTCCGAGTTGTACGTCCAGCTCACGGAGCTGTGCCGCGCCGGGCTGCTGACGCTCGGCCGCTTCGAGGCCGAACCGGCGGCCTGGTGGCCGGACGGCGGTGGCGGTCTCCTAAAGCCGGACGCCTCGGTCTGCGTGGCCCTCGGCGAGTTCGAGGACTCGTGGTTCGTGGAGGTCGACCGGGCGACCGAGTCGCCGGAGACGCTGCGGCGGAAGCTGGTCCGGTACGTCGACTTCGCCCGCGCCGGGCAGCTCGGGCCGGACGGCGTGACGCCGCGGGTCCTGGTAACGGTGCCGCACGAGCGGCGCCTCCAGGACGTCCGCGCCGTACTGGCTCGCCTTCCACCGCCAACCGACCGGCTATTTGCGGCGATTCCCTTCAATTCGGCGGTTGGGTATCTGGTGGAAGTGCTGCGGGAATGATTAAACCTTGATGAACTGTATTGCAAGCGCGCAATGACTGAGGGATACTGGCAGAGTAAAAGGAGGGATAGGGCTATGGAAGAAGCGATGCGGCCACGGTCGCTGGGTGCCTTCATCCGCCAGGCGCGCCTTGCCCGGCAGCTTTCAGGCGCACAGCTCGCCCGGCGTGCTGGCGTCCATCCCTCCAACATCTCCCGTATCGAGAGCGGCGAAACGGCGTCCCCCACTCCTGGGCTGTTGCAGCGCCTCGCCCGCGCCCTGGACGTCGACCAGGCTGACCTACTGGCCTACCTCGGGCTGACCGTACCTCGGGCTACACCGCCACTCCGTACCTATCTCCGGACGACCTACCCGGCCCTACCAGACGAAGCGCTTCGGGAGGCCGAAGACGCGGTCGTCCAGATCGCAGAAAGGTACGAGGTCGACCGCTACTAGATTTCCCATCTGCTCCGCATGCAACACGTAAGGCACACCAGGAAGGGGGTACGCCTTGGCTACCAACGACAATATTCTAACCAAAGTTCGGGAGGTCATCCCGGCACGTGCGATAACCCAGGGCGAAGCCCTGATCTTGGCGGAACGACAGGCGTCGCTGCTTATGAGAATGCTTGATATTCGAGAGGTTCCGGTCGACGTCCTCCGGATTAGTGAGCTGCCGAACATCGAGGTACGGGTAAAGCCACGGCATGAGATGCCGGAGATAGCTGCACTGCCCGAGACCTCGGAGATTGGCGGCGTCACACAAGTCATGCCCGACGGCAGGACGGTGTTTACGATCAACCGCGAGGACCCGGTTGGCCGGCGCCGCTTCAGCTTGGCGCACGAACTCAAGCACCTGCTCGACGACCCCATTGTCAAGACAGCCTATGTCAAGCTCGGCTACGGGAGTGAAGACTACCGGGCACGTCAGATTGAGCGGATCTGTGATCACTTTGCGGCCTGCTTCCTGATGCCGCGCAGCGTGCTCAAGCGCTTTTGGATGGGCGGCCTCCAGGACCTCGAACCGCTCGCCGAACAATTCAAGGTTTCCATGTCGGCCATGCAAATCCGGCTCAAGTACCTTGGTCTGACCGACGAAGCTGAGCGGCCGGTGTCGGAGTACTTCCGGCTCGACGGGTCGTCCCTGGGGTTTGGATTTGACTGCCCGAATATGGCGGCGTAAATAAGAAAGGAGAAGAGGTGAGTAATAAGAAATCAAGCGCGGTGCGAGGCGAGCAGGCCATTGCCTACTACCGCGTCTCGTCGGCCGGACAGGTCAACACCGACTATGACCCGGAGGGCATCTCGCTGCCGGCCCAGCGCGTGGCCTGTAACGGGCGTGCCCGTGAGTTGGGCGTCGTCCTGGTGGACGAGTACATCGACCCCGGGAAGAGTGGCAAGACGATCGACCAGCGGCCGGCGTTCCAGGAGATGATCGCCCGAGTTCGGCAAGACCGGAGTATCGGTCACGTCTTCGTCTACGCGCTGTCGCGGTTCGCCCGGAACCGCTACGACGACGCGATCATGATGATGACGCTCGAACGGTTGGGCGTACAACTGCACTCGGCCACCGAGAAGAACCTCGACACCACGCCTGCCGGCCGGGCCATGCACGGCATGATCGCGGTCTTCAACGAGTACCAGGTCGGGGTGAGCGGCGAAGACATCAAGGTCAAGATGGCTCACAAGGCCAAGACCGGCGGCACGCTCCACCAAGCGCCGTTGGGCTACCTGAACGTCCGCGAGCAGTTCGAGGGCCGCGAGGTACGCACCGTGGCGCTGGACCCGATGCGGGCACCGTTTGTGGTGCTGGGCTTCGAGCTGTACGCCACCGGCAAGTACACCTTCCGCAGCTTGCAGGAGGCGCTGACTGAGGCGGGCTTCCGCACCAGGCCCACTAGGCGCTGGGGTACTCGCCCGATTTCGATCAACAAGATTGGCGAGATGCTGCAAGATCGCTATTACCTCGGGTACGTCCGCTACGACGGCGAGGAGTACCAGGGCCGCCATGAGCCGCTGATCTCCCAGGAGCTCTTCGACCGGGCGCAGCGGGTGCTCTACGCCGAGCGCCGGGCCGGCACCCGCCACCGAACCCACCAACACTACCTGAAGGGCTTGATCTGGTGCCACCGCTGCCGGCGGCGGCTGATCATCATGCCCGGCAAGAGCCACAGCGGGGTGCGGTACTTCTACTTCATCTGCCAGGGGCGGCTCGACCACAAGTGCGACCTGCCGTACATGGCGGTCAGCAAGGTCGAGGCGGCCATTGAAGGTCACTACGCCAACGTCCAGCTATCCAGCGACTTCCGTACTGCCGTCCAGACACGCCTGGATGACGCCATGGCCAGCACCACCGACGCGACCCGGCGCCTCCGCACGCAGTACGACCGGAAGCTCAAGGAGCTGAACACCCGGGAGGACGGTCTGCTCGACTTGGTCGGCGATCCCGACTGGCCCAAGGAGAAGCTGACGGCCAAGATCCGGGCAGTGCGGGAGGAACGTACCAAGATCGAGGAACGACTGGAGGAGAGCGACCGACCACTGGACGATGGTCACGAGGTGCTGTCGACGGTGCTCCGACTGTTGGAAGATCCCCAGGCACTGTACCGACGCTCAGGGGTCCGTGCCCGCAAGGTCCTGAACACGGCGATCTTCACCAAGCTGTACCTGGATGTTGAGAGCGAGCCGGTGGTCACTACGGACGATCTCAACGAGCCGTTCACTGCCACCGTGACGGCGTACCGGGCCTGGAACCCACCCAGCGTCACGGAGGGTGTGCGAGCAGCTCACATGATCGTGCAAGTTGCCCCAGCACGACAAAGCGGCGTCTCCACATGGGATGACGCCGCTCTAGACGATCTTTCTGACTCAGGCCTCTTGATCACTGCCCTTGTGGGGGTGGGTTCAAGTAAGGCCGTAGTGGTGCGGGAGGGGGGACTTGAACCCCCACGCCCTAGGGCGGCAGATCCTAAGTCTGCTGCGTCTGCCATTCCGCCACTCCCGCGTGGCTCTAGGGTATCGATCGACGCGGCGTGGCCCAGCGGGAGGCGCCATGGCGCGTGACGGAGACCGTTGCCGATCTAGGGCGCTTCCGTGGATCTTCGGCCGCGCGGGCGGCGTCCCGGGCAACCACTCGCCGCGTTGTCGTCGTCATCCATAGCTCCGCTCTGGACTCCTCCTCCGCCTTGCGACGGACCGCCTGGGACGCCGCCCGCATCGACCAAGATCTGCGGGACGCGCCCTAGTGGCCTTGACCGTCAACCTCTCTCGTCGCCTTGATCGCTGTTTTTGTCCTCTGGTGGCTGCGGAACGGCGCCGGTTACGACCACCGGAAGGCCGAGGCGGCGATCAGAAGGTCGCCGTGGCTGGACGGACCTTGCCGGAGGGTGGTGTCAGTGTCCAGGTCATCACGGCAGGTCTCTTCGAGGACCGGCGGCGGCGTGGCGCGGAAGTCTGGTGGCTTCGCAGTAGTCCAGGGCGGGTGTGACACGCTCCCAGGGGCAACGTGGCTGGCAGCCTGCGCGTCAAGGACCACAAGGCCAGCCCGGCGACGCCGGGCTCGGCCGCCGACGGGCGGGACAGGGGCAGCAGCAACCCGTATCGGCGGCTGTCGGTACGGCAGGCGGCGGGAGCCGCGCACACGGGCCGGGAGGTGCGATGACCTTCTCACCTCGCGCCCGCGGCGGCGATCCGTGCCCAGGTACACCGTGGAGGGAGAGCAATCCGGTGAGGCGAGCGGGTGAGCCCGGCGGGCTGCTCGACGGCGAGCTGATGGCCAGCCTGTTTCCGGATCGGCGAGTGGTCCGCGCGGAGCTGGACGGCAGGCTTGTAGACGCGGTCTTCCACCTGGATGTCGAGGAGCATGCACGGCGGGTCCGATGTGGGCTGGGCGCGATGTGCTACCCAAGGCTGCTGCGGCGGCTCGCCGACCTTTCGAACGGCGTTCTGCCCCTGGACCCCGGGCCTCTGGCCGAGACCAGCCTGCTGCCGGACGGGGTGGTCGAGTGGTCTGGCCTGCATGGGCCGGTCCGGCTGTTGCAGCCTCCGTTGGTACTGGAGGCGGTTGTCGTGCCGGCCGTCGGACGGGCGCAGACGCGTCATGTGCGGGTCGCGGACAGGTTCGCCCCGTACGCGCCTCGTTGGGTGATCAGCGGGGATCAGCGAGTGGACGCCTCGGTCCTGGTGGCGGCCTCCGTGGGCGGGGTCGGCCTCGTCGTTCGTTGGCCTGAACCGGAAGTCATCGCTTCGGCTGCTCCGGCGGCCGGCCGGGCCCTGCCTGGCCAGGCGTGGCTGCTCGCCGAGCAGGCGTACGGAGCCTGGCTGGTGGTGAGTGCACGCGCCGGTGGGCATGCCGGCGTCGGGGCCGCCGCGACGGTCTGATCCGACCCCGGCTGTCCCCACGCGCCTTGATCCCTGTAGGCGAGGCCCTGGCAGGCGACGTCCCGCCGAGTGACGTCCCGGGCGCGCGATATCCCTGGCGGCCGACGTCCGGCCAGGGGCGACGCCGGGGCGGGCGGGCGGGCCGACGGCCAGGATGCCGGACGATTAGCGCCGCAATTTGTCCGAACGACCGCCTTCAAGTCTCCAGATTGTTGGCCCGGCGCCGCGATCCGGTGATTTCACGGACTGTCGCGGCTCGACGCGCGGGAATCAGGACTGTTGCTCCGTGGCGACTTGCGCGCCGTTCGCGTCCTCGCTGAGATGCGGCATCGACGGTTGGCCGGCGGCCAGCCGGCCGTTCGCGTCGGTCGAATCGACGCGAAGGCGGCGGCCTGCGCGAACCAGGATGAGGGATGCGACTGGGGTGCCACGGCCCGGGGACGGATGGATCGGCCCGGACACCTCAGCCGCGTCCTCAACCTACCTGCTCGATAGCTGATAGTCACTGATCGATTACAGGCAGTTCCAGACTACACCGCGAGGTCCGTCCTTGCCGGGCGACACACCGCTATGGTCACCATATCGGCACGCAAGGGAACATCGGTGCTGATGTCACCCCGGCCCGGGTGGCCGTGGCCGGCTCGTGCCGCTGGCCCAACGGGGCTGTCCTCGACACGCTGTCCGCTGTGCTGGAGACTGAGCCGAGGACGTCGGCAGCGCGGTCGCGAGACGGCCCGAATCGCCGAGCCGGCGTGCATTTCTCGGCTCGGTAGCGTGAGATCCCGGTGACGTGCGCGTTATCACGACCGGCGCATACCGGGCGAGACCAGGCACTCCGGGGCGTCTCGCCCGGATGCCCGCGGTTCGACAATGCGCTGGTGACGACACCCACAGGGTGTCCGTGGAGTTTCCGGCTTAGTCTTTGCCCTCATGAGCGACGCGCCGATAGGGGTATTCGACAGCGGCGTCGGCGGTCTGACGGTGGCCAGAGCCATCCTCGACCAGTTGCCGCACGAGCCCTTGCTGTACTTCGGCGATACCGCGCGAGCACCGTACGGACCGCGGCCTATCGCGGAGATCCGCCGGGTTGCGCTCGACGCGATGGACACGCTCGTCGCCGAGGGCGTGAAGCTGCTGGTGATCGCCTGTAACACGGCGAGCGCCGCCTGCCTGCGGGATGCCCGCGAGCGTTACGACGTGCCGGTGGTCGAGGTCGTCCTGCCGGCGGCCCGCCGGGCCGTGGCCGCGACCCGGAGCGGCCGGGTCGGGGTGATCGGCACCGTCGCGACGATCACCAGCCGCGCCTACGACGACGCGGTGGCCGCGGCCGCCGCCGTGACGCTCACGAGCGTCGCCTGCCCGGCGTTCGTCGACTTCGTCGAACGCGGCACGACCGCCGGCCGCCAGTTGCTCGGCCTGGCCGAGGCATATCTCGCGCCGCTGCAGGAGGCGGACGTCGACACCCTGATCCTGGGATGTACGCATTATCCGTTGCTGACCGGGGTTATCGGGCTGGTGATGGGGGAAAGTGTCACGCTGGTGAGCAGCGCCGAGGAGACCGCGAAGGACACCTACCGGGTGTTGGCCCGCGGTGGCCTGTTCCGCGACCCCGAGCTCCCACCCCCGGTCCATCGGTTTCTCGCCACCGGCGACCCGCGCTCGTTCACCAGGGTCGGGCGTCGGTTCCTCGGGCCCGAGCTGGCGGTCGTCCTGCCAGCTCAGCCCTCCGGCGAGCGCGCCGCGCCGGCGACGCCGGCCGAGGGTGACGCCCCGGGCGCGGCGGCGCCGCCCCTCGTCGACGGCGGCGCGGTGGCCGAGGTGGCCGGCGGCGCCAGCACCAGTGGCGCGCAAGCGCCTTTGCCCCTGAGCATGGCGGTGGGTACGCGGGAACGGGACGGGGGCGGCGACAACGTGACGAGGGCGGTCATGCCGACGGCTGAGGCGGTGCGCCAGTGAAACTGACGATCCTGGGCTGCTCCGGCACCTACCCCGGCCCCAACTCCGCGTGTTCGTCCTATCTGGTCGAGTCCGACGACTTCCGGCTCGTCGTCGACGCGGGCAACGGCTCGCTCGGCGAGCTGCAGCGTCACTGCGACCTGCGTGACGTCGACGCCGTCCTGCTCAGCCACCTGCACGGCGACCACTGCCTGGACCTCGTGGTGCAGAGCTACGCCCGCCGCTACCACCCGCAGGGCACCCCGCCGAAGCTCCCGGTCTACGGCCCGATCAACACCCGCGAGCGGATCTGCGGCGCCTTCGAGCGCTGGCCGGAGGACTCGCTCGCGGACATCTACGACTTCCAGACGATCGGGCCCGGCAGGGTGCACATCGGCCCGTTCCTGATCGACCTGGCCCGGGTCGCCCACCCGGTCGAGGCCTACGGCGTGCGGATCAGCGCTGACGGCAAGGTGATCACCTACTCCGGCGACACCGGCCCGTGCGAGAAGCTCGTCCGCCTCGCCAAGGACAGCGACCTCTTCCTCTGTGAGGCCGCGTTCCTCGACCACGAGAACAACCCGCCCGACCTGCACCTGACCGGCCGCGAGGCCGGTCTGCACGCCGAGGCCGCCGGCGTCGGCCAGCTCGTCCTCACCCACCTCGTGCCCTGGGGCGACGCCGTCCGCAGCGAGGCCGAGGCCACCGCCGCCTTCAACGGCGAGCTGACCGTAGCCACCCCGGGCGCCTCCTTCGTGATTTGACCGTCCGCCCGATTCGGTTGCTCCCGAACGAAAAGCAACTCAGGTAGCGACCCTGGACCAGCGCCATCCACCGCATTTCAACGCCATCCCCGAGACACCCTGGGGAGGGCGCTCAGCGCCCGAACCAGGCGGATCCACCGAAGGGCGCTCCGCGCCCGGTTCCAGCGGAACACAACCCAGCTCCCGACCCTGGACAGCGCCCGCCTCGTCCATCTCCGCCAACCCAGAATCACGTTGGGGAGGGCGCTCAGCGCCCGAACCGGCAGGCGGCAGGCGGGCGCCCTGCGCCCGTTCCGGCCGACCGCCCTGGATAAGGTCCGGGCGTGACTCGACATGACGGCAGGGCGGCCGACCAGCTCCGGGATGTGACGATCGTCCGGGGGTGGCAGGAGCACGCTGAGGGTTCAGCATTGATCAACTTTGGGCGGACCAGGGTGCTGTGCGCGGCCTCGGTAACGGAGGGCGTCCCGCGCTGGCGCAAGGGCAGCGGGCTGGGCTGGGTGACGGCCGAGTACTCGATGCTGCCGCGTGCGACCAACACCCGTAACGACCGCGAGTCCGTGAAGGGCCGGATCGGCGGGCGCACCCACGAGATCTCCCGGCTGATCGGGCGCAGCCTGCGGGCCTGCATCGACCTCAAGCAGCTGGGCGAGAACACGATCGCGATCGACTGCGACGTGCTGCTCGCCGACGGCGGCACCCGGACGGCCGCGATCACCGGCGCCTATGTCGCGCTCTCGGACGCCTGCGGCTGGCTCGGCCGGCCCAAGGCCATCAGCGGCGGGGTCAGCGCGGTCAGCGTCGGCGTCGTCGGTGGTGTCCCGATGCTCGACCTCGCGTACGTCGAGGACTCGGCAGCCGACACCGACATGAATGTCGTCTGCACGGATGCCGGTTCGTTCGTCGAGGTCCAGGGCACCGCGGAGGGCGTCGTGTTCGACCGCGCGATGCTCGACCAGCTGCTCGACCTGGCCGTCGCCGGCTGCGCCCAGCTCGCCAAGGCACAGGCGCTCGCGCTCGCGGGCCCGGCGCCGGCCGGCCCGGCCAGGCCGGCCAGCCGTGGCGGCGGCAAGTGACCGCGGCCGTGGCGGCGCCGACGCGGCTGGTGCTGGCCAGCCGCAACGAGGCCAAGCTCGTCGAGCTGCGCCGGATTCTGGCGGCGGTGGGTCTCGCCGTCGAGCTGGTCGGGCTGCCGGACGGTCCGGAGGTGCCCGAGACTGGCCGCACCTTCGCCGAGAACGCGCTGCTCAAGGCCAGGGGCGCGGCCGCGACAACCGGGCTGCCGGCCGTCGCGGACGACTCGGGGCTCGCCGTCGACGAGCTCAACGGAATGCCCGGTGTCCGCTCCGCCCGCTGGGCCGGTAGTCCAGCCGGCCGGCCCCGCGTCGAGAAGGACGCGGCGAACAACGCGTTGTTGCTCGCCCAGCTCGACGACGTCCCCGACGAGCGGCGTGGCGCGGCCTTCCTGTGCGCGGCGGCGTTCGTCGGCCCGGGCGGCACCGAGCACGTGGTCCACGGTGAGATGCGCGGCCACCTGCTGGCCGCGCCGCGCGGCGCCGGTGGCTTCGGCTACGACCCGCTCTTCCTCCCTGACGGTGAGACCCGGACCAGCGCCGAGCTCACCGCGCAGGAGAAGGACGCCATCAGCCACCGGGGCCAGGCGTTCCGCGCCCTCGCCGCCGTTCTGCCCGAGCTGCTGGGAGCCGGCGTCGTTCGATAGCCGGCGCCGCCGATGTTCCTCCCCGCCTACGGGCCGGTTTGCGGCGATAGGCGACTGTTAGCATTGGGTGACAGCAATCGGGGCGGTGCCGCGGGGGCTGGCGGGTTTTTCGCCACGCGGGCCTATTGCCCTCGAACGAGTCGATGGGTAGTAGAAAGGTGCGGCGAGACCGGTGACTGCCGGGAATTTCAGCATTATTTTTGGTGCGGACGACACCAATGAGTGTGTGACCGCCGTGCGGGAGTATCTGCGGGCGAACTACGAGACCACGGTCGTTGCTCCGACCAGCTGGCCGGAGCTTTCCGAAACTGTGGCCCGTGGCGTCGCCGCCGGCGAGTATCGTTTCGGCGTGCTGATGTGCTGGACGGGCACGGGCACGGCAATGGCGGCGAACAAGGTGCCCGGAGTGCGGGCCGCGCAGGCCTGGGAGCCGTGGGTCGCCACCCATGCGCGCCTCTGGAATGACGCGAACGTCCTCGCGATGAGCCTGAAGAGAACGGCGCCCGAGGTCGCGCTCGACTGCCTGCGGGCGTTTCTCGCGGTAGCGGGCCCGGATCCCGAGGAAATGCCGCAGATCGGGAAGATGCGGGGCCGGTAGGCGTTCGTTCGCGGTTCCCGTCCGCCCGTCTCGGGAGAACACGGATGCATGCGAATGACTACGGCAGCCGTGAGCCGGAAGATTTCTCGCGGCTGCCAGGCCGAGCTGACGATCAATCCGTGATATCGACGACGAGACGGCCGCGCAGCGCGGCCACGGATTCGGCGGGTACGCCGGCCTGTTGGGCCCAGCCGGTGGCGCTGCCCCAGGTCTCGTCGATCCGGTCGAGAACCCCGGCCATGACCTCCGGGCGGACGCGTAGCTGGTCGGCGTCCGCGCGGGTGCGGATGCCGCTCTCGTAGGACGGCAGCGCGGCGAGGCGCGTCTCGATGAGGTGGATCCGGTCGTTGGTGGCCAGGTAGTCCTCGATGATGGCCTCGGGCTCGACGCCGACGAGGGAGAGCACCACCGCGGCGAGCACCCCGGTGCGGTCCTTGCCGGCCGCGCAGTGGAACAGCGTCGGGCCGTTGGCCTCGTCGGCGATGAGGCGGACGGCGGTCGCGACCGAGTCGCCCGCCAGCCGCAGGTAGTCGAGGTAGTGCTCGACCCGGTCGTCGCTGGTGCGGATGCGGATCAGCGCCTGGGCCGCCTCCTCCTCCGCGGCGACCTCGGCCGGCGTGATCCAGCGGGTCCGCAGGAACGACAGGTTGTGATGCGCGATCGGCTCGGCGCCCAGCGGCCCGCGGCCCTCCCGGGCCAGCTCCTCGGGAGTGCGCAGGTCGAGGATCGTCCGCAGGCCGAAGTCGTCGCGCAGCCGCAGCACGTCGGCTGGGCTCAGGTGCTGCAGGGTGTCGCTGCGCAGCAGCACCCCGTACTGGGTCTGGCCGCCATCCAGGGTGGGTAGCCCACCGAGATCGCGGACGTTGTCGCAGCCTTCGAGCTCGTACCAGCGATCCACAGGTTCGATGCTAAGCGGCGGCCCGGGCCGGGCGCCCCGGTTTCGCCGTTCGGATGACCGGCGACGGCGACTGTTCACCTGTTGCGCCGTCGGTCGCCCGGCGCCCGGCTGATTGCTCGGAGTGCCTCGGGCTCAGGCGATTTCGGCCTGTGGGACGAACCTCGGCCGGGTGCCGGGCGGCCCCTGGGGAGCCGGCTGCGGGCGTGGCCGCTCCCGGCGCTGCTCCGGTCGGGGCTGCTCGGCTGCGGGCTGCTCGGGCCGGGGCTGTTCGTGGCGTGGCGGGGGCGGCCAGGTCGGCGGCCGGACGTCGTCGGGAGGTAGGTCGGCGAGGTCAGCCGTGTCCACCTCGGCGAGGCCGTGGGCCGGCGTGCGCCAGCCTCGGGTACCCGAGGCGATCGGGCGCGCCGGGACGCCGACGACGACCAGCTCGGGCGCGACGTCGTCGACGACGACCGCCCCGGCCCCGACGACGGCACCCTCGCCCACCTTGCGCTGGCGCACCACGGTCGCCTGACTGCCGACCCAGACGCGCGCGCCGATGTCCGCGCCGCCGGCGACCCGGGCGCCGGGAGCGACGGTCGCGTAGTCACCCAGGCGGCAGTCGTGCGCGACGCTGGAGCCGACGTCGACGAGCACGTGCCGGCCGGTGGAGATGTTCGTGGTGAGGCTGGCGAGCGCGCAGACGACGGTGCCGGGGCCGAGCTTGACGTCGCCGCCGAGGTTGGCCCGCGGGTGGACGAGCGTCGCCGGTCGCCGGCCGGCGGCGCTGGCACAGCGGTCGATGCGCGCCCGGGCGTCGGCGGATCCGACGCCGATCAGGTAGTCGGCGTCCAGGGTGGCCAGCAGGTCGAGCCCGCCGAGCAGGCTGGCGCCCCGACGGGCCAGCAGGTCGGCGTCCGCGCTGTTGTCGTCGCGCGGCCCGGTGTCCGGCTGTTCGTCGAGGAAACCGAGGAAGCGGTAGGCGGGCGCGTCTGGGTCGATGGCGTTGACGGCCTCGACGACGTCGAGCAGCTCGCGGCCGTATCCGCCGGTCCCCACGATGACTAGCTGCCGACGGTGGCGGCGTGTTGACACAACGTGACCGTAGAGCGTGGAGCCGATGAGTTCAACGGCAGGGGCTCCGCGATGTCCTGGCGTGGCGGCCGGTGCGGCGAAGGTCGGGCGCCCCGGCGCCAACGGCTCCGTGTCGACTTCCAACGGTGACGAGATGTGGAAGGGGCGGCGAGCATACTGCGGTGAGCGCCTGAGCAACTCCGAAGGGTGATGATCGATGAAGGTCGTGGTGACCGGTGGAGCCGGCTTCCTCGGTTCCCATCTGACCAGAGAGCTGCTCGTGGCCGGCTGCGACGTCGTCGTCGTCGACGACCTCAGCACCGGCGCGGTCTCGAACCTGTCGGGCCTGCCGGTCAAGCTGATCGTGGGCAGCGTCACCAACCGTGCCCTGCTGGAGGAGGCCGCGAGCGGCGCCGACAGCATCGTTCATCTCGCCGCCCGCCCGAGCGTCGAGCGCTCGCTGCTGGACCCGATGGCCACCCACGACGTCAACGTCACCGGCACGCTGACCGTGCTCGACGTCGCCCAGCGGGCCGAGGCCCACGTGATCGTCACGTCGAGTGCCGCGGTCTACGGCGACGCGGGCCCGCTGCCCTGCCGGGATGACGGCCCGGTCGCCCCGCGCAGCCCGTACGCGGCCAGCAAGCTCGCCGCGGAGGCGTACGCGCTCGGTTTCCAGGCCAGCTGCGGGCTGCCGGTGCTCGTGGCGAGGCTGTTCACCGTCTTCGGCCCGTTCCAGTCGGTCGGGCATGCGTACACGGCGGTCATCCCGGCGTTCATCGACGCGGCGCTGGCGGGCCGGCCGCTCACCGTCCACGGTGACGGGCGTCAGACCAGGGACGTCGGCTACGTCGAGCCGATCGCGGCGATGCTCGCCGACGCGACCACCCGCCGGCTCGCGCGTCCGCGGCCGGTCAACCTGG
Source organism: Pseudofrankia sp. DC12 (assembly GCF_000966285.1). NCBI lineage: Bacteria > Bacillati > Actinomycetota > Actinomycetes > Frankiales > Frankiaceae > Pseudofrankia > Pseudofrankia sp. DC12. The sequence goes on from NZ_KQ031391.1 coordinate 4,821,728, forward strand.
CCTTCGGCGCCCGGGTCGACCTGCTCACGCTGGTGGCGGCCCTGGAGGACATCCTCGGCTACCAGTTGCCGGTCGCGTTCGGGCCGGGCCGGGCCGGCGACGTGCGCGACCTGCAGGCCGACCCGACGACCGCCCGGGAGCTGTTCCCGCAGGCGGTGGGCGGTGACCTGGCGACCGCCCTGGACGCGACCGTCGCCTGGTACGGGGCCCGCGGCGGCTACCCCCTGGCCCCGCCCCGCCCGCCCGCCGCCCAGCTGCCCTCGTGACTAACTGTAACTCTGCGTGACCAGGAGTTTGAGTTCATCTGGCGGCTTCTGCGGCTTTCCGCGTCTACCTCGAAGCGGGTTGGGAGGGCGCCTCGGCGCCCGACCGGTGAAGCGGCCGCGGTCGCGCAAGCGACCTTCGGCCGCTTCACCTTACCGGCCGCGGTTCGCGGTGCTGGTGGGCTGGTGGGGGATTCGGGTCAGGCCGGCGGTGACGGCCGCGAGGTCGGCGTCGCGGCCGAGTTCGAGCAGCGCGGCGCGCACCTTCTCCTCGTCCGCCCACGGGTCCAGCTCGACGACGATGCTCGGGTCTAGCGCCGGCACCGGGACCTCGGAGATCAGCGGATGGTGCGGCCGGTCGTCCGTCTCACCCATGCCGAACAGCGCCTCGTGCAGCTTCTCGCCGACCCCGAGGCCGGTGTAGACGATCTCGGCCTTCTGGCCGCCGGTCTTGGCCGCGGCGCGGGTGGTCAGCCGCTCGGCGACGTCGACGATCCGCACCGGCTCGCCCATGTCGAGCACCAGGACGTCACCGCCGGAGCCGATCGCCCCCGCCTGCAGCACCAGCTCGACCGCCTCCTGGACGGTCATGAAGTACCGGGTGACCTCCGCGTCGGTGACGGTGAGCGGACCGCCGGCGGCGAGCTGGCTGGCGAAGATCGTCAGGACTGAGCCGTTGCTGCCCAGCACGTTGCCGAACCGCACGCTGACGTAGGGCAGGCGGTGCTCGGCGGCCACGTGCGCGGTGAGCCGCTCGGTGATCCGCTTCGAGTAGCCCAGTACGGACGACGGGTCGGCGGCCTTGTCGGTGGAGATGTTGACCAGCCGCTCGACCCCGCTGGCCGCGGCCGCCTCCAGCACCGACAGCGTTCCCCAGACGTTGGTCTTCACCGACTCGCCGGGGAAGCGCTCCAGCAGCGGCAGGTGCTTGAGCGCCGCGGCGTGGAACACGACCTCGGGGCGCCGCTCGGTGAACAGCGCGGAGACCATGTCGACGTCCCGGATGTCACAGAGCACGACCGAGTCGTCATCAAGGCCGGTATGGCCGTGGAGCGAGAGCTGGACGGCCCGCAGCGCGGACTCGTCCCGGTCGAGCATGACCAGCTCGGCCGGGCCGAAGCGGTGCACCTGGCGGCACAGCTCGGAGCCGATCGACCCGCCGGCGCCGGTCACCAGCACGCGCCGGCCCGCCAGGTAGCCGGCGGTGGTGGCGACGTCGGTGCGGATCTGCCGGCGGCCCAGCAGGTCGTTGATGTCGATCTCCCGGATGTCGGTGACGTCGACGTTCCCGCCGATCAGGTCGGCGACCCTGGGCAGCACCTTGACCGCGAGCCCCGCCACCTCGGCCAGCTCGCTGATCTCGCGCAGCAGGGCCGCGTCCGCGCTCGGGATCGCGACCAGCAGGGTCGCGGCGCCGGTGGCCCTGGCGACCGGCGCGATCGCGTCCCGGCCGCCCCGGACCCGGACGCCGTGCAGCTGCAGGTTCCAGCAGCGCGGGTCGTCATCGAGCAGCGCGACCGGGTAGTACGGGCTGTCGGGCGTGCGCAGCATCGCGGCGAGCACCTGCTCGGCACCCTCGCCGGCCCCGAACACGATCAGCGGCTCGGTGCCCTCGGGTGCGGGGCGGCGCAGCCGTTCCTCGGTGAGGCGGTAGAGGTAGCGGACCCCGAACATGACGGAGAGGGTGACCGTGCCCCCGAGCGGCGGCACCGACAGCGGGATCGGGCGCGGCTGGCCGAACGCGAAGACGGCGATCTCCAGGCCGATCACGGTCAGCGTGACCGAGGTCAGGATGCTGAGGACCTCCTCGAACCCGCCGAACCGGTAGCGGCCGAGATAGAGGTGCAGCGCGGTTCCCACGAAGTGCAGCAGGCAGACCGCCAGCAGCACGATCACCCAGAACCCGGGGTCCCGCAGCGTCGCGGCCTTGAAGTTGAGACGCCCGGTCTGAGCCGCGGCCAGGCCCGCCACCAGCGCCAGGCTGTCCAGGGTGATCTGGAGACCGACCCGCTGACGGAGCTCGAGCCGTGACACGAGTCGCGACACGCGCCGCGCGGCTGCCGCCGTCCACTGCGGTTCACGCGCGCCGTCTACTCTACGTCTCCACATGACGCCATAGAGTAAGCGCAATCGATGGCGGATCCGTCGCTACCAGAGGGCCTCAGTTGACGGGCGTGGCGGGGGCACGGCGCGGCAGAACCGGGTGTCCCGGACAGGCAGCGCAGACCCCGTCCGGCGCAGACCCCGTCCGGCGCGGCCACCGGACCGGCGGCCGCGCGGCACGCCGCGGACACGACCCGACGGCACACGACGAGACGAAGAGGGTGGGCGACGGGTGGAACTACGGGTGTACGCGCGCGTGCTGCGCCGTGGCTGGCTCCTCGTCCTGGCCCTCGCGGCGGCCGGCGGGCTGCTCTCGGCCGTGGTGACCTGGCAGGCGACCAGGACGTACGCCGCGACCGTGACCATGCTCGTCTCCACCGCCGGTGACGGCTCGAACGACTCGTCGGCCGACGACAGCGGGCAGCTCTCCCGGCAGCGGGTGAGGTCCTACGCGAAACTGGTCGCCAGCGACCGGGTCGCTGTCGCGGTGATTGGCCGGCTGCATCTGACCGAGAGCCCCGACGCGCTGCGCAGCCGGATCGTCACCCAGGCCGTGCCCGACACGCTACTGCTGCGGGTCAGCGTCCGCGATTCGAGCGCGTCGCGGGCCGAGCACCTCGCGGACGCCGTCGGGGCCGCGTTCTCCGCGGCGGTCGCCCAGACCGAGGCGCCCAGCCCGGGCCAGCGGCCGACTGCCCGGGTCACCGCCTGGGAGGCGGCGAAGCTGCCCGCCGGCCCGGTGACGCCGCGGCCGGCGCGTAACCTGGTGCTCGGCCTGCTCTTCGGCCTGGCCGCCGGCCTCGGCGCCATGTTCGTGCGGTACCGGCTTTACGCCGGCCACTGCGACGACGCTGAGGCCGCCGCGATCACCGGCCGGCCGGCCCTCGGGTCGATCGTCTTCGACCCCGAGGCCGCCCGCCGCCCGCTGATCGTGCACGCGAGCCCGCACTCGCCGCGGGCTGAGGGTTTCCGCCTCCTGCGCGCCAACCTGCGTTTCGCTGGCGTCGACGGCGGGCCACGCTCGATCGTCATCACCGGTTCCGGGCCCGACGAGGGCAGGTCGACGACCAGCTGCAACCTGGCGATCACGCTGGCGCAGGCCGGCGCCCGGGTCTGCCTGCTGGAAGGCGACCTGCGCCGGCCGTCGTTCGCCGCATACCTCGGCGTCGACGTGACCGCTGGGCTCACCTCGGTGCTGATCGGCGCAGCCAAGCTCGACGACGTGCTGCAGCCGTGGCGCACCGGCCGCTATCCGGCGCTGGGCAGCACCGGCCCGTCTTTGGCCGTGCGAGATGCCGGCCCGTCTTTGGCCGCGGGAAGTGCTGGCCCGTCGTTTGCCGCTGGTGGCAGGGGCTGGCTCGGCGACGGCTGTGTCGATGTGCTGCCGAGCGGCCCGGTCCCACCGGACCCGAGTGAGCTGTTGGGCTCGCGCGCGATGGCTGAGCTCCTCGAGCAGCTCTCCGGGCGATATGACGTGGTGCTCGTCGACGCGCCGCCGCTGCTCGCGACCTCCGACGCCACGGTGCTGGCTGGCCGGGCTGGTGGCACCCTGCTCGTCGTCCGGATCGGGCGGACCCGGCGGGCGCGGCTGCGCCGCGCGGCGGCGGCGCTGCGGTCGGTCGACGCCAGGGTGCTCGGCACCGTGCTGAACATGGTCCCGCCGCCGGGCTCTGTCGACGAGGAGCGGGGGCTGTTCGACGCCTTCCCCCCGCGCGGCCGCCGTCCCAGGGCCGAGCTGGCCCTGGCCGGGCGGCCCAGCGTGGCGCGGGCCGCCGACGCGGGCCCGCCCGATGGGCCGGTCAGCCTCACCCCCCTGCCCAACCAGCGCTCTGACGGGGAAAGCCTGATGACGGGGGCCACCACGCGATGACGACGGACCGAGCCGGCAACCGAGCCGGCGGCACCAGCGCGCAGCCCGGCCCGGACGAGGCTGCCGCACCGGACGAGGCCCCCGCCCCGGACACCGCCGCCGCCGCCGGCGGCGGCGCCCAGGTGCCCGCGCAGCGCTCACCCGGCAATGCCTCAGGCCAGCCACTCGGCGCCGCCGCGGCGGACCTGGCAGATGCGGAGACGGTGGCGGCGGCTGTGCCAGCCGAGCGTCCTGCCGGCGGTGCCGGCGGTGCCGGCCGCCGCGCGGCCGAGCCCGCGACGGCCGGGAGTCCCTCGGCGGGACTTGGGCGGCGCGCGTTGGCGGCCGGGGCGCGGGTGGGCTCCTGGCCGAGCCGCGCGGTGCTCTGGCCATGGCGGCTGCGGCGGCCGAGCCGGCGGGCGCTGCTGGTAGGTGTGTGTGTCGCCCTGCCGGTGCTGGCCGTCTTCGGCTGGGTGGGTGTGCGCGGGCTGCTCGCCTACCACGAGCTGGCCCAGACCCGTTCCGGCCTGGCCCGGCTCGAACAGCGGCTGCTCGACGGCGACGTCCCGCCGCCTGCCCAGCTCGCCGCCGAGGTGAGCCGGATCGGCCGCCAGACCCACTCCGCCCGGAGCCTGACCGGTGACCCGGTGTGGTCCGTGGCCGGGCACCTGCCCGTTGTCGGGTGCCCGATGCGAGCGGCGCACGCGTTGGTAGTAGCCGTCGACGGGATGGCCTCGGGGGGGCTGCCGGCGATGGCCCAGGCCGCCGACGCGTTGAACCCGGCGTCGCTGCGGTCGGGAATGTCGATCGACCTGCTCGCGCTCGCGCGCGGCAAGGTGCCTGTCGACCGGTCCGCGGTCGCGGCCGGGCGGTTCCGCGCGATGCTCGACGACGTCCCGGGCTGTGGCTGGACCGGCCGCACCCTGGGCCTCACCCCGGCTCGCGACACGGCGGTGGCCCAGGCGCGCCGGCTCACCGGAGCGTTCGCCGGTCTGAAGCTCGCGATCCAGCTGGCACCGCCGATGCTCGGCGGTCAGGGCGAGCCGCGCCGTTACCTGTTGATCGTGCAGAACCCGGCCGAGTCCAGGGCCAACGGTGGGATCATCGGCGGGTTCGGGCTGCTCACGGCCCAGAACGGGAAACTGAGCCTCGACAACATCTCCGGCAACGGGCAGCTGCCGCCGCTGCGAGCCGGCTCGCCACTGCTCACTCACTCGATGCTGCCGGCGGACCTGACTGCGCGCTACGGCCCATATGATCCGGCCCGAATCTGGGCCAACGCCAACCTGACGCCCGACTACCCGACGGCCGGCCGGTTCTACTCGGGCCTGTACCAGGGCGGCACCGGCACCAGCGTAGATGGCACCATCAGCATCGACCCGACCGCGCTGTCCTATCTCCTGGGCGCCACGAGACCGGCCGTCATGCCGGACGGCAGAGTGATCACCGCGGGGAATCTCGTCAAGCTGGTCGAGTCGGACGCGTACTCGCTGATCAACGGTGAAGGCCCCCGCGACCAGTTCTTCGCCGACGTCGGCAAGGCTGTCTACCAGGCGGTGACGGCCGGCGGTGGGAACACGGCCGGCCTGCTGGAGGCGCTCGGGCGCTCGGTGGGCGAGGGCCGGCTGCTGGTGTCAAGCAACCACGCCGACGAGGAAAAGGTGCTGGCCACGACCTCGCTGGGTGGCGCGCTTCCCACCGGGCCCGGGCCTTTCCTGGCCGTACTGACCCAGAACTCCGCGGCCAGCAAGCTCGACTACTGGGCCCGTCGGACGGTCGACTACCGGTGGCAGCCGCGCCCGGATGGCAGCGGCATCGCGATCATCACGGTGCAGGTGCTCAACGCGGCTCCGGACGGCCTGCCCGACTACGTGCGCTACCGGCTGGACCTCGGCGGGCCGGGGGGAAACCCGGACGGGCAGAACAAAGTCTGGCTGTCCGTCTACACGGGTGTGGGCAGCCAGCTGCTGGCCTCCAGCCTCGACGGCCGGCCGACGACCCTGGCCCGCGACACGGAGGCCGGGCACCCCATCGCCTCAACGTTCCTGTCGTTGGACAGGGGAAAGCCCAGGACGCTCGTGCTGGAGGTCTGGGAGCCCGCGGGCGGCCCGGTGCTCACCGTGCGTCAACAGCCTTTGGTGAAGCCAGCGCAGTTCACCGTCGAAGGGCTCGCTGTTCGCCGCCCATGGTCACTCTCTGCAGGCAAGTGATCTCGCGAGGTGCGTGACACTCAACGTCACTCTGCGTAACCTCTGCGTAGTCAATCCTCCGACTGCTTGCACTGATCACCCCATGGGGAGTGCCTCAATGAAACTCCGCGCGCTAGGAGTCGCGCTGCTCGCCAGCTGCGGGCTCGCGCTCGCCGTACTGCCGGCGTCCGTGGCCGCCGCGGTCGACGACCCAATGTCCGTGACCAGCCCGGTCACCTCCGAATTCAGTCCGCCGCCGGCGACCGGCATGGACCCGGCGGCCGTGACTGGTCCGGACGGCCCCGAGGCCGGTCGGTCGCCCGGGACGGGCGAGGACCCGGCGGCCGTGACCGGTCCTGACGACCCCGAGGCCGGTCAGTCGCCGACGACTGGCATCGACCCGAGCTCGGTCATGAGCTCGTCCATCCTCGACGACAAGACGCCGCCTGCTGCCGGCCCGTACCCGCCCTCTGAGAGCTGCGGCGGCCTCACCGGAGCCCTGTCGGTGAACAGGTCCGTGCTCATCGTCGGCGAGTCGGTCGTGTTCAGCGCCTGTGGCTTCATCCCGCGTGCGCACATCACCATCACGGTCAACGGTTCCAGCATCGGGGCCGTCACCGCGGACACCAATGGCGACATCGTTGGCGAAGCTGCGTTCAAGCAGATCGGCAGGGCGACGATCACGGCCACCGGTGAGGGCCGCCAGCACCTCGGCATCCTCGGCGACATCGACAACGGCCCCGGCATCAACGTCGGCCTCGCCGCCCCGGTCGGGACCGCGTCGATCACCCGCATCGTCTCCGTCGAGGTGAACGTCCTCGACCACAACGGCAGGGACATCAACGGGACCTTCATCCCGATCCCGATCCCGATCTTCATTGGTGGGAACGACGGCAGGAACAACTGCATCAACAAGGACGGTAGGACCGGCCTCGCGGCCGTCGACGACAAGAACAACATCGACGACAAGAACAACAAGGACGGCAACAACAAGGACGGCGTGAACTGCGTCGGTGGCGTCGGTGTCGGTGTCGTCGGTGTGGGCGTCGGCGGCGGTGGTGTCGGTGGTGCTGGTGGTGCTGGTGGTGCCACCCCGGCCGGCGGGGCGCTGCCCTTCACCGGTGTGGAGACCGGCGCCATGGCGTCCATCGCGCTCGCGCTGCTCGGCGGCGGTCTGCTGCTGCGCGTCGCGGCTCGGCGGCGGCGGAACACCCTCAGCGCGCACACCGAGGGCTGAGCGAGGTCGAACCGCCTCACCGTCAGCTGGTAGCCGCCAGCTGACGGGAGCCGCCCGGCTTGCACCTCGAGCGGCTCGGTGTCCCTCAGCGACACGGCAGAGGGCCTGACGGGCGGCCGGCTGCCAGGCCCAGGCCAGGCAGCCGGCGCCTGAACCAGGAAGGGCCGCTCCCGCGGACGTGGGAGCGGCCCGTTCCTTGTTTCGCGGCCTTGCCCAGCCGGAAGCCGAGCCCACCCGGGCCCGGCTTCCCCTGGGCCGGCCGCTGGCTCCGTCGTCAGGCGCCGTCCCCCGAGCCGCGGTGCAGCCGGCGGCCGATCGCGGCTATCGGGTCGTAGGACGCGTCCACGACCCGCTCCTTGAGCGGGATGATGCCGTTGTCGGTGATCTTGATATGTTCCGGGCAGACCTCGGTGCAGCACTTGGTGATATTGCAGTAGCCGATGCCGGCCTCGGCCCGCAGCAGGTCGCGGCGGTCGTTGGTGTCCAGCGGGTGCATCTCCAGCTCGGCGTACCGGATCATCAGGCGCGGGCCGGCGAAGACCTTCTTGTTGTCCTCGTGGTCGCGGATCACATGGCAGACGTTCTGGCACATGAAGCACTCGATGCACTTGCGGAACTCCTGGACGCGGTCCACGTCCGTCTGGGCCATCCGGTGGTGGCCGTCGTCGCCGGTCGGCCTCCCCGGGGCGAAGGTGGGCACCTCCTCGGCCTTCTCGTAGTTGAACGTCACGTCGGTGACCAGGTCGCGCACCACCGGGAAGGCGCGCAGCGGGGTGATCGTCACTGTCTCGCCCGGCTCGAACAGGTTCAGCCGGGTCATGCACATCAGCCGGGGCCTCCCGTTCACCTCGGCCGAGCACGACCCGCACTTGCCGGCCTTGCAGTTCCACCGGACGGCCAGGTCGTTCGCCTGGGACGCCTGCAGCCGGTGCACCGCGTCGAGGACGACCATGCCCTCCTCGACGTCGACGGTGAAGTCCTGCAGCCCGCCGCCGTCGGCGTCACCGCGCCACACCCGCAGCGCGAGCTCGTAGCCCATCTCAGCCGTTCCCTTCGTTGCTCGCCCCGGCGGCCGTGGGCGCCTCGGGTGGGGTGGTGTCGGGCGTGGCCGGCGCCGGGACGGCGGCCGGCGCCGCGGGTGGGTCGAACAGCTCCGCGAGGTCCGCCGGCATCTGCGGCAGCGGCTGGGCGATGAGCTCCAGCTGGCCCGCGCGCAGCCGGAGCACGTGGTTGACCTTGGCGAACTCCGGGTCGGTGCCCGGGTAGTCGTCGCGGGTGTGCCCGCCCCGGCTCTCCTTGCGGGCCAGGGCCGCGGTCGCGACGCACTCGGCGACCAGCAGCATCGAGTTCAGGTCCAGAGCCAGGTGCCAGCCCGGGTTGTACTGCCGGTGTCCCTCGACGGCGACCTTCTCGGCCCGCTGGCGCAGCTCGCCGATCTCCTTGAGGGCCTCGGTGAGCTCGTGCTCGGTCCGGATGATCCCGACCAGCGACTGCATCACCGCCTGCAGGTCGGACTGCAGGGTGTACGGGTTCTCGGCGCCGTCGGTGCCGAGCCGCTCGAACGGCGCGAGCGCCGCGGCCGAGGTCTCGGTGAGCTGGGCCTCGTCGGCCGCCGGCCGCGCGTCCGGCGCGAGCGCCGCCGCGTAGCCGGCCGCGGCGGCGCCGGCACGCCGGCCGAACACCACCAGGTCCGACAGCGAGTTGCCACCGAGGCGGTTCGAGCCGTGCAGCCCGGCGGCGCACTCGCCGGCGGCGAACAGGCCGGGCAGCGTGGTCGCCTGGGTCTCCGGGTCGACCTTGATACCGCCCATCACGTAGTGGCAGGTCGGGCCGACCTCCATCGCCTCCTTCGTGATGTCGACGTCGGCCAGCTCCTTGAACTGGTGGTACATCGACGGAAGCCGCCGCCGGATCGTCTCCGGGTCACGGCGCGACGCGATGTCGAGGAATACGCCGCCGTGCGGGGTGCCGCGCCCGGCCTTCACCTCGGAGTTGATCGCCCGGGCGACCTCGTCACGGGGGAGCAGCTCCGGAGGCCGGCGGGCCGTCTTTTTGTCCGTGTACCAGCGGTCGGCCTCCTCCTCGGTGTCGGCCGTGTCCGCGGCGAACACCTCGGGGATGTAGTCGAACATGAAGCGGCGGCCTTCGGAGTTGCGCAGCACGCCGCCGTCACCGCGCACGCCCTCGGTGACGAGGATGCCCTTCACCGACGGCGGCCAGACCATGCCGGTCGGATGGAACTGCACGAACTCCATGTCCATCAGCGCGGCCCCGGCCCGCAGCGCGAGCGACTGGCCGTCGCCGGTGTACTCCCACGAGTTCGACGTCACCTGCCAGGACTTCCCGATGCCGCCGGTGGCCAGAACGACGGACGGCGCGTCGAACCGGACGAACGTGCCGGTCTCGCGCCAGTAGGCGAACACGCCGGCGATCCGCTCGCCGCCGCCCGCCGGGTCCGGCGCGGTCAGCAGCCGCTGCACGGTGCATTCCATGAAGACGTCGAGCTTCTTCGCGACGACGCGGTTCTGCAGCGTGCGGATCAGTTCCAGGCCGGTGCGGTCGCCGACGTGCGCGAGGCGCGCGTAACGGTGGCCGCCGAAGTCACGCTGGAGAATCTTGCCGTCCGGGGTCCGGTCGAAGACGGCGCCCCATTCCTCCAGCTCCCAGACCCGGTCCGGGGCCTCCTGCGCGTGGATCTGCGCCATGCGCCACTGGTTGAGCATCTTGCCGCCGCGCATGGTGTCGCGGAAATGCACCCGCCAGTTGTCCTCGGGCCATACGTTGGCCATGGCGGCGGCCATGCCGCCCTCGGCCATCACGGTGTGCGCCTTGCCCAGCAGGCTCTTGCAGACGATCGCGACGCGGGCGCCCTGCTCGTGCGCCTCGATCGCGGCCCGCAGCCCGGCTCCGCCGGCGCCGACCACCACGACGTCGTAGGTGTGTGTCTCGGCTGTCACAGCAGTTTCCTTCTTTCCTTTCCGACCGTGTGAGCGATGGACCGCTCAGGGGACCTGGCCTTGCCGCGCGAAAGGGCGACGCCCCGCGCGGCGGCGGTCGCCTAGGAGATCCAGTGCGGGTCGGTGATGGTCCCGGAGGCGACCAGCCAGACATAGAAGTCGGCCACCATGATCCAGAGCAGGCTCGCCCAGGCGAACCACATGTGGTTGCGGTTGAGCACCGAGAGCTGGGCCCAGACCCGCCGGCGCAGCGGCGCCTTGGACAGCAGCTTCAGCCCGCCGCCGCACAGGTGCCGGCAGGAGTGGCAGGACAGCGTGTAGCACCAGATCAGCGCCGAGTTCACCACCAGGACACCGGTGCCGACGCCGACGCCGAACTTCCCGCCCGGGAAGATGAACGCGAGGACCGCGTCATACGTGAGCAGGGCGGCGAAGACGAGCGCGAAGTAGAAGAAGTAGCGGTGCGCGTTCTGCAGCAGCAGCGGGAACTTCGTCTCACCCGAGTAGCCGCGCCGGGCGTCCGGGACGGCACACGCCGGCGGGGCCCACCAGAACGACCGGTAGTACGCCTTCCGGTAGTAGTAGCAGGTCAGCCGGAACCCGAGCGGGAACACCAGGATGAGCAGCGCCGGCGAGACCGGGTTGATGTTGCCGAAGATGTGCGGCGTCGCGTCGTCGGCGCAGTTCGAGGTGAGGCACGGCGAGTAGAACGGCGACAGGTACGGCTTGGCGAAGTAGTTGCCGTTGCGCAGCGCGGCCCAGATGCCATACACGGTGAACCCGGTCAGCACGGCCACGGTGAACACCGGCGCGATCCACCAGTTGTCCTGGCGCAGTGTTCGAGCGTCGACGGCGGCGCGGGGCCTGGGTACCGGTCTGGGGCGCGCGGGCGTGGCCGCGCCGCTGGGTGCCTCGGCCCCGTTGGGCGAGGCCGCGCTGGTCGGCGGTGCGGTGGACGGGGCCGGGTCCGCGACCGGCGCGGGTCTGGTCCGAACGGGCATGGTTGTTGTCTCCTCGGCTGTGCGATCCAGGGCCAGCCACGGGCCTGGCGCCGCGACGGGCGTCCCGGCGCCGGCCCGCTGGCGCGGACCGCTCGGGTGCCCCGCGGGAAACGCGGATGCCGCGCGGGCTCGCCCGGAGGCGGCCGCGCGCGGCCCGAGACGCGCGGCTGCGCGGACCCTCCGGCCCCGGACGCGGGGCTCGCCTGTACCTGACTGCTCAGACGCAGAGGGTCCGTGTGCTGCACATCACGGCCCACGGCGCAGTCTGGCCGATCTCCGATCGGTTGACCAGAGCCTTCGAGGAACGTGTTCTCGTTTCTCCGGGTGCGGATCATCGTGCGCCCGTGGCAATGGCCCGGCAGTGGCCGCTGATCTGCCGATCTGCGCGGCCCGGTAGTTCGTGGCGCCCAGGGCGACGCCGCGCGGAGGCCGCTGTAGATCTACTTGTCTGTAGTCGTTCGTGTCGGTGTCGCCTCGTGGTCACGTCGGGCTGGAAGCCTGACGGCCGGCGAAGGAGGCTCCATATGTCTGTAAATCGTCGTCAGCTTCTCGGTACCGGCGCGGCCGGCCTGGGCATCGTCCTGTCCGGCGCAGTGGGGTCGGTCTTCGGCGCTCCCGCCCAGGCGGGTGGCCCACAGGGCCCCGGCAGAGGCCCGGTGTTCAAGGGTTACGGCGACCTGGTGGCCGATCCCAACGGCGTCTGCGACCTGCCCAGGGGATTCAGCTACACGAAGGTCTCCGTCCAGGGCACCCCGCTGGCCGGCGGCGGGCTCAGCCCGGCCTTTCAGGACGGCATGCACACGTTCGCGGCCGGCCGGCACACCGCGATCGTGCGCAACCACGAACTCACCCACGAAGTGACCTACCCGGTCCCGCACGTGACGGGCCTCGTCTACGACGAGGGGGCCGACGGCGGGAACACGGTGCTCGTCGTCGACGGCGGCAGGCTGGTCTCGGAACGGGTCGGCCTCGCGGGCACGGTCCGCAACTGCGCCGGCGGCCCGACCCCCTGGGGCACCTGGCTGACCTGCGAGGAGACCGAGCTCTCCCCAGCCGACGACGCCAAGCTGACCAAGCGGCACGGCTACGTCTTCGAGGTCGACCCGTTCGGCCGGCTGCACGACGCTGCCCCGGTGCCGCTGGCCGCCCTGGGCCGCTACGCCCACGAGGCGGTCGCGGTCGACCCGCGGACCGGCACCCTCTACCTGACCGAGGACGCGTCCGGGCCGTTCGGCCTCGTCTACCGGTTCCTGCCGAAGCGCCCGCTCGGCGGCCCCGGCAGTCTTCGCGCCGGCGGCAAGCTTCAGGCGTTGTTCGCCGGTGGCCTCGCCGACCTCTCGGGCGTCACGACGCTGGGCACGAAGCTGGCGGTGAAGTGGGTCGACGTGCCGGACCCGGGCGCGGCCTCGACCTCGGTGCGCAAGCAGTTCGCCGACGGCACCGTCTCCCGGGTGCCCAAGGCCGAAGGCATCTACTTCCGCGACGGCTCGGCGTACTTCGTCTCCAGCTACGCCAAGGCGGCGCCGGCAGTCGGCCTGCACGAGGGCCAGGTGTGGCGCTACGACCCACGGGCGAACACCATCGAGCTGGTGCTCCGGTTCGCGCCGAGCGGGCCGTTCGACGGGCCGGACAACATCCACATCTCGGCCTGGGGCGAGATGATCCTGTGCGAGGACGGCGACGGAGACAATCACCTGGTCGTCGTCGGAGACGATGGCAATCCCTACCCGCTGGCCCGCTCCGTCAGCCAGGCCGAGTTCGCGGGCGCCACCTTCTCCCCGGATGGCGCCTGGCTCTACGCCAACATCCAGGAGGACGGCGTAACCCTCGCCATCAAGGGACCGTGGCAGTCAGGCCGTCGCAGGTAGCCAGCGCGTCAGCCCGGCGCCAGCGCGTCAGCCCGGCGTCAGCCCGGCGCCAGCGCGGCGTCAAGCCGCCGGGCTGGCACCCAGCTGATCGCTGCCCCGGCCCTGGGTGCGGTCGCGAACCGGGCCCACCCGCGACCAGGCCAGGGCAGGGACGGCGATCAGCTGGCCGGGTCTGCGCGTCGGTCACTAGGCCGTGGCCTGGGCGCCGTCCAGCGGCCTGGCGCCACCGGCCTCGCCGGTCGTGATCGCCGTCTTGGCCCTCGGCTGGTCGCGAGCAGCGCGGTCTTCCGGTCGCGGGAGGGCCAAAACGGCGATTCGCCAGGACGTCTACCGGCGCCGCAGCGCCGGCTTCGCCAGCGACGGCGCGATCCAGCCGGCGTCGGCCGGGTTGACGTTCGTGCCCGGCGGGACGAGCTCGTCGATGCGGTCGAGCGTCGCGTCGTCGAGCGTCACGTCGGCCCCGGTGAGCTGGCTTTCCAGGTGCTCCATCGTGCGCGGGCCGATGATCGCCGAGGTCACCGCCGGGTGGCGGATGACGAACGCGATGGCCAGCTCGATCAGGCTGATCCCGGCCTCGACCGCCACATCGGCCAGCGCGATGGCCAGCTCGGCCTTGCGTCGGTTGGTCGCAATCGTCATGTCGAACCGCTGCGGAATCCGCTCGGCCCGGCTGCTCGTGACGTCCAGTCCGCTGTTACGGGTGTACCGGCCGGAAAGGTAGCCGCCGGCCAGCGGGCTCCACGGAAGCACGCCCATGCCGTATTTCTGGGCGACGGGCAGCAGGTCGGCCTCAATGCCGCGGACCAGGATCGAGTAGGGCGGCTGCTCGGTGACGAAGCGCTCCCGGCCGCGCTTCTCGGCCATCCACTGCGCCTCGACCACCTCGTGCGCCGGGAACGTCGAGCTGCCGAAGTAGCGGATCTTGCCGGCCCGGACCAGGTCGGTGAGCGCGCCGAGAGTCTCGTCGATCTCGGTCGTCGGGTCGGGCCGATGCACCTGGTAGAGGTCGATGTACTCGGTGTTGAGGCGGCGCAGGCTGTTCTCGCACTCCTGGATGAGCCAGCGCCGGGACAGACCGCCCCGGTTCGGGCCCTCGCCCATCGGCATGTACGCCTTGGTCGCCAGCACGACGTCGTCGCGGCGGCCGGCCAGCGCCTTCCCGACGATCGTCTCCGACTCGCCGGCCGAGTAGACGTCGGCGGTGTCGACGAAGTTGACCCCGGCGTCCAGGGCCCGGTGAATGATCTTTATGGACTCGTCGTGGTCGGGATTCCCCCAGGCGCCGAACATCATCGCGCCCAGGCACAGTGGGGTAACCCGCACGCCAGTGCGGCCGAGTACTCGGTAGTTCATCGTCACGTGGGTTAAGCATGGTCGCGTGGCGAACACATGGCAATCAGGGGACCGGCGCGAAGTCCTCCATGTCGCCGGCCGGATCCTGGCCGGGCCGACGGAGGCCCGTGACGAGCTGTGGGTCGTCGGCGGCCGGATCACCTTCGACGCCCCCACCGGCCCGGCCGACGTCCGCACCGTGCGGGGCTGGGCGCTGCCCGGCCTCGTCGACGCCCACTGCCACGTCGGCCTCGGCGCGCACGGCGCCGTCGACGGGGACACCACGCTCGCCCAGGCGCTGGCCGACCGGGACGCCGGTGCCCTGCTGCTGCGTGACGCCGGCTCGCCGGCCGACACCCGCTGGATCGACGACCGCGACGACCTGCCGCGGCTCGTGCGTGCCGGCCGGCACATCGCCCGCAGCCGCCGCTACATCCGCAACTACGCCGAGGAGGTCGAGCCGGCCGGCCTGGCCGCCGAGGCCGTGCGCCAGGCCGGCCGTGGCGACGGCTGGGTGAAGCTCGTCGGCGACTGGATCGACCGCTCGCTCGGCGACCTCGCGTCGTGCTGGCCGGCCGACGCCGTCACCGAGGCGATCGCCGCCGCGCACGCCGCCGGCGCCCGGGTGACGGCGCACTGCTTCGCCGAGGACTCGCTGCCCGACCTCGCCGCCGCGGGCATCGACTGCGTCGAGCACGCGACCGGCCTGTCCGACGACACCATCTCCGTGTTCGCGGCCCGCGGCATCGCGATCGTCCCGACGCTGGTCAACATCGCCACGTTCCCGGCGATCGCGGCCCCGGCGCAGGACAGGTTCCCCCTTTACCACAAGCACATGCTCGCTCTGCACGCCCGCCGGTACGCGACCATCGGCGCCGCCCACGACGCGGGGATCCCCATCTACGTCGGCACCGACGCCGGTGGGTCGCTGCCGCACGGACTGGTCGCCGCCGAGGTGGCCGAGTTGGTGAAGGCGGGCCTGCCCCCGCTCACCGCGCTCGCGGCCACGACCTGGTCGGCCCGCGCCTGGCTCGGCTTCCCCGGCCTGGACGAGGGCGCCCCCGCCGACCTGGTCGTCTACCCCGAGGACCCGCGCGCCGACGTCTCCGTCCTGGCGGCGCCCGACCTCATCGTCCTGCGCGGCCGGCCGACCCCCGGCACCTCGGTGGCCTGAGCCCCCTGGCTGGCTGGGCCCGGTCCTGCATTGTGGCCGCTGCCTGAGCGTTGCCGGGACCATTCCGTAGGACTCGGCGGCGGGTGGTCCCCAACCGCTGGCAGAACGGTGGTCAGGCCAGGAGGGGGGAGGGGATGAGCTGGCCGGTGGTGCCGTCGATGAGGCCGAGGTCGGTGACGTGCGGGCCGGGCAGGCAGGCCAGGGCCGCGACCATCACGTGGAACAGCGGCTGGGTGAGCAGGTGCAGGTCGAGGCCGATCTCGCGGGCGGCCTCGGTCAGGGCTCGCTGGGCGGCCGCGACCTCTGGGGCGGTCAGCGGGGAGAGGATGCCGGCGATCGGGAGTGCGATCGACGCGGTGGCCTCGCCGCCGGCCGCGACGGCGACACCGCCGCCGGTCGAGATCACCCGGTTGGCCGCGGCGGCCATGTCGACCGGGTCGCGGCCGAAGACGACCAGGTTGTGGGTGTCGTGCGAGACCGACGTGGCGATCGCCCCGGTCCACTCGCCCCAGCCGGAGATCAGCGCCGCCTGCGGCCGGGCCGAGATCCGGCCGTGGCGGTGTGCCGTGAGCTGGAGCATGTGCCCCGGCGGTGGCACGACGACGCCGTCGCGGATCTCCGCCTCGGCCTCGCCCCACTGGGTGAAGATCGGTCCGGCGAGCACCCGGAGCCGGGCGGAGCCGTTCGCGGTGCCGCCCGGCAGGTCGCCGACGCGCAGGACCATGTCGGCCGGCGTCACGGGGCCGATCTTCATGGTGTCCAGCGGCGGCTCGCTCGGCCCCTCGACGACGTCGACGAGCATCCGCCCGCCGGAGGCGACATGGCGGCCGGCGGTGAAGACGTCGTCGACCGTCACCGACGCCAGATCGGACAACACGATGAGGTCGGCCTGCCGGCCGGCGGCGACCAGGCCGAGGTCGGTGCGCTCCAGGCGGTAGGCCGCGTGGTAGGTGGCGATCCGCAGCGCCCGCACCGGGTCGAGGCCGAAGCCGATCAGGCGGCGCAGCAAGTGGTCGACGCCGCCGTCGGTGAGCAGGGTCAGGGCGAACAGGTCGTCGGTCGCCGCGCACAGGTGTGTCGGCAGCTCCGGCAGCGCGTTCAGCTCGGCGACGAGGCCGGGGAGCAGGTGCTCGAACGCGCCGCGCAGCTCGACGGTCATCCCGCTGCGCAGCTTCTCCATCGCGTCCGGCTCGGCAACGATCTCGTGGTCCGAGGTGATCCCCGCCGCAAGGTACGCCTGCAGTTCCGGCCCGCTCAGGCCGGCGGCGTGGCCACTGACGATCTTCCCGCTGGCCAGCCCGGCGGCGACGACGTCGACCATCCGGCCGTCGCTGGTCAGCACGCCGAGCATGTCCATCACCTCGGCGAGGCCGCCGACCTCCGGCCAGGCGAGCATCTCGGCGACGTCCGGGCCGTGCAGGTCGGCCCCGGAGAGCTCCAGGCCGGGCATCGGCGGCACGCACGAGGGCGCCTGCACGATGAACCGAACCGGCAGGCCGCGGCTCGCCTCGACGGCGTAGCGCACCCCGGCGACGCCGGCGACGTTCGCCAGCTCGTGCGGATCGCCGAAGATCGTCGTCGTGCCGCGCGGGCAGACGGCGGTGGCGTAGGCGCCGGGCGTCAGCATCGAGCTCTCGAAGTGGACGTGCATGTCGACCAGGCCCGGGGCGACGAACCGGCCGGTCGCGTCGAACACATCCAGCGCGTCGGTCCGGCTGCCGGTGGGGTGGACCGAGGCGATCAGCGGCCCGACCAGCCCGACATCGGCCGGGCGCACCTCGCAGGTTCCGACGTCGACGACGCTGCCCCCGGTGATCAGCAGATCGAACGGGCCGGCGCCCCGGGCGGCGTCTACGGCGCGCCGGCGCAGGGCGGGATCGACAGCATCGTTCATGCCGGTCAACGTAAGACTGCCCTGTTACACCCACAAGACGGCCGGTTGGTCGTTCGTTACGCCTGTTGCCAGCCAGAACGAGACGCGGCTGGCCCGCGTTGTCAACAGGAACGGGCTGCGAGCCGGAACACGTTGCGAGCGAGAACAGGTTGTCCGTCCGCGTCGGACCGGGGTGGCGAACCTGTGTCGACGACGACTCGTTGGTAGAGCGCACGGTCGCTGGACCAACACCAAGCGCGAACCCAGCGGGAACCGGGCATGCGACGACCACCGGAACACCATCGGACAGACATGCCCAAGACCCGCGCATTCTTCGTGCTCAGCGGCGCATACGCTCAATCTGTCAATATCCGTCAACGGCCGGTCGTGAGGGAGCGTGCGGGTGGACGGGTTCGGAACCATTCCGGCTTCGGTACGCGACGGCTCTCCGATGGCGGTCCGTCGCCCCGCGGGAGCGCCGGCCGACCTCGGCGGCGGGATGGGGCCGGGGCTGGAGCGCCGTAATCCGGGCGTCGGCCCGGGCCAGTCCGGGCGGCGGCGGCCGGTGATCGTCGGCCTGGGCGGCTCGCCGCGGGCCGACGCGCCGACGATGCGTGCCCTGGGCGCGGCGATCAAGATGGTGGCACAGGCCGGTGCCGAGACGGTGATCATGAGTCTCGCCGAGCTGGAGCTGCCGCCCTACCAGCCGGACGGCGGCGAGCGTGCCGCGGGAGCCCGCCGCCTGGTCAGCGAGATCGGCCGCGCCGACGGCCTGCTCATCGCCGCCCCCGACTACCTCGGCGGGACGTCGAGCCTGGTCACGAACGCGCTCGACTACCTGTGGGACCTGCGGGACGCGCCGAGGCCGTGCCTGGAGGCCCGGCCGGTCGGGCTGCTGGCCTGCGATGAGGGCCCGGGTGCCGGCGGCGCGCTGCCGGCGCTGCGCGCCCGCGTGCACGCGCTCGGCGGCTGGCCCACCCCGCTCGGGATCAGCCTGAGCAAGCACGAGAGCGCGGCGATCGACCCGTATGGCGCGATCGCGAACCCGTCGGTCGCCGACCGTTTCGAGACGCTGACCGACCAGATCATGGGCTTCGCCTACGCCTGGTCGCACCTGATCTGACGGCGGCCGAGCCGGTCCGGCCGGTCCGTCCGACGCCGACGCCGACGCCGACGCCGACGCCGACGCCGACGGCGACGGCGACGGCGACCGGGCCACTACGGCGCAGCGTACGCGGCAGGCGCGCTCGGCCGGCCCCGACCACCCACACGCCGGTGACGGATCCGGCCCGGCTACCGTGTCGGTGCTCGGCCCAGCGAGCCAGAGACACCGACGGCACGACGGGTTCGGCGGCCACGACGGGTTCGGCGGCCACGACGGGTTCGGCGCCACGACGGGTTCGGCGCCACGACGGGTTCGGCGGGCGCGAAGCTTTGCGGGCACAACGGGTTCCGCGGCGACGCCGGGTTGCGCGGAAACGACGAGGAGGTCCCAGGTGGGACGACGGCACACGCTGCGCCTGGCCGGCGCCGCGCTCGGCGCCGCGCTGGCCCTGGCCGCGTGCAGCGAGTCCGGGACCGGCGGTGGCACCGGGAGCGGCGCGGCCTCCCTCGCCGCCGGCGCATCGGTCAAGCTCATGGTCATCGCGCCGACCGGGACCGCCGGCTCGAACTACCCGGACATCCTCGGCGCGACCAAGGCCGCCGTGCGTGGCCTGAACACCCGTGGCGGGATCAAGGGCCACCCGGTCGAGCTGGTCTACTGCAACGAGAAGAACGACGCGGAGACCGCCAAGTCCTGCGCGGACCAGGCGGTCAGCGAGCACGTCCTCGCCGTCGTCAACGAGGTCAGCGCCAGCGGCGGCATCATGCCGATCCTGGAGGCCGCGCACATCCCGTCGATCGGCTCGGCCGGGATCTCGATCGACGGCTCGGAGCTGTCCTCGTCGGTCAGCTTCATGCTCAGCCCGCTGACCTACTACCCGGCCGTCTGCCCGGCGCTGCTGAAGGCGGCCGGCGCGACGAAGCTCGGCGCGGTCGGCTACAGCCTGCCGCAGGTCGACCGGCTGATGAAGATGGCGGACCTGGGTGCGAAGCAGGCCGGCTCCCCGCTCGTCCTCGAACCGCGGGTCCCGATCGACACCAGCGACTTCACCCCGACGGCGACCCAGCTGCGGCGCGCCGGCGTCAACGGCACCGTGCTCGTCGTCGTCGACCAGGGCGCCTACGCGGAGGTCAGGGCCGGCGGCTCGACCGGCCAGAAGTACTGCCACGCGATGGGCGTCCTGTCCCGTGACTGGCTGACCCAGGAGGGCGCCGCGGCGGGCTCGCTCGTCTTCGCGAGCGCCTTCCCCGAGCTCAGCGAGTCCGCCCAGTACCCGGAGATCGCCCGGGCGCTCAAGGAGCTCGACGCCGAGGTCGCGGCCGGCGACCAGGACGCGGCGGTGCGGACCAACTCGACGGACACGATCGGTGCCTGGCTGTCGGTGCAGATCGTCGAGAAGGTCGCCGGCGCCATCCCCGGCGACGCGCTGACGTCCGCCGCGCTGCTCGATCAGCTGGACAGGACCTCGAACCTGGACCTGGGCGGCATCACCCCGGCGCTGGACTTCACCAAGCCGTCACCGATCCCCGGCGCCCAGCGGCTGTTCAACACGACGATGCGCGGTGTCCGCTGGGACGCTGCGACCAAGGCCTACGTCCCGCTCGGCAACCAGACCTATGACGCGCTGAAGATCCTGGAGCAGGCCGGAGCCTGAGCGGCCCCGTTGTCACCGCGGCGGCGAGTCTGCCGCCGCGGCGTGGGCCTCACCAGGTGCGCGGCGTGCCGAACACCTGGGTCCAGTAGCAGCCGTAGACGTCGGCGCTGGGGGAGTAGCCGACGCCGATCTGGGTGATCTCGGGCAGCAGGATGTTGCGCCGGTGGCCGGGGCTGTTCATCCAGCCGTTGACCACCTCGGCTGGGGTCCGCTGGCCGGCCGCGATGTTCTCCGCGACGGTCCCGAACCGGTAGCCGAGCGCGGTGACCCGGTCGGCGACCTGCAGCCCGTCCGGGTTGCGGTGGTCGAAGAACTGGCGGGCGGCCATGTCCGCGCTGTGCGCCGCGGCGGCCCTGGCCAGCAGCGGCTCCGGGGCCAGCGGCGGCAGCCCGTTCAGCTGGCGCTGCTGGTTGGTCAGCATGACCACCTCGGCCAGCGGGTCGCGGCCGTACGGCTGCGCCCACTGCCCCGGCTCGGGCGAGGGGCCGGACACGCCGAACACCCGGGCCCGCCCCTGCCCTGACCAGGGCGAATGGTCGGACGGCGACTCCGGTACCGGCGGCGGTGGCGTCATGAGCGGCGGCGGCACCGGGACCCGGGTGGGAATCGAGCCTGGGACCGACGGGTCGGGCCCGGAGCCAAACCAGGGCCTGGCCGCGGGTGCCGACGGAGCGTCGTTCGGGCTCCGGCCGGCCGGGACCCGTGGTGCGGCCGGCCCGGCGGGCGCGGGGCTCTCGTCCACGTCGACGCCGAAGTCGCGGGCGAGCCCGGCCAGCCCGTCCGCGTAGCCCTGGCCGATCGTCCGGACCCGCCAGCCGCCCGCCCGCCGGTAGATCTCGCCGACCAGCAGCGCGGTCTCCGGGCCGAGCCGCGGCGGGACGAGCCGGACCACGGCGGCGCCGGCACTGTCGTACAGCGTCGCCGTCGGCGCTGGCAGCCGGCCGAACGGGGTGCTCCCGTCGGCGGGGCTCGCGACCAGCATCACCCGCTCCGCGCCGGGCCGCAGCCGCCCAGGCTCCACCGTCACCTCGTCCGCCCCGATCAGGACGGCGCGGCCGGGGCCGGCGGGCCGGGCGGAGGTGAGCCGGACGCCACGGCTCGACGGCTGGTTGTAGAAGACGAAGTCGTCGTCGCCGCCGACCCGTCCGTCGGCGCCGATGACCAGCGCCGACAGGTCGAACGGGCCGGGCAGCCGCGCCTGGACCACGCCGTGCGGTAACGGTCCGTTCGCCCCCGCGACCAGCTCCAGCATCGGCAACTCCCCTCGCTCGTTCAACGAACGACGCCGGCCCCGGTTCCGGGTGAGCGCTGTGCGACCATGCCCCTTGGTCAGAATGCCGCGTTTCCCCGGAAGCCGGGGGTTTCGGCTCGACGGGTGCAAGGGGTAGGCCACGGTGAACGACGTGATCGGCTACGCCCTGCTGGGTCTGGGCACGGCCGGCCTGTACGCGCTGATGTCGGCCGGGATCGTGATCGTCCAGCGTGGGTCCGGCGTGCTGAACCTGGCACACGGCGCGCTGCTGGCCTGGGCCGCCTACTCCTTCCACGGGGCGGCCGTGATCTGGTCGCTGCCCACCTGGTTCGCCGCGGTGCTCGCCGTCGGCTCGACCGCGCTGATCGGGCTGCTGTTCCACCTCCTGGTGATGCGCCCGATGCGGGACGGCTCGGCGCTGACGAGGGTGATGGCAACGCTCGGGCTGCTGATCATCCTTCAGGCGCTGCTCACCCTGATCTACAGCACGGCCGTGCGCTCCTCGCCGACCGTGCTGCCGACCGGCCAAGTGACGCTGTTCGGGATGCCGGTCGACTGGGGCATCTTCGTCCGGCTCGGCGTCGTCGGCGCCGTGCTGGCCGGCCTGTGGGCGCTGTTCCGGCACACCACGATCGGGCTGGCGGCGACGGCCGTCACGGAGAACCCGCGGGCGGCGGCGACGTTCGGGTGGTCGCCCGACCTGGTGGCCGCCGGGGCGTGGACGCTCGGGGCGGCGCTGGCCGGGCTCGCCGGGGTGCTGCTCGCCCCGCTCCAGCAGCCGCTGGGCGCGCCCAACCTGATGCTGCTGATCGTGCCGGCGCTGGCGATCGGGCTGGTCGCCGGGTTCCGCTCGTTCCCCGCGGTGTTCGTCGCCTCCGTGGTGCTCGCGATCGTCGAGGTGGAGACGCAGGTCCAGCTGGTCAGCAAGCACCCGGCCTGGAGCGGGGTCGACCGGGCCATCCCGCTGCTGGTCATCGTCTTCTATCTGGCCATCCGCGGCCGGCACATCCCGGACCGGGGCCACGTCAACGAGAAGCTGCCGGCGCTCGGCAGCGGCCGGATCCACTGGCCGGCCCTGATCGTGACGATGACCGTGGCGATCTGCCTGATCTGGTACGCGCTGCCGGTCGACTGGGTGAACGCGCTCGATGTCAACGCCCAGTGGTCGATGCTGATCCTCTCGGTCGTGGTGCTGGTCGGCCTGACCGGGCAGCTCTCGCTGGCTCAGCTGGCGTTCTCCGGGGTGGCCGCGCTGATCGCCGGACGGCTGGTGGCGGTGCGCGGCTGGCCGCTGGAGGCGGCGCTGGCGCTCGGTGTGCTCGGGACGGCCGCGGTCGGGGTGCTGTTCGCGCTGCCGGCGCTGCGCACCCGGGGCCTGCAGCTCGCCGTCGTCACCCTCGGCCTGGGCGCCGCGGCCGACTCGATCCTGTTCCAACGCGGATACCACACGCCGCCGCCACCCGGCTCGGCCGCGGCGGCGTTCGGAGTGCTCGGCGATCCGGAGGGCACCGTCGTCGGGCATCAGACGCTGTTCGGCGTCCGCCTCGACACGGTCGAGGCGCCGCGGGCGTTCGCGACGCTGTCGCTGCTGTCCTTCGGCGTGCTCGCGGTGGCCGTCGCGAACCTGCGCCGCGGCCGGGTAGGGCGCCGGCTGATCGCGGTCCGGACCAACGAGCGGGCCGCCGCGGCGCTCGGGATCAGCGTCGTCGGCGCGAAGCTCTACGCCTTCGCGCTCTCGGCCGCGATCGCGGGCTACGGCGGCGTCCTGTTCGCCTTCTACTCCTACGGCGCCCGCGGCAACATCGACTACGGTGGCGGCCTGTTCTCGCCGTTCACCTCGATCCTGCTGATCGCCTTCGCGGTGCTCGGTGGCGTCGGCTGGGTCAGCGGCGCGTTCGCCGGTGCCACCTGGGCGACCGGCGCGCTTGGCACCCGCCTCGGCGCCTGGATCGGCGACCTGCTGACCGGCGTCGCCGCCTTCGCCCGCACCGTGATCGCCCTGCTCGGTACCGTCGTCGGCTTCAGCCTCGGCGCGCGCCTGGGCCCGGCGGCGGGACGAGCGACGGCCCCGCCCGATCTCGCCGACAGGGCTCCGGCACCTGGCGTCATGGCGGCGTCAGCCGACGGCGGCACCGTGCCGCCCGCCGACGAGGCAGGGCTGCCGGGCGGCGAGCCGGCGGCGGGCCGGCCGGTGTGGCGCCGGCCGGCGCCGTGGGTGGGCGCGGCCGTGCTCACCGCCGTGGCCGTGGCGGCCAGCGACCGGGTACTCGACTGGCTGACCCAGCTGGACCGCTACGTCCCGTTGCTCGGCGGGATCGTGCTCGTCACGATCCTCGCGACGTCGGGCGGCGGGATGGCGCCCGGCAACGCCGCCGCGGCCCGGGCCGTGGCGACCGGCCTCACGCCTCCGTCGCGGCGCGGCCGGTACGCGTCGCGCGAGCGGCGCCGGGCCGACCAGCTGCTCGCCGCGAGCGCGGCCGACCTGGCTGCCCCGGACCTGAACCCGCCCGGCCAGCTGATCCCGCCGGGCGAGCCGGGAGCGGCCAGGAGGCTGGCCGCGCTCGGCCGGGGCGCCGGCGTGATCAAGCCGGCGACGCTGTCCGTCTGGGGCCTGACGGTCCGGTTCGGTGCCGTGACCGTCGTCGACGACGTGAACCTTCGGGTGACACCCGGCCAGATCGTCGGCCTGATCGGCCCGAACGGCGCGGGCAAGACCACCGTGGTCGACGCGATCACCGGGTACACGCCGGCCAGGGCGCGCCAGCTGACCCTCGGGGAGCACCGGCTCGACCGGCTGCCCGCGCACCGGCGGGCCCGTCGCGGCGTCCAACGGTCGTTCCAGAACCTCGAGCTGTTCGAGGACCTCACCGTCCTGGAGAACATCGAGGCCGCCAGCGACCCGCGTGACCTGCGGGCGTACCTGACCAACCTGGTCTGGCCGCGGACCAGGGTGCTGCCACCCGCGGCTCGGGCCGCGATCGAGGCCTTCGGCCTGCGCGACGACCTGACCCGCGCCGTCACCGAGCTGCCCTACGGCCGGCGCCGGCTGCTCGCGATCGCCCGCGCGGTCGCCGCCCGGCCCGCGGTGCTGCTGCTCGACGAGCCGTGCGCCGGCCTGGACGAGAACGAGAGCCGCGAGGTCGCCCGGCTGCTGCGCCGGCTCGCCGACGAGTGGGGGCTGGGCATCCTGCTCAACGAACATGACATGGACGTCGTGATGTCCGTCTGCGACCGGATCCTGGTGCTGGACACCGGCCGGATGATCGCCGAAGGCACGCCGGCGCAGGTCCGCGACGACCCGAACGTGCAGCTCGCCTACCTCGGCGAGCAGGTCAGCGCGGACGTGCGCCGCCGCGCCAGCCCGCGTCCACGCGCCGCCCGGACCGCCAGCACCGACGCCCCGGTCGCTCCAGGAGCCGGCCGATGATGCCCCGGCTGCCAAGCTCCCGGCGGGGCGAGACCACCCGGCCACCCGGGGGGCTCCGCCGTGCCAGGCCGGCGCCGGCCGCGCCCCCCGTGCTCGCCGCCCGCGGGCTGTCCGCCGGCTACGGTGGCGCGCCGGTCGTGCGCGACCTCGACCTGTCGGTGCGGGCCGGCGAGGTCGTCGTGCTGCTGGGCCCGAACGGCGCCGGCAAGACGACGACGCTGCTGACCCTGGCCGGGGCGCTCGCGCCGCACTCCGGCGAGGTGCACTGGGCCGGCGCCGCGACCACCGCGCCGCTGCACCGGCGGGCTCGGGCCGGGCTGAGCCTGGTCCCCGAGGACCGTTCGGTGATCATGAGTCTGACCGTGCGGGAGAACCTGCGGGTCGGGCGCTGCGACCCGGGCCTCGCGCTGGCCGCCTTCCCCGAGCTGGACGAGCATCTGGACCGCAAGGCCGGCCTGCTCTCCGGCGGCCAGCAGCAGATGGTCACCCTGGCGCGGGCGCTGGCGCGGCGGCCGGTCGCGCTGCTCGCGGACGAGCTGTCGCTCGGCCTGGCGCCGCAGCTCGTCACCCGGCTGCTCACCGCGGTGCGGGCCGCGGCCGACGACGGCCTCGCGGTCCTGCTCGTCGAGCAGCACGTCCGCAGCGCGCTGACGATCGCCGACCGGGTCCACGTCCTGCGGCACGGCCGGGTCGCCTGGTCTGGCACGGCCGCCGAGGCCGAGGCCAACCGTGAGGCCGTCGCCAGCGCCTACCTCCCACTGGCCTGAGGCGTTTCCCTGGTCTGCGGCCTCGGTTCCGCTGGGCTGTGGCCTGCCCCGGGGGCCGACGGCCTCGCGGCCCCGGGCCGCCCAGGGGGCCGCGAGTGTCGCGTGCGTCAGATCCCGAGCAGGTTCTTCACGGACTGCCAGACGTAGCCATGGCCCGGCATGTCGATGAAGGGGATGACCTCGGCGTAGGCCTGGCCGGTCACGGCCTGGCCGTTGATCGTGCCCGCCACGGTCGAGGTGCCCTCCCAGTAGTTGCCCTGCGGGATGAGGCTGCTCCAGACCTCCTGGTTCACCAGCTGTGGCGTGACGGAGAGCGTCCCGCCGGGAATGTTCACCGTCGAGGCCACCGGATAGGTGATTCCGGTGTCCGGACTTGTCCACGTTCCCGTGGTCGCGCGGCTGAGCTGCGCCGCCGGCAGGTCGGTCGTCGTGCCGTCCGCGTTGACCCGGGTGCCGATCGTCTGGACGTAGTTGCCGTTCGCGTCGCGGATGAAGTAGAGCATGTACTGGGTGTTGTTCGACAGCTGCAGGCTGTACCACTCCCAGCCGCCCTGGCCCGGCGTCCAGTTACCCCACTGGTGGTCCAGCCAGGCGGTGCCGGTCACGTTCACCGGGCTGCCGTGGTCGAACAGGGTGCCGGTGACGTGCAGGTTCGTCTCGGAGTAGTAGCCCGACGTGCCGAACGGCCCGTAGCCGATGGTGCCGGCACTGCCGTGCAGCGCGGCCGGGGCCGTCTGGCTCGCGGTCATGGTGCCGAACACGTAGCTCAGGTCGGAGAAACCGCCGGAGAAGTGGTTGACCAGGTTCTTGCCGTCGATGTGAATGGGGCCCGCACTGACGCTGAAGCCGCCGCCGGCCGGGACGTTGTCCGGGCTGATGCTGTAGAGGCTCTTCGTCGAGGTGTAGGTGCCCCGAGTCAGGTCCGCGATCGCGAAGTTACCGTTGTAGATGGTGGCGACGGGCGCGGCCGAGAGACCGTCGACGCGATTGACCAGGGTCTCGAAGCCGTACGAGTGCGTCTTTCCGAGGAGGTCCTTCCCGCTCAGGTGGCCGGTGATGTACCACCATTCCATCCCGGCACTCACATGCGGGGACTCGTCCGTGGGCAGCGACACCCCCGTGGCGGCGTGCGCCGTTCCCCCGGTGCACACGAGCAGCAGGCTCGTCAGGCTTCCTAACAAAAGCGCGGCCAGTTTTCGGAAACGCATTCTTCGTGGATCCGGACGGGTGGATCTGGACATGCTGGTGCCCCTCTCACGGTGCGCGCGGTGGTGGCGCGCGGCGGATACCGCGCGCCCGTCGGCGACCTTGCAGGCCGCCGATGCTCATGGGATATGTCCGCGGCCACGCGCCAACGCGTGTGGGCAGCGGTGGGCGCCCTGGGGCGGCCGCGCCGCCGGGGCGACGGTCATTGCGGCCGGGCCGCGATGACCGGTCCTGCGCACGGCGACATACCAGGACGCCCCCGCGCGGCCTTGATAAATATTTAGAGGTATCGACCCTGACGATGGGACGATAGAAGTGACCCGTGTTCATGTCAACGATCAGTTTCGCCGCCGCAGTTGCAGGCCTTTGAGCTGCGGCGCAGGCTACCCGGGGCCGTCGAGCCTCGGCCGTAGGGTGCGGATGTGTCGTCGGTCAGGCCTCGACGGCGCGGGCATACGTTAATATCTTTCTGGACGCCGGGCCCGCCTGCCGCGGCGCGATGGCGCTCCCGTCAGCGGGTGAAGGGGGAGGCGGGCAGCCGGGCGCCCTGTTCGGTGATCAGCGCGTCGACCAGGCCGGCCGGGGTCACGTCGAAGGCCGGGTTGTGGGCGCGGGCGCCCGTCGGCGCGACGCGCTGGCCCGCGATGGTCAGGACCTCTTCGTCGGGGGCCTGCTCGACCGGTGCTGCCGCGCTGCCCGTCGGCTGCTCGTCGACGTCGGACGCGCTGGCCGCGACGACGAACGGGACGCCGGCGTGCGCGCACGCGAGCGCCACGCCGAGGGTGCCGAGACTGCTGCGTACATCGCCGTTGGCGGCGATCCGGTCGGCCCCGACGATCGCGACGTGAACCAGCCCGCCGATGATCACGCCGGCGGCGGCGCCGTCCACCTGGACGCGGTAGTCGATACCCGCCTGGGCCAGCTCCCAGGCGGTGAGCCGGCTGCCCACCAGCAGCGGCCGGGCCTCGTCCACGTAGACCAGCTCCACGCGGCCGCGGGCGTGCAGCTCGCGGATCACGCCGAGGGCGGTCCCCCAGACCGCCGTGGCCGGTGCGCCGGTGTCGGAGTGGGTAAGGACGCGCAGCGGGCGGTCACCGAGCCGGGCGAGGACCCAGTCGGCGCCGTGGCGGCCGATCGCCCGGCTCGCCCGCTCGTCCGCCGTGGCGATGGCCAGCCCGACGGCCACGACGGCGTCGAGCCCTTCGTCGATCCTGGCGTACGCCGTGTCGACCCCCTGGGCGAGCGCGGTCATGGCCGGCCCGGCGGCGCGCAGCCGGCCGACCGCGGCGGTGAACGTGGAGCCGTCCCAGCCCTCGCGGCCGGCCTGGGTGATCGCGAGCGCGACGCCGTACGCGCCAACGGCCCCGAGCGCGGCGGTGCCCTGGACAGCGAGCCGTTCGACCGCGGTGACCAGGTCGTCGACCCGGTGGATCTCGACGTCGGCTGTCTGGCCGGGCAGCAGCCTCTGGTCGCGCAGCCGGATCGAGCCGCCCGTCCACGTCACCGGCCGCGGCCCGGCGCCCACTCGGTCCGTCGCGCGGGACCGGCGCGCCGCCGGGCCGCTCGGCCGCGGCGGCACGGTCGAGGACGGCACGGTCGAGGACGGCACGGTGGTCCGGGCCGGTGCGGCCGCGCGCGGCGGCTGCGCGGGCGGGGGCGGCGGTGGCCAGCGATGCGGCGGCCGGTGCGCCGGCCGGGGCGGCCGCGGAACCTCCTCCGGTTCCGGGATCGGCGGCTGCGACATGCCGGCACTATGCGGACCTGGCCGACGGTGGGTCAAGGCGGCGGCGCCGAACAGGTGGCCTGGGTAGAACGGGTGAACCATTTCGTCCGGGCCGTGACGGGAGAGCGGGCGCCGAGCCCAGCCGGATGAGGCTGCGTCCACGTGCTGCCGGTCGTACCGCACCTTCTCCCACCGGGACGATCTCGGATCGCGCTCTGGTCTCGGCCCACCGGCCTCCCGCCGGGCTCGATCGCGCGAGGGCGCCGACCGGGAATGCGCGCGGCCGCCACGGCCTTTAAAGAGGCGCACTGGCAGTCCTATTTGCGTGCTCCGACGCCGGCAGCGGATCGGCCTGATGACGGCGGCTTCGAGCCGTCGAGTGGCGTGACGTTGCCGACATCTGATGAGGGTGTGATGTCGGCGACAGCGCGACCGAGCTTAGGCAACCCGGCTACGGGTCGAAACTCACGCTGGTGCTCCCACCGCAACCTGCCGTTCCTGTGGGATGGTCGAGGAGAACAACGCGGAAACGAGCGCAAACTCTGGCAGACGGCGGAGCGCACTGGTCCCGGCTGGCGCCGCTGGAAGCCTCGGTACACAGGTGGAGAGGAATTGTGACCGCGAACACTTTCGCCAACACTGACAGCCCGGCGGAGGGCGGCGTCTACCGGCACCGCGTCCTGGTCATCGGCTCCGGGTTCGGTGGGCTGTTCGCCGCTCAGGCACTGCGAAGCGCCTGGGCCGACGTCACCCTGGTCGCCAAGACCTCCCACCATCTGTTCCAGCCGCTCCTTTACCAGGTCGCGACCGGCATCCTGTCCGAGGGCGAGATCGCACCGCCGACCCGCGAGGTGCTGCGCCGCCAGCGCAATGCCCGGGTCGTGCTCGGCGAGGTGACCAACATCGACCTCGCCGAGCGGACCGTCACGTCCGAGCTGATCGGCCGCACGACGGTGCACCACTACGACAGCCTGATCGTCGCCGCCGGCGCCGGGCAGTCCTACTTCGGCAACGATCAGTTTGCTGAGCACGCGCCCGGCATGAAGAGCATCGACGACGCTCTGGAGCTGCGCGGCCGCATTCTCGGGATGTTCGAGCTGGCCGAGGCCTCGACCGATCCGGCCGATATCGAGCGGCTGCTCACGTTCGTCGTCGTCGGCGCGGGCCCCACCGGTGTGGAGATGGCGGGCCAGATCGCCGAGCTGGCCCACCGGACGCTGCGGCGGGATTTCCGGAACATCGATCCTCATCAGGCGCGCATTGTCCTGCTGGACGCCGCACCCGCGGTGCTTCCCGCGTTCGGGGACAAGCTCGGCGGCTATGCCGTGAAGCGGCTGGAGAAGCTGGGCGTCGACGTGCAGCTCGGCGCGATGGTCACGGACGTGGACGCGACCGGTATCGAGATCAAGGACGCCACGACCTCCCAGACCGGCTCCGCCGATGCGGCGGGAACCCCGGGCGGCAAGCGGCGGATCGAGTCGGTCTGCAAGGTATGGGCCGCGGGCGTGCAGGCCAACCCGCTCGGCAAGCAGCTGGCCGAGCAGTCGGGCGCGGGGCTTGACCGTGCCGGCCGGATCGAGGTCGAGCCGGACCTCACGCTGCCCGGCCACCCCGAGGTGTACGTCGTCGGCGACATGATCTCGCTGAACCGGCTGCCCGGTGTCGCGCAGGTCGCGATTCAGGGTGGTCGGCACGCCGCTCGCGACATCCGGGCCCGGATCAACGGCCGGCAGTCCGGAAAGATCTTCAAGTACCACGACAAGGGGAGCATGGCGACGATCTCGCGGTTCAGCGCGGTCGCCAGCATCGGCAGGCTGAAGCTGACCGGGTTCCTGGCCTGGCTGATGTGGCTCGCCGTCCACCTCGTCTACATCATCGGCTTCAAGCACCGGGTCACGACGCTGCTGCACTGGGCGGTCAGCTTCGTCGGCCGGGGCCGCTCGGAGCGGACCGTCACCCATCAGCAGATCTTCGCCCGGACCGCTATCAGCCGGCTGGGTGAGAACTTCGCGCCGACGCTGCCGCCGAGCCCGGATGGGCGCCCGTCCTGGAGCGGGAACGTCAGCGCTCTCGTTCCCAGGCCGGCAGAGGCTCCCGGGCAGACGGAGCCCGCGGACGCCAAGGAGCCTGAACCAGCGGCTTCCAGCGCGGTCTGAGCTTTCACCTCGACTCGATCCGGCGCGGACCTCGCGGGGCATGGCACCCGCGAGGCCCGCGCCGGTCGTCGTCTGACCCGGAGGCGGTCGACTCTCGCGCTGACGAAGAGCGCCACGGGACGGACCCGGATAATGCCTTGACCCCTTTCGGCTGGGGCGCGACGCTCGCCAACGCGGGAATACCCGGCAGCGTGGGTTCGCTGCGCCATGGGGTGTTATGTGCCCCTGGTCGCGGTCGGCGCCGGCCGCGAACCGGTTGCCGTATGAGACCGTCTGTAGGCGGAGAGACCCGAACTGGAACCGCCGCATCCCCGAATCGGAGAGCCTCGTCGCCGTGACCTCGTCGCCAGCCGTGCAGCCGACCGGCTCGCCGGTCGTCGCCGCCGGCGAGCCTGGTGGCTCCGGCGACGCGGCAGGCCGGGTGGACTTCCCGAACCGGCCGGCCGCTGGCGGCCGCAAGCCGGCCGAGGGCTCCGGGCGGCCGAACCGCAAGCGTCGGCCCGGGCGCTCCGGCGGCGAGGCCGGCGCGGCACGCGGGCCCGCGGCGCGGCGGGAGCGGGACGGTGGACGGCCCGTCGAGCTGCACGTCGCCGAGCGTGCGGAGCTCGCCGGCCTCTCGGCTCGGCTGCCCGCGCTGATGCTGCGCGACGGGCACCGGCTGGCGCGCCGACTGGACGCGATCCGCCACGACGCCGACGCCGAGGCGCGGGCGTGCGCGATCCACGCGGTCACCGACGAGGTCGAGACCGCCGAGATTCGGGTCGCGTTGCGCCGGGACGCGGTGCCCACGTTGAAATACCCGGCCGAGCTACCGGTGAGCCAGCGCAAGGACGAGATTCTCGCGGCTATCCGGGACAACCAGGTCGTCATCGTGGCCGGTGAGACCGGCTCGGGAAAGACGACGCAGATCCCGAAGATCTGCCTTGAGCTCGGCCGTGGGGTCACCGGAATGATCGGGCATACGCAGCCGCGCCGGCTGGCCGCCCGGACTGTTGCCGACCGGATCGCCGAGGAGACCGGTGCGGAGGGCCTGGGCGGGATCGTCGGCTACCAGGTGCGGTTCACCGACCAGGTCGGCGAGGACACCCTGGTCAAGCTGATGACCGACGGCATTCTGCTCGCCGAGCTCGGCACCGACCGGCTGCTCCGCCAGTACGACACGCTGATCATCGACGAGGCGCACGAGCGCAGCCTCAACATCGACTTCATTCTCGGGTATCTGCGCCGGATCCTGCCGCGCAGGCCCGACCTGAAGGTCGTCATCACGTCGGCGACGATCGAGACCGAGCGGTTCTCCCGGCATTTCGGCGGCGCGCCGATCATCGAGGTGTCGGGGCGGACCTACCCGGTCGAGGTCCGCTACCGGCCGGTCGTCGACCCCGACGACCCGGAGGCCGATCCGGACCGGGATGTCGTCACCGCGATCTGTGACGCCGTCGACGAACTGTCGGTCGGAGGGCCGGGCGACGTCCTGGTCTTCCTCTCCGGTGAGCGAGAGATCCGGGACGCCGCGGACGCCCTGGCCCGCCGGCCGAGCAAGGAGCTGCTGCCGCGCGAGATCCTCCCGTTGTACGCGCGGCTGTCCGCGGCCGAACAGCACCGGGTCTTCCAGCCGCATCCTGGCCGCCGGATCGTTCTCGCGACGAACGTCGCCGAGACCTCGCTGACCGTTCCCGGCATCAAGTACGTGGTCGACGCGGGCACGGCGCGGATCTCCCGGTACAGCCACCGGCTCAAGGTTCAGCGGCTGCCGATCGAGCCGGTGTCGCGGGCCTCGGCGAACCAGCGGGCCGGCCGGTGCGGACGGACGTCCGACGGCATCTGCATCCGGCTCTATGCCGAAGACGACTTCGAGGCGCGGCTCGAGTACACCGACCCGGAGATCCTGCGCACCAACCTCGCCTCGGTGATCCTCTCGATGGCGTCCCTCGGGCTCGGCGAGGTGGCCGACTACCCGTTCCTCGACCCCCCCGACCCGCGCCAGGTCACCGACGGTCTGGCGCTGCTGCACGAGCTCGGCGCCTTCGAGGACGTCCGCCCCCGTCGGGCCCCGGCCGAGGCCGCGCCTGTTGCGGCGCCTGTTGCCGCGGCTGGCGCTGTCGGCCTGGCTGCTCCGGCCGGCCCGGCGGCCGCCGGGCCGGCCGGAGCAGCCGAGGACCGGACGCCGCGCCTGACGCCGCTCGGGCGCCGGCTCGCCCGGCTGCCGATCGACCCGCGGCTCGCGCGGATGATCCTGGCCGCCGAGGAGCAGGGCGCGCTCGCGGAGGTGCTGGTCATCGCGGCGGCGCTCGCGGTCGGCGACGTCCGCGAGCGCCCGGCGGACGCCCAGCAGGCCGCGACCGAGAGACACGCGCGGTTCACCGAGCCGACGTCGGACTTCCTCGGCTACCTCAACCTCTGGACCTATCTGCGGGAAAGGGCCGCCGAGCTGAGCTCGAACCAGTTCCGTCGGATGTGCCGCGCCGAGTACCTGCACTACCTGCGCGTCCGGGAGTGGCAGGACGTCCACAGCCAGCTGCGCCAGGCGGCCCGTTCCCTCGGCCTGTCCACCAACGCGACCCCGGCGAGCCCGCAGCAGGTGCACACCGCGCTGCTCACCGGACTGCTCTCGCACATCGGCCTCTTCGACCCCGAGAAACGCGACTACGCGGGTGCCCGTGGCGCCCGGTTCGCGGTCTTCCCCGGCTCCGCGTTGTTCAAGAAGCCGCCGCGCTGGGTCGTCGCCGCCGAACTGGTCGAGACCTCCCGGTTGTGGGGCCGCGTCGCGGCGAAGATCGAGCCCGAATGGGTCGAGCCGCTGGCCGGGCACCTGATCCGCCGGTCGCACACCGAGCCGCACTGGTCGCGCCGCGCCGCCGCCGTGCTCGCCACCGAGAAGGTGACGCTGTACGGCGTACCGATCGTCGCGGCCCGGTCGGTGACCTACGGCGCCCTCGACCCGCCATTGTGCCGTGAGCTGTTCATCCGGCATGCCCTCGTCGAGGGCGACTGGGAGACGAAGCACGCGTTCTTCGTCGAGAACAGCCGGCTGCTCGTGGACGCCGCGGACCTGGAGCACCGCGCCCGGCGCCGTGACATCGTCGTCGACGACCAGACGGTCTTCGACTTCTACGACGCGCGGATTCCGGCGGACGTCGTCTCCGGCCGCCATTTCGACGCCTGGTGGAAGAAGACCCGTCCGCAGACGCCCGGCCTGCTCACGTTCGACCCGGCGATGCTGGTCTCGGAGACGGCCAAGGGCGTGCGGGCCGAGGACTTCCCGGACACGTGGCCGGCCGGCCGCGACGGCGAGCACAGCGTCGGGCTGACGTACCAGTTCGAGCCCGGGTCGGCCGCCGACGGCGTGACCGCGCACATTCCGCTCGCCATCCTCAACCAGGTCGAGCCGGACGGCTTCGACTGGCAGGTGCCCGGACTGCGCGAGGATCTCGTCACGGAGCTGATCAGGTCGCTCCCGAAGGCCCTGCGGCGCAGCTACGTGCCCGCGCCGAACTACGCCCGCGCGGTGCTGGGGCGGGTCGGCCCCGCCGACGGCCCGTTGCTGGCCGTCCTCGAGCGTGAGCTCAACCGGATCGGTGGCGGCACGACCGTGTCCCGCGCCGACCTGGATCTCAGCCGGCTTCCGCCGCACCTGCGCATCACCTTCCGCGTCTACGACGGCACCGGCGGCCGGACGGACCGGAGGGACGGACACGCCGGCCGGGACGGTGACGGCGCGGACCGGCGGGAGAAGCCGTCCGAGTCGGCACGGCGGACGCTTGCCGAGGGCAAGGACCTCGACGAGCTGAAACGCCGGCTCGCCCCCAAGCTGACCGCGGCGGTGTCGGCGGCCGGCGGCAACCTGGAACGCACCGGCCTGACCGGCTGGGGCGACCTCGGGACGATCCCGCGCACCGTCGAGCGCAGGTCGGGCCGCCACCAGGTCCGTGGCTATCCGGCGCTGGTGGCCGAGCCCGCCGGTGTGGCGCTGCGGGTGCTGGCGACCGAGGCGGACCAGGCCCGCGCCCACCCGCTCGGCACCCGCGCGCTGCTGCTCGCCTCCGTCGCGTCCCCGATCCGGTACATCAACACGCAGCTGTCCAACGCGGCCAAGCTGGCGCTGCGCCACCACCCGCACGAGAGCGTCGGCGCGCTGCTCGACGACGCCGTCGCGGCGGCGGCCGACGCGCTCATCGACGAGTCCGGCGGCCCGGTCTGGGACGAGGCCGGCTTCGAGCGCCTTCGCGACGAGGTGCGGGCCGAGCTGCCCGAGCGCTCCCTGGCCGTCGTCCGGGCCGCCGAACGTGTGTTGACACTCGCGCACGACGTCGAGACCCGGATCGACGCGTTGACGGGTCGTCCGACGGCCGGCCGGGCGCCAGGGCGTCCGGCGCAGCTGACCGACCTGAGATCGCTGGGCTCCGCGTTCGCCGCGGCCCAGGGCGCGAAGACCCAGGGGGCAAAGGCCGGTGGCGCCGCCAAGCTGAGCCCCGCGCTCACGGCGAGCGTCGAGGACCTGCGCCGCCAGCTCGCCGAACTGGTCCACCCCGGCTTTCTCGCCGGTACCGGCGCCGACCGTCTCGACGACCTGGCCCGCTACCTCAGCGGCGCCCTGCGCCGCCTCGACCGGCTCCCGGCCGACGCCACCGCCGAGCAGCCGAAACTCGCCAAGATCACCAGGGTCCGGGACGCCTACGACGAGCTGTCGGCCGATCTTCTCCCGCCCGGCGTCCCACCAGGACCGGACCTGCTGCGGATCCGCTGGATGATCGAGGAGCTGCGGATCAGCCTCTTCGCCCAGACCCTCCGCACGCCGTACCCGGTCTCGGAGGAGCGCCTCTACCGGGTCATGGACGAGCTCGCCCCCTGACCGGGCCTCGGCGCCTGGCGGCCGGTGGTGCTGTCCGACGCGTAACTCGTGCCGCCCACCCAGATGGTCGGTAACGTCCCGGACCGGCGTCTACCCGGGAGGTACTGGTGCCGACGGCGACCGTGAACGGGATCGCGATCTACTTCGAGCGGCGCGGCGAAGGGCCGCGGTTGCTGTTCGTCAACGGGTCAGGCGCGACCCTCGAACGGATGGGGCCGTTGCTGGACATCCTGGCGACCCAGTTCGATCTGCTGGCGCATGACCAGCGCGGCCTCGGCAGGACGGCGATACCCGCGGAGCCCTACTCGATGGCCGACTACGCGGCGGACATCGCCGGGCTGCTCGACCACGTCGGGTGGGATCGGTGCCGGGTCATGGGCCTCAGCTTCGGTGGGATGGTCGCCCAGGAGTTCGCGGTGACCTGGCCCGGTCGGGTCGAGCAGCTGGCGCTACTGTGCACGTCGCCCGGTGGCGCGGGCGGATCATCGTACCCGCTGCACGAGCTTGAGCAGCTCGGCCCGGACGAGCGGGCCGCGCTGGCCTCCCGGCTGGTCGACAGCCGGTTCACCCCGGAGTGGCTGGCCGATCATCCGGCCGACCGGATGATGGTGGCGGGCCTCGCGGGCGGGGCGAGCGCCGGCCTGACGGACAAGCAGCGCCGAGGCGCGGCCGCGCAGCTGGACGCGCGCCGCTTCCACGACGTCTTCGGCCGCCTCGACCGGATCACCTGCCCCACCCTGGTCGGGGCCGGCCGGTACGACGCCATCGCGCCCGTCGCCAACAGCGAGGCGATCGTCTCCCGCATCCCCGACGCCGAGCTGCGCGTCTACGAGGGCGGACACGCCTTCTTCGGGCAGGACCCGAAGGCGATTCCCGAAACCTTCGACTTCCTGCGGGGCGACTCGGCAGCCGGCTGAGCCGGACCGCTGCCGGAGGCCCGGCGTCAGCGCACGTGCAGCCGCTTCAGGACACCCAAGGTCTGCGTGAGTACCGCGGCGTAGCGCTCCTGGCTCAGGAAGCTCGGCGGGTCGAAGCCGAGCAGGCGCTGGCTGGCGACGGTCTGCGGCTCGGTGAGCTTGAGCAGGCCGTCCGCGCCGTGCCGGCGGCCGAGCCCGGAGGACTTCATCCCGCCCATCGGCGCGCCCTGTGAGCCGTAGGTCGCCGCGTACCCCTCGTTGACGTTGACGGTGCCCGCCTCGATCCGGGCCGCGACCGCGCGGGCCCGGCCGAGGTCCCGGCTCCAGACGCTGGCGTTCAGGCCGTACTCGGTGTCGTTCGCCGCCGCGATGGCCGCGTCGTCGCCGTCCACCGGGTAGACCGCGACGACCGGGCCGAACGTCTCGTCGCGGTAGAGGGCCATGCCCGGGGCGACGTCGGACACCACGGTCGGCTCGTAGAACAACGGGCCGAGCTCCGGCCGGGCCTTCCCGCCGACGAGCACGGTCGCGCCCTTGCTCACGGCGTCGTCCAGGTGGGCGCTGACCGCGTCGAGCTGGCGCTGGTAGGTCAGCGACCCCACGTCCGCGGTGTAGTCGAGCGCGGCGCCGAGCCGAAGGTCCTCGACCTCGCCGACGAAGGCCTTGACGAACGCGTCGTAGACCGACCGGTCGACGTAGATCCGCTCGATCGAGACGCACAGCTGGCCGGCGTTGCTGAAGCAGGCCCGGATCGCACCCTTCGCCGCCTTCGCCACGTCGGCGTCCGCGAGGACGACCATCGGGTTCTTCCCGCCCAGCTCCAGCGAGCAGCCGACCAGCCGCGCCCCGGCCCGCGCCGCGATCGCCCGGCCGGCGGCCGTCGAGCCGGTGAAGGCGACGAAGTCCGCGCCGTCGATGAGCGGGTCGCCGACGACGTCGCGGCTGCCCACCACGATCTGCCAGACGGCTGGCGGCAGGCCGGCCTCGATCGCGAGCGAGCGCAGCCACAGCGCCGAGAGCGCCGTCTGCGTGTCCGGCTTCTGGACGACCGCGTTGCCGGCCACCAGCGCCGGCAGCACGTCGTCGGACAGCGCGAGCGGGTAGTTCCACGGCGTGATCACGCAGACGACACCCTTGGGGCGCCTCGCCTCGATGGCCCGGGTAAGCACCGGGAACGCGCCGGCTCGACGCTTCGGCGTGAGCAGCCGCGGCGCGCGCCGGCCGAAGTACAGGGCGCAGACCGCGGTCTCCAGCACCTCCTCGAACGCGTGCGCACGGGCCTTGCCGGTCTCCCACTGCAGGATGTCGAGCACCTCGTCCTGCCGACTCAGCACGAGGTCGTGCAGCCGGGCCAGGACGGCGGCGCGCTCGCGGACCGGGGCCGCGGCCCAGGCCGGCTGCGCGGCCCGCGCGGTGGCGTAGGCCGCGGCCACGTCGCCGATGCTCGCCTGCGGCAGCGAGACCAGCGGCTCGCCGGTGAACGGGGCCGGAACGTCGATCGCGTCGCCCGTCGCGGTGAGGCCGTCGACCAGCTGCTTGAGCAGCACCGGGTCGAGCCGGCGGGCCGGGCCGATGACCCGTCCCGTGGCGGCGCGCGCCCCCGCGCCGGCCTGCGCCGGGGTGGTGCTCGCTGGCGTCGTGGCGGTCATTGCTCCTCCAGACAGAGCCGACGGGTGCTCCTCCGGACAGAGCCGACGGGTGCGCCTCCGGACAGAAGCGACGGGCGTGCCGGCCGCGTCGAACGGCTCTACCGGACGGTAACCACATGTCGCGACGAACGCCACGCCCGCCGACCCGCCCCCCGGCCAGGCGCGCTCCCCGGGCCGGCATCGCCGTGCCCTCCTACCCAGCCGGGGCGTCGCGGAGCCCTGGATTCCCGGTCCCGGCGTCCAGGCTCGGGTGCGCGGCGAGCCGGCGCACGATCGCCGCGGCGGCGATCGCGTGTCCGGCGGCGTTCGCGTGCACCCGGTCGCTGGCGAAGATGTCGGGATCCGCCGCCCGTCGATGGTGGTGCGTGTCGACATGCAGCCTGCCGGCCTGGGCCGCCACGGCCGCGGTGATCTGGTGGAGCTCGTCGAACCTGTCGGTCATCGCGGCGGCGAACCGCGGCGACACCGAGGCCGCCACCTGGGCGATGCAGGCGCTGCACACTCTGCTGGGCGTTGCCGCCCGGGCCATTGCGACGACAACCTCCTGACCGCCGCGACAACTCGGCCCGGCCGGCGAACTGAATACTGTATGAAATCTGGAAATCATTTTCCGAAAGCCAGCCGAGCGGTGGCGGGGTGGCGATCTGCCACGCTTTCGGTGCCAGACCGAGTGTAGTCGGGCCGTGTTCGGGCCGACGCGCTCGGATGCTGCTTGTTGTGACGTTGCCGACCCGCCCGGGACGTTGTTGACAACAGATTGCCGCGGCGCGGTCCTCGGGTTCGCGCAGGTGGTGGGCCGACCTGGCTGGCCGTTCCGGGCCCGCCCTGGCCGGTGCGCGGGGGCGCCTGGTGGCCCACCGGGCCGGACCACATTCCTGATTCAGACACAAGTGATTGACCGGGCACCGCCCGCATCGGTACCAAATATTCTCACCGCTTTGGTGTCGGCGAGAGGGATGAACATGGCCCGCCCCCGCCGGTGATTCGAGCACGCGCCTGCCCAGACGACGCCTGACCAGACCAGTGCCTGACCAGACAGCCCGCCTGACCAGACAGCCCGCCTGACCAGACAGCCCGCCTGACCAGACAGCCCGCCTGACCAGACGACCTGCCCGCCCTTCTCGCTTCCGCCAGTCGACTCATTCGCACCCGCGTCGTGAGTCCCGGACGCAATTCAACTCGGTTTGCTCCGCGTCAAAGGCCCGCCGGCACGCCGCCGGCGGGACGACCTGCGTTTCCCCCGTTGTGCCCACCCGTCCATGGAGGTCACCCGTGTACCCGCTACCAGCAGCACCACCAGCGCCTGGCGCCGTCGCCGCGGCCAGGCCCGACGATCACGACTTCACTCGTCTCGGCAGAGCCGCGCGTGGAATGACGCGGCAGGTTCGCCGTAGCTCCGGCCGGCTCGGTGGCGGCGGTGGACTGGCCGGCTCGGCCACTCCGGTCGGGAAGGGGCACCACGCGCGATGAGAATTGGTGTCGTACACGAGACCGCCGCGGGCGAGTGCCGGGTCGCACTGATCCCGCAGGAGGTTGACGGGCTGCGCAAGGCCGGCCATGAGGTGCTCGTCGAGACCGGCGCGGGCGCGGCGGCCGGTTTCCCGGACGCGGCCTACGCCGAACGTGGCGCCCTGATCGCCTCGGCCACGGACGTCCTGGGCGCCGAGGTCGTGCTCTTCGTCCGGGCGCCGGGGTCGGCCCCGACCCTCGCGGACGCGCTGGTCGCCTGGCTTCGGCCGGGGCAGGTGACCATCGGCCTCGCCGATCCGCTGGGCTCGCCCGCGGCCGCCGCGGCGATCGCGGCCGCCGGGATCACCAGCTTCGCGCTCGACCTGCTGCCGCGGATCACCCGGGCGCAGGCGATGGACGTGCTGAGCTCGCAGGCCACGCTCGCGGGCTACAAGGCCGCGCTGCTGGCCGCGAGCCGGCTGAACAAGATCTTCCCGATGCTCACGACGGCCGCCGGCACGCTGCCGCCGGCCCGGGCGCTGGTGATCGGCGCCGGCGTCGCCGGGCTGCAGGCGATCGCGACCTGCAAGCGGCTCGGCGCCGTCGTCTCCGCGTACGACGTCCGCCCGGCCGCCCGGGAGCAGGCCGAGAGCGTCGGCGCGAGCTTCGTCGACCTCGGGCTTGACGCCGCCGGCGCCGAGACCACGGGCGGCTACGCTGCCGCCCTCGGCGAGGACTTCTACCGTCGCCAGCGCGAGGCGCTCGGCAAGGTGGTCGCCGCCAGCGACATCGTCATCACGACCGCGCAGGTGCAGGGCGTGCGCGCGCCGGTCCTGGTCACCGCCGAGATGGTCCACGCGATGTCGCCGGGCTCGGTCGTCGTCGACCTGGCCGCGGCCCAGGGCGGCAACTGCGAGCTGTCCGAGCCGGACACCGAGGTCGACGTCGACGGCGTGACGCTGCTCGCGCCGACGAACCTGCCGGCGACCGTGCCCGCGCACGCCAGCCGGCTGTACGCCAAGAACCTCACGAACTTCCTGAAGCTGCTGATCGTCGACGACGCGGTCCGGCTCGACCTCGACGACCCGATCATCGCCGACACGCTCGTCACCCATGGTGGCGAGGTAGTCGCCCCACGGGTGCGTGAACGGCTCGGCCTCGCCGCCGCCGAGCCCGCGCCGCCGGCTGCCGCCGAGCCGATCGGGCCCGCGGCGGGCCAGGCGACCGACGTCCCGACCACGGCTGGGGGCTGAGCCATGTCCACCGCGATCGAGAGCGGCCTGTACGTGTTCCTGCTGGCGAGCTTCGTCGGCTTCGAGGTGATCCGGCGGGTACCGCCGCTGTTCCACACCCCGCTGATGTCGCTGACCAACGCGGTCGCCGGCATCTCCCTGGTCGGCTCGCTGGTGATCGCCGGCTCCGGCAAGGGCGCCGTGTCGACGCTGCTCGGCACGATCGCCGTCACCGCGTCGACGATCAACGTGGTCGGCGGCTTCCTGATCACCGACCGGATGCTGAAGATGTTCCGCCCGCGCGGGGCGGCGAAGGAGGCGCCCGCCGGCGGTCCGAGCGCCTGGGACTGGCTGCGGGCGAGGTTCTCCCGCACCGCCGATCCGGCCGCGATCCCGAGCACCGCCGTGACCGGGGAGGCCGGCCGATGAACGACTACATCATCCCGCTGTGTTACGTGGCAGCCGGTGCCCTGTTCATCGTCGGCCTGAAGGGGATCACCCAGCCGAAGACCGCGCGGCGCGGCCTGCGCGCCGCCGAGGCCGGCATGCTGCTGGCCGTCGTCGGGACGCTGCTGCACAAGGAGATCGTCGACTTCAAGTGGATTGTCCTGGCGTTCGTCGTCGGGTCCACGATCGGCGCGCTGATGGCGGTCTTCGTCCCGATGACGGCGATGCCGCAGCGGATCGCCCTCTCGCACGCGTTCGGTGCGCTGGCGGCCGGCCTGGTCGGCACCGCCGAGTACTACAACCACCAGCCGGAGATCGGCGCGTTCACGATGACCGCGATCACGCTGGAGGTGCTGCTCGGATTCCTCACCTTCACCGGCAGCCTGATGGCGTTCGGCAAGCTGCACGAGATCCTGCCCGGCCGGCCCCAGGTCTACCGGGGGCAGAACGTCCTCAACCTCGCGACGTTGGCACTCGCCGCCGGCGCGGGCGTCTGGCTGGTCGTCGACCCGTCGAGGACCTTCCTGTTCCCGGTGGTCGCCGTGCTCGCGGCCGCGTTCGGCGTGATGCTGATCGTCCCGATCGGCGGCGCGGACATGCCGACCGTGATCTCGCTGCTGAACTCCTACGCGGGACTCTCCTCGGTCGCGATGGGATTCGCCCTGGACAACAAGGCGCTCATCATCGCCGGTGCCCTCGACGGCTCGGCCGGTTTCCTGCTGTCGGTCATCATGTGCCGGGCGATGAACCGGTCCTTCACCAACGTGCTGTTCGGCGCGTTCGGCCAGGTGGACGCGTCGGCGGCCAGCAGCGGGGTGATCGAGGAACGGCCGGTCCGCAGCGCCACCACCGAGGAGGCGGCGATGCTGTTGGAGACCGCCCGCTCGGTCATCATCGTCCCCGGCTACGGCCTCGCCGTCGCCCAGGCGCAGCACCGCATCCGAGAACTCGCCGACGTGCTGACCCGCAACGGCGCCGAGGTCCGCTTCGCCATCCACCCGGTGGCGGGCCGGATGCCCGGCCACATGAACGTGCTGCTCGCCGAGGCGGACGTCCCCTACGACCAGATCCTCGACATGGACGAGATCAACGCCGATTTCGCCCAGACCGACGTCGCGCTGGTCGTCGGCGCGAACGACGTGACGAACCCGGCCGCCCGCACCAACAAGGACAGCCCGATCTACGGCATGCCGATCCTCGACGTCGAGTCGGCCCGGACCGTCATGGTCGTCAAACGCGGCATGAAGGCGGGATTCGCGGGTGTCGAGAACGAGCTCTACTACCAGGACAAGACCCTCATGATCTTCGGCGACGCCAAGAAGGTCGCCGAAGGCCTCGTGCACGACCTCGAGGCGACGGCCCGCGCCTGACCCCGCGCTGAAGGCCGGGTGCCACCGGGGCAATGGCGCCCCGGTGGCACTCGGCCTTCTCCGTCCCGCGATCGCCGCGCCGGCCCGTTGGTCTGATCGCGGTTTCGGCCCTCGGGCGGTCGCGACAGGCTCTGATCACGACCACCCGAGGGCCGAAGCCGCGATCATGGGCGAGGACCGATCCTGCGGGCATCCTCCTGCTGGACGGGGCGAGAGCCCGAGGTGGGTCAGCTGGCGGCGCGCAGGGCGGCCAGGCCCAGATGGTGCAGCAGGTCGGCCATCCGGGTGCGGCCGAGGCGGGCCGCGCTGCCGGTGGCGCTGTACGGGGTCGAGTTGAGCAGCCCGAAGGTCGCGTGGACGGTGGCCCGGGCCGCGTCCTCGGCGAGCTCGGGGTCGCGGGCCCGCAGCTGGGTGACCCAGAGCTCCACGTACCTGCGCTGCAGCCGGCGCACCGACCGGGCCGCCGTCTCGTCCATGCTGGCGAGGTCCCGGTCCTGGATGCGGATCAGCTCGGGGGAGCCGAGCGCGAACGACACATGCCAGCGCACCAGCGCGTCCAGTGCCTCGTCCGGGCCCGCGGCGGCGTCGGCCCGGACCGTCCCCTCGGCCAGCAGCCGCTCGCTGATCCCGACCAACAGCTCGGTCAGGATCGCCTGCTTGCTGGGGAAGTGCTTGTAGACC
The DNA here is from genome assembly GCF_000966285.1 of Pseudofrankia sp. DC12. NCBI lineage: Bacteria > Bacillati > Actinomycetota > Actinomycetes > Frankiales > Frankiaceae > Pseudofrankia > Pseudofrankia sp. DC12. Next base: position 4,865,458 of record NZ_KQ031391.1, read on the forward strand.
GCCGGCCCGGAGACACCGGCCGCCGCACCGATGTCGTTGATGCTGACCCCGTGATAACCCCGGTCGGCCATCAGCCGGGCGGCCGCGCCCAGCAGCTGCTCGCGCCGCGCGCCCACCGGCGTGGACGGCGTCGTCACCGAAGGCGTGGCGAGCGGCGCCGTGCTCGCCCCGGCCCCGCGCGGCGTGACGGCCGGCGGCGGATCGGCTGGCTGCGGATCGGCTGGCCGCTGGTCGGCTGGCCGCGGACCCGATGGCGCCATCTCGGCGCGGGTCGGATCGGCTGGCCCAGGCATGCGGGCACATTACCGCCTGTGCCGGCGCTTCCGACGGTCTGGGTTAGCAACCGCTAACCAGGTCCGGCCAGCGTGAGCCGGCCCGGCGGGCGTGCTGACTATCCCGTTTCCGACGGGCCGGTGACGTCCGCCGGTCGTGGGCCGTTACGGTGTGGGCTCGGATTCCGTCGGTCGGCGTCGGTGTCGGTGACGGGGGCCGTCGTTTCGTACGACCCTGTGCCGCTTGGAGAACCCTGCCGCGCCACGGCAGCGCCGTGCCCCTGTCGACGGATGGAGATTCCGTGTCGTCTTCCCCTGTCTCGGTGCTGCTCGACGGCCGCAGCTTCCTGGAGGCCCCGCGCTGGCACGACGGCCGGCTGTGGGTCTCGGACCAGTACCTGGGGGAGGTCCTCGCCGTCGACCCGCGGACCGGGGACGCCGAGGTGATGGCCAGGCTGGACGGCCATCCGGCCGGGCTCGGCTGGCTGCCCGACGGCCGGCTCCTGGTTGTCTCGATGATCGACCGGCGCCTGCTGCGCCAGGAGCCGGACGGCGGGCTCGTCCTGCACGCCGACCTGTCCGGCTACTGCGGCGGCAGCCTGAACGAGCTGGTGGTCGACGCGCGGGGGCGCGCGTACGCGGGCAACTTCGGCTTCGACGTGATGTCCGGCGAGGCGACGAAACCCACCGTCCTGGTCCGGATCGACCCGGACGGCACCACGAGCGTCGCCGCGAAGGACCTCACCTTCCCCAACGGCACGGTCATCATCCCGCTCGCGGCGCCCGGGTCCGCAGCGGCGCCAGCCGGGCTGTCCGGCGTCGTGGCCACGCTGGTGGTCGCCGAGACGTTCGACAGCCGGCTGACCGCGTTCGACGTCACCGGCGACGGCACCCTGCTGCGCCCGCGGCTGTGGGCCGACCTGTCGAGCGGCGCTGGCCGGGTGGCCGGGCTGCCCGCCGACGACCGGCCGGCCGCCACCGACGGGATCTGCGTCGACGCCGAGGGCGCCATCTGGGTCGCCGACGCCTACCACAACCGGGTGCTGCGGGTGCGCGAGGGCGGCGAGGTCGTCGACGAGGTCTCGACCGGCGTCGAAGGCACCTACGCCTGCGCGCTCGGCGGCGCCGACGGCCGCACCCTGTTCATCTGCACCGCCCGGTCGTTCCTGGACTCCGAGCGGGCGGCGACGCGCGAGGCCCGCCTGCTGACCAGCCGGGTCGACGTGCCGGCCGCCTGACGATCCCGGTCGAAGCGGCCCGGCTGCCCCGGATCTGGGGGTACCTGCCCGTCCGAGTACCGGATGCGCGATCGTGTATGTCCTACGGGACCGCGCAGGCGGCGTATTCGGTGGGGGACTGGATGACGGCCCGGGCCTTGGACGCGTTCGCCTCCGTGATCTTCCGGGGGCTGGCGGTACTGCGCGCGCTGGTGGTGCTGTATGCCGTCGCCTACGTGGCGGTCTGGTGGCACGACTGGTACGGCCCGCATCCGTGGCGGCTGGTCGGCCCGGTACTGGTGCTCGGCTGGTCCGTCGCGTGGGTCGCCGTCGCGGCCCGGCGGGCGATGCCGCGCTGGATCATCCTGGCCGACGTCGCGGTCGGGGCGGCGATCGGGCTGACGGCGCCGTGGACGGTTCCGGGCCCGTCGCTCGGAGATCCCAGCTCGTGGGTGTTCTTCTCGGTCCTGCTCGCCGGGATGGGCGCGGTCTGCGCGCTGCGGACCCGCTGGTCGCTGGCGGTGATGCTGGTCCTCGCGGTGGCGCACGCTGTGCCCGCCTATGACCATCGGCCGCCGATCCTGACCTCGACCGGGCTGCTGCTGTTCATCTGCGTCGCGCTGCGCCAGGCGATCGTGCTGCTCGTGCGGGTGGCGACGCAGGCGGACGCCTGGCTGGAGGCCGTCGGCGCCCGTGCCCGGGCCGAGACGGTCGCCGCGGCCCGGGCCCGCGCTGACCGGGCGCATGAGCGTTTCCTGCACGACACCGTGTTGAACATGCTGGCCGGCATCGGCCTGGGCGGGGCCGGCCGCGCGTGCCCCCCGCAGTCCGCTCCCGCGTTGACCTCGGCCCAGCCGGCCGTGGCCACGCCCGCTGTGACAGCGCCCGCGCTGGAGGCGGTCCGGTCGCGCTGCCAGCGGATCGTCGGCCAGGTGGAGCACCTGCTCGCCGGGTCCGGCGACGCTGACGCGGCACCGCAGGCCGACCCGGACGCCAACCTCGACGGGCTGGTCGCGGGCGTGGTCGACGAGGCCCGCGACGACGGGCTTGACCTGACCTACCAGTTCGTCCGGGTCGAGCGGCCACGCTGGCGGCGCCCGGAGCGGGGCGGGACGGCCGACTGCCCGAAGGCGCTCGCCGAGGCACCCCTGCCGGTCGACGTCGCCGCCGCGCTGGCCGCCGCGGTACGCGAGGGGCTGACCAACGTCCGCAGGCATTCGGGTGTCGCGGCCGCCCGGGTCACCGTGGTCCGCTGGCTGGACGGTGTGCGCGTCCGGATCGACGACGCCGGGGTCGGCTTCGAGGCGGCCCACTTCGACGCGGCCCATCCGGACCCGGCCCTGGCCGGCGCGTCGGCCACCAGGCCCGCGTCCGGCGCGGGGCCTCCGGATGGCCCAGGAACCTCGGATCGCGCGGCGACCTCGACCGGCGGCGGCCTGACAGGCGGGGACGACGTGGGACGGGCCCGGCTGGGGCTGCGCGGGTCCGTGCACGGCCGGATGGTCGACGTCGGCGGATGGGCTCGGATCGTCTCGCGCCCTGGTGTCGGCACCCGGGTCGAGCTGCACTGGCAGGCCGCGCAGCCCCCGGCCGCCCGCCCGGACCATGGTGCCGGCCTGCGCCGCGACTACGAGCAGGCGATCCGCCGCGGCGTCGGCATCGCGGTGCTGACCGGCGTGGCCGTGCTCGCGCTGCCGGCGATCGGCTACCGGGACCGGGCCCGGCTGCCGCCCGGGCTGCTGCACCCGGTGGCGCCGGTCGCGTCGCTGCTGCTGTGGGCCGTGGTCGCCGCCGGCGCGGCCAGCATGGTCGTGATCATGAGGCGGCGTCCCCTCGACGGCCGCGAGGCGCTGGTGGTGCTCGCCTTCGTGGTCTTGGTCATCCTGACCGGGGCGACGCTGGCCCCCGGCGACGAGGTGATCAGGATCTACGACTGGGCCGGGACGATAGCACCGACCGTCCTGCTGCTGCCGATCACGGTCTCCCGGCCGGCCCGGCAGTGGGCGCTGGCCGTCGCCGTGATCGTCGGTGTGGAGCTGGCGATCGGCCTGATGCGACTCGGGCCGCAGCCGCTGGATGTCGTCCGGCTGCTGGGCCTGCTCTACGGGGTGTCGACGATCCAGCTGCTGGTGACGGTCGCCGGGCCGGTGCTGCGCGCGACCGCGGAGACGACGACGGCCGCCGCCGCGATGGACGCCGAGCTCAGCGCGAGCCAGGACTCCGCCGCCGCGGTCCGTCGCGACCGGGCCCGCCGGCTCGCTCGGCTCAACCGGGACGTGCTGCCGCTGCTGCGTTCCGTGGGGGAGGGTGGCGCCGATCCCCGCGAGGAGACCGTCCGGCGGCTGTGCGCGAGCCGGGCCCGGGCGCTGCGTCGGATGCTGTCCGGCGGGGGTGGGCCCGCCGGCCCGCTGACCGAGCTGGAGACCGCGATCGACGCGGCGGAGGCGCGCGGCGCGCTCGTGGTGCTCCAGGTCGCCGGGGAGCTGGCCGCCGTCGACACGGATGTCCGCGAGGAGCTCGTCGACCTGCTCAGCGAGACGTTGCGGGTGACGCCGCCCGGCCGTGTCACGGTGACCCTGATGTGCGACGGCGGCGAGGGCTTCATCTCCTACCCCGCGGCGCCGGGCGGCTGGGCCGAGCCGCGGCGGATGTCCCGGCTGGCGGAGCAGAGCGGACTGGTGGCCCGCACCGAGCTGGATGAGGACAACACCGTCGTCGAGCTGCGCTGGCCAGTCGGCGCCACAGCCGCTTGAGGCGATCCGCCGGAACCGGGCGCGGAGCGCCCTTCGGCGGATCCGCCTGGCTCGGGCGCTGAGCGCCCTCCCCAACGTGATTCTGGGCTGGCGGAGGTGGACGAGGCGGGCGCGGTCCAGGGTCGGGAGCTGGGTTGCGTTTCGCCGGAACCGACGTCCGGCCGGCGCGGCGGTGTTAGGACGGTGCCGGGCGGTGGTAGGGCGAGGAGCGCGCGGGTGGCAGCTGGGCGGACCGCGTCGGGGCCGAGAAGCGCTCGGTGAGCTCGGCGGCCCGCGGCAGCGCGGCGGCCCGGTCGGCGGCGACGAGACCGATCCGGGTCCGCCGGTCGAGCAGGTCCTCGACGTCGAGAGCACCCTCATGGCGCAGCGCGAACAGCAGCTCGGCGCCGGTGACGGACGTTCCGGCCGCGATCGGGGTGAGCAGGCCGGGGTCCTCGCCGGCTCCGGCGAGGACCGCGGGCGCCTCGGTGCCGTACCGCTCGACCAGCCGCCGGGGCGCCGGCACGGTGGCGAGCTGGGCCCGTGGTGCCGCGCCGACCAGCGGCAGCCGGGCCGTCCGGCACCGCCCGGCGGTGAGACCCCCCTGCGTGACGGCGGCGTCGACGGCGTCGCGTGCCATCCGCCGGTAGGTGGTCAGCTTGCCGCCGACGATGGTGATCACCCCGTCGGGCCCGACCCGAACCGCGTGCCGACGGGACAGGTCGGCGCTGCGGGTCTGCGCACCCTCGTGCGCCGGTGCGTCCAGCAGCGGCCGTAGCCCGGCGAACGCGCCGAGCACGTCGGCCCGGTCCAGTGGAGCGTCCAGCGCCGCGGACACCACGCCGAGCAGCGTCTCGATCTCGGCGGCGGTCGGCTGGGGCACGTCCTCGACGTCCTCGGCGGGGACGTCGGTCAGCCCGACGTAGACCCGGCCGTCGGCCTGTGGCACCACCGTGACGTAGCTGTTGTGCTCGCCCGGCATCGGCACCGTGACCGCGGCGCGCAGGCCGCCGAACGCGTCGGCGCCCAGCACCAGATGGGTGCCGCGGCTGGGCCGCAGCCGGATCTCGGGGGCCAGGGTCGGCGCCCATACCCCGGTGGCGTTCACGACGGTCCGCGCCCGCAGGCTGAACGTCGTACCGCTGACCGTGTCCTCGACGAGCGCCTCGGTGCCGGTGAGCCGAACTGCGCGCAGCCGGGTCAGCACCCGCGCCCCGTGCGCCGCCGCGGTGCGGGCGAGCGTGACGACGAGGCGGGCGTCGTCGACGAGCTGGCCGTCCCAGTAGAGCAGGCCGCCGCGCAGCCCGGTCTCCCGCAGGGTCGGGGCGTGCTGGCGGGTCTCGACGGCGGTGAGCCGGCGGGGCGGTGGCAGCGTGCTGCTCGGGGTGCGCGCGCCGCGGCGCATCACGTCGGCGACATGCAGGCCCGTGGTCATCAGCACGGCCGAGCGCCGGCTGACCTCCGGCGTCAGCGGGATCAGGATCGGCAGTGGGTGGACCAGGTGCCCGGCGGTCCGGCGCAGCAGGATGTCGCGTTCCTGCGCGCTCTCCATGGCCAGCCGCAGGTCGCCGCTGGCCAGGTACCGCAGCCCGCCGTGCACCAGCTTCGAGCTCCACCGGCTGGTGCCCCAGGCCAGGTCGCGTGCCTCGGCGAGGGCGACGGTGAGCCCTCGGCTGGCCGCGTCGAGCGCCACGCCGGTTCCGGTCACCCCGCCGCCGATCACCAGCAGGTCGACGACCTCGCCGCCGGCGAGCCCGGCGAGCTCCCGCACGCGCCTGGCCGCGGACAGCGACGCCCCCGGATGAGGTGACATCCCCGCGCCGACCTCGGTCATCAGGTCCCCCTCTGCTGCCTGCGGCCAGGTGCGGGCTGGTGCTGCCTGCGGCCAGGTGCGGGCTGGTGCTGCCTGCGGTGAGGTGCGGCCGGTCACCCGTGCGGGCGCGAGCCGGCGCACATCGGACCGAGCCCTGCGCCCAGCGTGCGTGCTGGGTGGCACCGTCGTCCACCGGACCTTTTCAACGACCGGAAGGCCACGTTCGGGGCCGGATGGCCGCCCGGAACCTCGGTGAGGCTGGCCACAGGTCGTCGGGGTCGCCCGGCCGCCGGGGTGGCACAGTGGTCGGGTGAGCGAGCCGTCGCTGGATGCCCGGGCCCTGGCCAACGCGGAGCCGGTGTGGTGGGGGTGGCGACGGGCCGACGAACAGGTCGAGCTGCCGGCGGCGGTGCGCGCGCTCCTGGTCGACGGGCTGGGCTTCGCCGAGCGGGCCAGCCCGCCGGTCGACCTGGCCGATGTCCGGCTGCCCCCGTCCCGGCTGCCCGAGCCGGCCCGCGCCGATCTCGCGGCCGCCATCGGCTCGGACCAGGTCCGGCTCGACCGGGACGCCCGGATTCGGCACTGCCGGGGCCGGTCCACCGTGGACCTGCTCGCGCTGCGCGACGGGGACGCGGCGGCCGCGCCGGACGCCGTGCTCACCCCGGCCGGCCACGACGAGGTCGCCGCCGTTCTCGCCGTCTGCGCCGGCCATCGCGTCGCCGTGGTGCCGTACGGCGGCGGGACGTCCGTCGTCGGCGGGCTCGCGCCGCCGCACACCGGCTACGAGGCCGTCGTCGCGCTCGACGTGCGCCGGCTGAACCGCCTCCTCGACGTGGACACCGTCTCGCTCACCGCCACGCTGGAGCCGGGGCTGTCCGGCCCGGCGGCCGAGGCGCTGCTCGCCGAGCACGGCCTGACCCTCGGGCACGTCCCGCAGTCGTGGGAGTACGCCACGATCGGCGGGTTCGCGGCGACTCGTTCCAGCGGGCAGGCGTCCAGTGGCTACGGGCGGTTCGACGCGGTCGTGGTCGGGCTGCGGGTGGCCACGCCGATTGGCGGCTGGGAGCTCGGCCGGGCGCCGGCCTCCGCCGCCGGGCCGGACCTGCGCCAGCTCATGCTCGGCTCGGAGGGCGCCTTCGGGGTGATCACCGCGGTCCGGGTCCGGGTCCGGCCGGTGCCGGCGCGGCGCCGCTACGAGAGCTGGCGGGTCGACGACTTCGCGACCGGGCTCGCGGCGCTGCGCGAGCTGGCCCAGCGCGACCTGCTGCCCGCCGTCGCCCGCCTCTCCGACGAGGTCGAGACGGCGGCCGGCGCCACCAGCCCACCCAGCACTTCCGCGCCAGCCGGTTCGCCCGGCACTTCCGCCCGGCCCGGCCCGCCCGGGGCTGCCGGGTCGGACGCGGGCACGGACGACGTGAAACCTGACGGCGGTGCGGAGGTGCCGGCCGGTGGGTGCCAGGTCGTGCTCGGCTACGAGGGCACGCCCGAACGGGTCGGCCGGCAGGCGGACGACGTCGCGGCGGTGCTGCGCGCCCAGGGCGGGCAGCCGCTGGGCGCCGAGGCTGGCTGGGCGTGGGTACACGGTCGCTTCAACGGGCCGCGCCTGCGGGACGCGCTGCTGGACGCCGGGATGTTCGCCGAGACGCTCGAGACCGCCACGTTCTGGTCCGGGGTGGACGGCCTGCACGCGGGCGTCCAGGATGCGCTCGCGAAGTCCTACGCCGCGGCCGGGGTACCGGCGGTGGTGATGTGCCACGTCTCGCACCTCTACCCGACCGGCGCGTCGCTCTACTTCACCGTCGTGGCCGGCCACAGTGCCGACCGCGGCGGGCTCTGGGCGGTGGCGAAGGCCGCGGCGAGCGACGCGATCGTCGCGGCCGGCGGGACGATCACCCATCACCACGCCGTCGGCACCGACCACCGGCCCTGGCTCGGCGCGGAGATCGGCGACGTGGGCGTCACCGTGCTGCGCGCCGTCAAGCGGGCGCTCGACCCGACCGGAATCCTCAACCCGGGTGTTCTCATCCCGTAGCCGGACTCCCGCAGCGGAGCCGGTCGGATCCGGTCCGGGCCACCTGGGTGGAGCATCACGGCCCAGGGATCGATACGCTGAACAGGTCGCCTACGACGTCCAGTAGAACTGGGCCCGGCCAGCCGGGCGGCAGGTCTTCGATCTTCCCCCCTTGCGGTGGGGCTGGAGGGATTCGCAGTGGTCATTGGTGCCGTGGTGATCTTCGCGCTGTTGATGCTGATCCCGCCGCTGATCGTCTTCCCCCCGATCGTCTACTACTACCGCAAGTCGGCGCCGCTGCGGGCGCAGGCCGAGCTCGACCGCACCCGTCGCGCGCGCGAGCTCGCCCGCCGCTGACGCCGTCCGCCGGCCAGCGGATTCGAACGCGTTTTCGGTAACCCGGCAGCGCACCGGCCGTTAGGCAGGCCAAGATGGGCGCTATGCCACCGGAACCGCCGCCACCGGCCGGCGCCGGGCCCGAGCCACCGCGGCCCCCGGTCACCCGTGGGCTGGTGCTCGTCGGGCCCGGTTCCGCGTTCGGTGCCGAGCTGCTCATCCGGTTCGGGCTGGAAGGCTTCCGGCTCGGCGTCGTCGCCCGGTCGACGGACACCCTTGGCCGGCTGACCGAGGAACTGGCCAGCGCCGGGCTGACGATGCGCGGCGCCGTCGCGGACGTCACCGATGCCGCCGGTTTCGGGGCGACCCTCGCGGGGCTTGCCGCCGACCTCGGCGGCCTGACCGTTCTGGTCTACAACGCGAAGCTGTCCATCCGCGGCAGCGCGTTCTCCGTCCCGGCCGACGCCCTGAACCAGACGCTGGCCGTGAACGTGACCGGTGCGCTCACCGCCGTCCAGGCCGCCACGCCGCTGCTGCTGGACCGGGTGGGCGCGACGATCCTGGTCACCGTCGCCGGAAACCGCACCGAGCCACCCGGTGGCCGGTTCGCGCTGGCGGCCGGGAAGGCCGGGCTGGCCGCGCTCGCCGGCGCCGTCGGCCCGACGCTCGCCGACCAGGGCATCCGGATGCGGACCGTGGTGCTCGACGGCCGGGTCGGGCCGGCCGGGCCGCTGCGGCCGGCCGCGGTCGCCGACCACTTCTGGCAGGCCTACGCCGCGCCCCGCGGCGCCGTCTTCCGGCTCGCCCCGGCCGGCCCGCGCCGCCCCGCCGCGACCCTGCCGCTGGAGGTCTGACGCCGGTCTCGCCGGCGGCCGGCGGTGGCCCCCACCGGACGGGCCCCACTTGCGTGCCCCGCCGCCCCGGGGCCCGTTGAGCGCGCAGGACAGCGGCCCGGGACGGTGCGCCTGACCGGGCCGGCGGCGTCGTCCTCGGCGTCGGCAACCCGACGCGGGGAAACGTCAAAAAGCGGACAGCGGATCGCGGTGGGCGATCAGACCCTCGACGCTCCCAAGAGGCGCTGGACGTGCGACCATCCGGTGGATGAGCCGACGGGGTGGGGACGTCCTCGCGCGCGTGGGTCGGCGTGCCCCTGATGGGAGATGACCCCGTGAACAACCCAGCAGACGACGACGGGTACGAGCCGGGCGAGTCGACCAGTGTCCGGCCCCCGCGGCCCGGTGAGCCCGTGCGCCCGACGCCGGCGCGCCCGGGCGCGCCGAGCGCTCCGCCGCCGCCCGCTGACTCCTTCCGGCCGGCGGGCCCGCCGCCGCCGGTCGACTGGTTCAAGCCCGCGCCCGGCCGGGACGGGCAGGCCGGCGGATCCGGGGCCGGCCGCGGCGCTCCCGCGGGCTCCGGCGGTGGCGGGCAGGCCTCCCGCCCGCGCCGCGACGCGGGCCCGGGCCGGGCCGGCTACACGTCGCAGCCCGGCATCCCGGCCGAGCGCTACCCGACTCCGCGCCCCGGCGAGTTCCCGTCCCCGGTGCCGCCGACCCGGAGGTCTCCACCGCCGACGACCTCGCGTTCCGACCGGTCGGAGCGCTCCGACCGGTCCGGCGGCGGCGACCGGTCCGGCGGCGGCGACCGGTCCGGCGGCGGCGACCGGACCGGTGGCCGGCCCGGTCCGGACCGTCCGGCCGCGCGGTACGACCGTCCGGGGTCCGGCTCGGGGGCACCCCCGGCCCGGCCCGGCGAGGCGACCGAGTACCTCGGCTACGGCGCCCGCGGTGGCCGCCCGGCCGAGACCACCGAGTACGCCTACGGCCAGCAGGCCGGCGGCAAGGACGTCGGCGGCAGGGGTGGTCCGGATCCGGCCACGGCCGCCTGGTCCGCCGAGGACTCCGGCGGCTGGTCAGCCGGCCGCTCGACGGAGGACTACACGACGCTGGCCGGCCCGGGCACCGGCGGCACGCCGGTCGGCCCGTCGACAGGCGGCGTGGCGCTGGGCGACCAGCCGCCCCCGAAGCGGCGGCGCAAGCGTGGCCGGACGATCGCGCTCATCGTCGTGCTGCTGCTGTTGGTCCTCGCGATCCCGGTGGACCGGATCGCCGCGCACATCGCCGTCGGCCAGATGCGCAAGCAGGTCGACACCGCGGTCGCCGCGAACCTCAAGCCAGGACAGCAGCCGCCGACCATCCGGAAGGTCAGCATCGGCGGGTTCCCGTTCCTCACCCAGGTGCTGTTCGGCAAGTTCAAGGACATCGGCGTCTCGCTGGAGAACATCCCGACGACGCCGGACGGCCCGAGGATCGCCGCGGTGGACGCGCACCTCAAGGGCGTGCATGTGCCGTTCAGCGACGCGATCTCGAACAAGGTGGGCAAGGTCCCGGTCGACAACGTCGCGGCCACGGTCCTGATCGGCTACGACGACCTCAACAAGTTCCTCGACACCGACAAGACCTTCCACCTGCACCTCACGCCGGTCGACGGCGGCAAACAGGTCAAGGTGACCGGCAGCACGACCCTGGACGTGCCCGTGCTCGGCAGCCTGCTCGGTGGCCAGAGCGCGGCCTTCAGCGGCACCGGCGCGTTCAACGTCCAGAACAACAAGCTGTTCATCAACCCGACGAACCTGTCCTTCGGCGTCGGTGGGCTCGGCGCCAGCGTGCCGATCCCGGCGCAGCTGGGCGCCGCGATCCCGATCCCGCTGCCGGACAACCTGCCGTTCAGCCTGACGGTCGTCAGCGCCGGATCGACCGCGACCGGCCTCTCGGTGAGCGCGACCGCCAAGAACGTCGTGCTGCCCGCCGCGCCCGCCGCCAAGAAATAGCGTCCCAGGTGCCGTGACCTCGGTCGGTTGCCCGACAGGACAGCAGGTTCGGGGTCACGGGAGAGGATGCTCGAACCCGTCCGACCCGGCTGTGAACACACCGGATCGGTACCTTCGTCGCGACAGGGATGGTGGCGCACTCGGCGCCGCCGTCTCCGCCTGGTCGTCTCCGAAGCGGGAGCGGGAGTCTGGATGGTTGAGGGTGGCGCCGTGAACACGGCGGCGGGGCGAGCCCGAGACGCCGTGAACCTTACGGTACGTGCTCGGTCGCGGCCCGTGCGTACGGGCTCGGTCGGACACGCTGAGAAACCGGAGGCCAGCGGGCGCGCGGCCCGCCGGCGACGTCACCCGGCCCGCTCGCTGCGGGCCACGCAACGCTACGATCCGGACATCCCGCAAGATCGGTCTTTTCAGGACCCGGGCGGTTCGAGAGACTGGCGCAGTTCGAGAGACGAGGTTGGTTCGGAAGTGACACCGCGGCTCTACGCTTTCCGCGCCTCGGGAGCGTCCCGGGGCGGGAGCGTACCGGTCCTGGCGGGACCGGCGGCAGGCGGAAAGTGCGAGTTTGGCGGGGCAGTCCGGCCAGCGTCCCGTCCTGAAGGGGGAAACACGTGCCTACGGCCGTTCTGAAGATAAGCAGCGAGGCCGGCCAGGTGATCGTCCCCACGGGACAGCCGCGGTTCATCATCGGCCGAGCCCGCAACGCGGACTATGTCATCGCGGACAGCCGGGTCTCCCGGCAGCACCTGATGATCGAAGAGACGGACTACGGCTGGGCCGTCCGGGACGTCAGCTCCAACGGCACCTGGTACGACGGTGGCCGGATGCTGAACACGGTCGAGGTCCGGGGCGAGACGCGGTTCCGCCTGGGCACGCCGACCGGTCCCGAGGTCATCATCCTCGACGAGCTGCCCTCGCAGCGGTCTCCGTACGACGACCCCTACAGCGGGGACGCCGACATGCAGACCATGCTGCCCAACCAGACCGGTTACAGCCCGCCGCGTACGTCGAACCGGCCCACCCGGCCGACGCGGCGCGAGGACCACGACGCCGGCCGTCGTGGCACCTACAACGGCCAGCCCGCCGCCGACCCGGCCGAGGTCAGCGGCCACACCCGGCTGGACCGCGAGCACGAGCGCAGCAACACCTACCCGCTGCGCCAGGGGACGATGACGATCGGTCGCGCCCGCGACAACGACGTCGTCATCACCGACCTGCTCGCCTCCCGTCACCACGCCTCGCTGACCGTTCGCGGCCAGAACGTCGACGTCCTCGACATGGACTCGGCGAACGGCACGTTCGTCAATGGCCGCCGCATCCAGCGCGCGCAGGCCAAGCAGGGCGACGTCATCGCCGTCGGCCACCACGTCTTCCAGCTCGAGGGCAACCTGCTCGTCGAGTACGTCGACTCCGGTGACGTCAGCTTCGAGGCCGAGCACCTCAACGTGTGGGCCGGCGAGAAGCAGCTCATGCACGACATGACCTTCCGGCTGCCCGGCCGGGCGCTGCTCGGCGTCGTCGGCCCCTCGGGTGCCGGCAAGTCGACGCTGCTCAACGCGCTGACCGGCTTCCGGCCGGCCGACCAGGGCACCGTGCGCTACGCCGGTCGAGACCTCTACACCGAGTACGACGAGCTTCGCCGCAGGATCGGCTACGTGCCGCAGGACGACATCCTGCACACCACGCTGACCGTGCGGAAGGCGCTCGAGTTCGGCGCCGAGCTCCGGTTCCCGCCGGACGTGACCTCGGCCGAGCGCAGCGCCCGGGTGGACGAGGTCCTCCAGGAGCTGAACCTCACCAGCCACGCGAACACCGTGGTCTCGCGGCTGTCCGGTGGCCAGCGCAAGCGGACCTCGGTGGCGCTGGAGCTGCTGACCCGCCCGACGCTGCTCTACTTGGACGAGCCGACCTCGGGTCTCGACCCGGGCATGGACCTGCAGGTCATGCAGTCGCTGCGCAAGCTGGCCGACGACGGCCGTACGGTCGTCGTCGTCACGCACTCCGTGGCGCAGCTCGACCTGTGTGACTACATCCTGGTGCTCGCGCCGGGTGGCTACGTCGCCTACTTCGGGCCACCCCAGGACGCGCTGCCGTTCTTCGGCGCTGACGGCTACCCGTGGGTCTTCCTGAACCTGCAGGAGAACCCCGGTGCCGAGTCCGCGGCCCGGTTCCGCCAGTCACGGCACTACGTGCCCGCGTCGGTGACCGCTCCGTCGGCCCGGCCCGCGCCGGAGGAACTGCCGAGCATCCGGCAACAGTCGGTGTTCTCCCAGCTGATAACGCTGACAAGACGAACATTCGCGGTCATCGGGTCCGACAAGGGCTATCTGCGGCTGGCAATCGCGTTCCCGTTCGTGCTGGGTGTGATCCCGCGGGCGATCGGCGGAAACTTCGTCGATACCCACGACAAGTTCACACCCAACTCGGACGCGCCCACGATCTTCCTGATCATGGTGCTGTGTGCCTGCTTCATGGGTATGTCGAACTCGGTCCGAGAGATCGTCAAGGAACGGGCGATCTATCAACGAGAACGCGCGATCGGCCTTTCGAGAGCCGCGTACGTGGGCTCGAAGGTTCTCGTTCTCATCATCATCACGGTCCTGCAGTCGATCCCGTTCACGGTCATCGGTCTGATCGGCCGGCAGCCACCGAACCACCTGGCGCTCGGCAACACACTGCTGGAATGTCTCCTCGCGGTGTTCGTCGTCGGCTTCGCCTCCGGCATGGTCGGCCTGGTGATCTCGGCGATGGTGGACAACGCCGACAAGACGATGCCGCTGCTGGTCATCGTCACGATGATCCAGCTCGTGTTCTCCGCGGGCATCGTGCCGATCGCCGGCAAGGTCGGCCTCGAGCAGGTCGCCGTCGTCTCACCGGCCCGGTGGGGCTACGCGGCGATGGCCGCCGACGCCGACTTCAACGCGATCACCCGGGCCGGCGTCCAGCGGCCCAAGACCGTGAACGGCCAGCCGGTGGCCGGCCAGACCGTGCCGGTCAACCCGCGGGCGCCGATCCCGGACACGCTGTTCCAGCACACGAACAAGCAGTACGCGATCGACATCGGCGCCGGGCTCGCCATCAGCCTTGTATACGTCGGTATCACGTCGCTGCTGCTGCGCAGGCTCGACCCGAAGACGAGCAAGAAACGCAAGGCGGCACCGGCGACCACCTGACCCGGTCCGCTCGCCCCGCGACCGACGGCGGCGGGTGGCCCTCCACATGGAGGGCCACCCGCCGCCGTCGGCGTCTGTCGGTTCCGGCGTCCGGCCTTGGCTGGTCGCCGGCTGTGCTCTCCGGTCGCCGTGAAACGACCGTGGCCCCTGCTGCCCAAGCCGGGGCCAGCCCAGGGCCAGCCGGACCGGGAGTGCCTTGAAGGCGTTGTTCAGGTTGGACCGGGCCCGCACTGGCGCGCCGGCCCGCTCGATGCCGCGGAACGCGGTGAGCAGCTCCTCGAAGAACACCCGGCCCTCCAGCCGGGCCGGCTGGGCGCCGAGGCAGAAATGCTCACACCGCAGGGTGTGGACGGAGCCCGCGGGTTCGTAGAGGTAGGAGCCGGCGCGGTTCACGTAGTCGTACTCCTTGTACTTCCACCCGCCGGCGACCGTGTAGCCGAAAACGGGGCCGGCGTGCCGGTGGGTCGCCACCTCATAGCCGGCCTGAAAGATGTTCTCCACGATCCACAGGCCCTCGGCCGCGCGGACGTGAACCACCTTCAGCTTGTTCCCGCCGCCGATCTCGACAAAGTTAAGTCCTCGGCGAGGATGTGAGTCGCCAGCGGTGTGTTCCGGCTGTCCAGCGCGGTCATGAGGTCCGCCTTTCCGCGGGAGGATTCGGACCGGGCCAGGCGCGTCGACGTCCGGCCACGGGATGCCGGCGGCCGGGTGAGGCGGAGCCCGGGCGGGCCTCGGCCGCGTGTGCGCCTGGCCGGCGGAGCCGGGAACCGGCCCGCACCGGCCGGCGTCGGCGAGCATGTGCGGACGGTACGGTCGGCCTGACTGGTCGTCAAGGGACCCTCCGCACGCAATGGCAGGTGGCGGCTACTACGCGGCCGGATCGGTTTCCGTGTACCGCTCGGACACGTATTGTTCGCTACCGGTGGGCGAAAACCCGCCGAGGCGGCCGGCCTGCCCGCCCAGGCGCCGTGCTGGGCCGCGCCGGCCGGCGGCCGTCGGCGGCTTGCGGCTGGTGGTTCGGGACCGTCCAAGAAATCTTGCGGAATATCGTACAGATACGGTTTCTTCGCCGCGGTCCCGCGGTGAGATGCCTATGGCTGGACCGCCACCCAGAACCGGCACGCGGGGGGCGTCAGTTCGGGCCAGCGGCCAGCGGTCCAGCCACCCACTCATCGCTCGGCCCACGGTTGGCCGGGCACGTCAGGCAGGCGGGCCGGCCGTCGGCGATCGGATGACGCGACCGAGCCCGACTGGCCAGGCCGCCGAGGACGCCAGAAGAACGGGCCCGCGCGCGACACTTCACGTCGCACCGCAGCCCAGGCCGGCCGAGAGCCCGGGTTAGGCGCTACCGGCACTCCGCTTGTCCGGCCCGTGGTCCGCGATGCGCCGCAGTGTCTCGAGGTGTCGCGCCGCCGACCCTTGCCGCTTCGATTCCGAGGCATTCCCGGAATTCGGCAGACGGTAGCATTCTGCCCGCATGGGATCGTTATTCGGGACCGTCGCGTGTCCGGCGTCGGGTGGGGGAGAACAGAGGTGGGGCAGTGACGTCGTCAGAGGCGAATGTCAGCAGCCGCGCGACGCCGTTGGGTGAGAACGACCCGCGGACGCTCGGTGCGTACACGCTGCTGGGCAAGCTCGGGCAGGGTGGGATGGGCACGGTCTACCTGGGCCGGTCCGAGCTGGGGCGCCTGGTGGCCATCAAGGTGGTCCGCGCGGACGTGGCCGACGACCCGCAGTTCCGCAGCCGGTTCCGCCAGGAGGCGGCGACGGCGCGCCGGGTCGCTCGGGTGTGCACCGCCGAGGTGCTCGACTTCGACCCTGACGCGGTGCAGCCCTACCTGGTCACCGAGTTCATCGAGGGCCCGACGCTGTCCAGCTTCGTCTCCCGGGGCGGCCCGCTGATGGCGGCCAACCTCGAGCAGCTCGCCGTGGGTGTGGCCGCCGCGCTGCGGGCCATCCACGCCGCCGGCATCGTGCACCGCGACCTCAAGCCGTCGAACGTCGTGCTGTCCCCGTTCGGCCCGCGGGTCATCGACTTCGGCATCGCCCGGGCGATGGACTCCGCGACCAACCTCACCGGCGACCTTCAGCAGCTGGGCACGCCCGCGTTCATGTCCCCCGAGCAGATCCGCGGCGACGCGATCACCTCGAAGGCGGACATCTGGGCCTGGGGCGGCCTGGTGACCTACGCGGCGACCGGCCAGTACCCGTTCGGCACCGGCAGCGCCCAGGCGCTCCTCTACCGGGCGATGAACGAGGAACCGCAGCTCGACGGCGTCGACCCGGCGCTGCGGCCGATCGTCTGGGACGCGATGCGCAAGAGCCCGGCCAACCGGCCGACCGCCAGCCAGCTGATGGACCGGCTCCTCGGGGACGAGGCCGGGGACACGGGTAACCAGGAAGAAGCGGTCACCAACGTCCTCGCGGACTGGAACGTGCCTTCTCCGGGTGCTGGCGGCCCCCCGTCCGGCCCCGCTACGGTCGGCGGCCCGCCCGACATGGCCACCCTCGCCTCGACCAGGCCGGGCGGCACGGCGGACCAGGACTACGTCTCGACCCAGCTCGCGACCCAGCGGGTGGCCCCGCCCCCGGCCGGTCCCGGGCACCCGGGCCAGGCTCAGCCACCCGGCCCGGCGCCGAAGAAGAGCCGGACGCCGATGATCCTCGGGATCGCGGCGGTGGTCGTGGTCATCGCGGTGCTGGCCGCCGTGATCCCGATGGTGCTGAAGAGCGACTCCAAGAACACCCCGAGCGCGACCGTCGGTACCGGCACGGCCAGCGCCGCGCCGGCCGCGTTCGCGCTGCCGAAGGCGGCCACCGGGCTGGGCGACGACACCCTCGTCCTCAGCCGGAACGCGGAGGCGCCAGGCGGCGGGAAGTACAGCCTCGTCACCGCGGTGGTCCCGAACCCCGACAGCGCCGACGCCACGCTGCCGAAGATCTCCACGTTCAAGACGATCTTCAGCGACAAGACCCAGAACCTGCAGTTCCCGGTGATCAGTCCGGACCGCAAGACGATTATCTATGTCGACAACTCGACCGGCAGCACGACACTGTGGGCCATCGCGTCCGACGGTTCCGGAAAGCCGGTCCAGCTGCTCACCACCGGGCAGGGAGCGAACCTGTCGCCGGCCGCCGACGGGCGGCCGTCGCTGTCGCCGGACGGCAAGTTCCTGGTGCTGCGCTCGACGACGGACGCGACCGGCCAGCCCAACCCGGGCCTGTACATCAGCTCGATCGACGGCAAGACCGTCCGTCGGCTCGACACCCAGCCAGAGGCGTCTGACCCGTCGTGGTCGCCGGACGGCGAGCGGATCGCCTACTGGTCGAACACCGTCGCGGGCGGCGGCGGCGGCTTCCTGGTGCTCATCTCGACCCAGCCGGGTGTCGCCGCGGTGCCGTTCAACAAGGACGAGTTCATCTCGGAGGGCGACAAGCCCAATCTCGACTCCGAGCCGACCTGGTCGCCCGACGGCAAGTACCTCGCCTTCGTCCGCCAGATCGCCAGCAACCCCAATGACCAGCAGATCGCGATCGTGAACGTGAACACCAAGCACGTCACCGCGGTCACCGGCGAGCACAGCACCCAGGACGGCCCGAGCTGGTCGGCGTCCGGAAGTGATCTCCTGCTCTTCACCGCCAACCGGGACCCCGACCACCCGGACGACCGGCAGCTGTTCATGACCAACCAGAAGAACCTCGACGCCGCCGACCGTCAGCTCACCGACGGCCGGGGCGACTTCGCGTTCCCCCGGTGGTCCGCGCTCTGATCGTTGCTTCTACCGCGCGGTGGCCGACCGGGACGTGCGACACGTCCCGGCCGGCCTGTCGTCAGCTCGCCCGGAACGCTAGCCACGGGCTCGCTTGCGCACCACCCGGAACAGCAGATACAGCAGCACAAGGATCACCAGGACGACGACCAGGCCGATGACGACGTGGCCGACATTCCGGTCGTGCTTCTTGGCCGCGGCCAGCGGCGTCGCCGCCATGGCGGCGCTCGCCGGCACCAGCGCCAGCGCACTCGCCGCGACCACGAGGTACCAGGCCCGGGTGACGAGCCGCGTTACGCCTCCCGTCGGGCGACTGCTCACGAGACGCCCAGCGGCGCGGCGAGAAAGCCGACGTTCCCTGCTCATCGCCACTCCCGCGCGCTCGTCTTCCGTACCCGCCGACAATGAAGTCCTCCCCCTACCCGACGCCCAGCCAACCCGGAGCGTTGGCCGCCGACCTCCGCCCACCAGCCGGCGGAATGTCGTTGGATTGGCCGCGATCGTAGCGGGTGCCCCAGAAGTCCCCTTCGCGGCCCGCCCACCGGTCCCCGCCGTCCACCCTGACGTCACGACGCCGTCGGCGGACGTTCGCGCTCAGCCCTGGGTCGCCCGGCGTCTCGCGGCTGCCGCAGCTCGCCCGCGCTCCGCCTCACCCCCGTGATCGTGGCTTTCACCCTCGGGTGGTTGCAAATAGGCCCTGGTTACGGCCGCCGGAGGGCCGAAGCGGCGGTCAACCGGCGCGGTTGGGGTATCCGTCGACGCCGGTTCCACTCGCCAACTGGTGATCACATGGCTATGCGTTCGCTCCGCTGCCTTCCGCGGTGCCTGTACCTGTGCTCGGTCGCGGCCGGCCGAGCCAAGGGAGGAACAGCCCGTCGGGATCCCATCTCGCGCGCAGGGCGTCGAGGCGACGGAGGTTCTCGTCGGTCACGAACCGGAACGGGCGGTTGATCAGATTCTCGTCGGCCAGCTGGATTCCGGTGGCGTACGGCTCCCAGGCTCGCATGTGGTCGGTCACCCAGCTCGTGTACCGGTGGTCATCGGCCGCGTCCGTCCAGGCCGCATACAGTCCGTAATACAGCTCGTCTTCGATCGAATACGCCATCGGCGGGCGCTCGGGCTGTCCCTCGTACCCTCCCCAGTTGAACAACACCAGGTGCGACGGCGACGGCGGCCAGGTCTCCAGCATGCTCGCGAAGTTCGGCCACAGGTCGTCGAAGCAGGCGTGCGTCCACATGTTGTCGGCCAAATATCGCTTGGCCTCGTCGTAGCGTGCGTCGGTGCCGACCCGGCTCAACGTGGCGGTATCGGTGACCTCGTATAGCCGTGTCCCGATCAGGTGAGCCCGCGCGGGACAGGACTTGTAGATCGACAGCTGCTCCCGGGCCTCCTCCTCGGTGTCAGTGAAGGCCGTCGCGTTGAGCGATAGGAGGGGCTCGCCGTTCGTCAGCGGATCCCGGTTACAGAGGAGATTGATCTCCGTCGGCGTCGCACGGCTGACCTCGTGCACGAAGCTGTACACCTCTGGTGCGGCCGTGGCCGGCCAGAGATAGCCGCTGTTCATCGTGACCCGCCTGCGCGGGTAGAACCTGACGAAGAACCTGGTCACGACGGCGAAGAAGCCGGGACCCGCGCCGCGGGCCGCCCAGAAAAGGTCCGAGTTCTGTGTCGCGTCGGCGTGAACCCGCTCGCCGCTCGCCGTGACCACGTCGATGCCGGTGACCGACATGCAGGCCGGCCCGTAGTCCCGCCCGGCCCAGGCAAACCCGCCCTGCAGCAGGTAGCCGCCGAGGGAGACACCCGTACAGTGCCCCGTGGGGAAGAAAAGGCCCTCATCGGCCAGCATCGAGTCGAGTTCTGATCCTCTTATGCCGGGCTGGGCGGTGCCCGCCATCGCTTCCCTGCTGACCGTCACGTGCCGCAGGTTCGAGAGGTCGATCAGCACGGCACCGTCGCGCAGGTGCGACCCAGACCAGCTGTGGCCGCCGGAGCGGACCGAGATCCGCCGGCCCTCCCGCCTGGCGAGCCCCACCGCTTTGACGACATCGTCCTCGTTGTTCACCAGGACGATCACCTCGGGATAACGGTCGGGCACCCCCGCGTGCCAGCAGGCCTCGCGGCGCCGGCTCTCATAGTGGTAGTCGCCGCGCCGCAGCACTCTGCCCTCGATCCGGGTCGACATGTCATTTCCCTTCCTTCCGCCTCCGCGCGCGTCCAGGGCCGGCATCCGTGTCCGGCCCGTGCCCCCGGAGGTGCCCGAGCATGGCGGGTGGGCTGCCGGGCGCTTCGGCGGCGCTCACCGCGGGCCCGGTCCTCTCGGCCGGCCGCGAGTGGGCAGGCATGCCCTGTCGGGCTGGCTGACCTGTCTACGGCGGCCAAACTCGTCGAATATGTCCGGTAGAAACGTGGCGAGATGGCTCATCTCCTGTGAGCAATGCACGGCCATGGCGCGGGCCTGCACATCTCCGAGACGTGTCACACCTGCCGCGGCCGTTCTGAACTCGCCGGACGGTGGGGCCTGCCCGCGAGCCGCGACGTTCTGGCCGCCCATCCAGAAACGTGAACGCATCTCGGCACCTCCATTCACCAGGCGTACATGATGAACAAAATATCCCCAATCCAGGGGGAGCCGCGAGAATCCGACTCTCGCGCAGACCGCGGTCGCCTCATCGGGATCGAGCCGGTCATGGGAGAAACCGAACGCCGCGGGCTCGGCGAAGTGGATCGCGAGTTCCCCGAGCGTGCTGCCGACATACTCGTCGACGAACGACGTGCTCCCGACGTACCTCGCACGGTATGATTCTTCCTCATCTGCCCCGCCTCCAGTGCTTTCCGCATACAGGTGGGCGCGCGGGTGCCACAACTTGTACCTCTGGGTCTCATTGCTGTGCCACCAGAACCACCAGTCCAGCATGGCTGGGGTCGCGCCGGGCATGCGGGTCAGCGTGGCGATGTGCATAGAGCCGTCGTCGGCGAGGCTATATCCGTTCTCGAGCTCCTGATAACCCGCGTCGCTCAACGTCCCCACGTTGTCCAAGCTCAGGCACAACGGGGACGCCTGGGGGCCGAGGCCGAGCGCCGCCCCGACGTCGTCCGGCAGTGACGTCATTACCGGGTTCCAATACTTGGCGTACCATCTGCCGTCGAGTTCGCCGGGTCGCAGCCCAAGGTGCGGCCGGCGAACGGGATCTGGTCGTTGTCCGGGTCCCTCGGTCATGCCCGTCCTCCATTTTCACCCGAGCGAGAAGAGTGTCTTCAACCGTGCCTCGACCAGCGGCAGAGCGGCCGTGGGAACGTCGTAGTGACCCGCGCCAGCCAGTACGGCGAGGTTGATGTCGTTCCCGTTGGTCAGCATTTTGTTCACGACGTCGTAGGTGACGGAGGCGGGGCTGGTGATGTCGTCGGTGCCGAACAGCCAGAGGATCGGGCCGGGCAGCGTCGAGCTCTCCAGCCTGCCCTGGTTGTCCGTGAAGAACCGGCTGTTCTCCGGCAGCGAGTTCGGTGCGTCGCCGCGGACGCCCGGATAGGTGCCCAGCCGGTGGGAGGGGGAGGCCCTCAGATAGTCGACGATATCCTTCCGCACCATCGCGTTCAGGTCATCCAGGCACGTCTGACTATTCTGCTGGTAGAACTTGAGCATGTTCGGGCCGTAGACCTGGACAGGGTCGACGCCGTAGCCCGCGTGACGTTCGGTCTCCGTGAAGTAGATGGTCTCCGCGTTGGCGAACACGAGCTGGTCGATCTCGTGTTCCGTCGGTGTGCTGCCGGGCCGAGAGGCGTCTGCGATGTCACGCCACAGGACTTTGTTCATCGCCGGGATGTCCGGCACCGGGGCGAACGTGACGGTGCCGCGATAGTCCAGCGCCGGATCGGCCTTCTCGGCCACGCCCGAGTAGTAGGCGGCGGCGAGAGCCGCGAATCCGCCTTCCGACCACCCCGCCGCGACCCACTGCCCGGACAGCCTCGTGCCAGGATCCCGCTGGGCGGCGACCACCGCGAAGACCATGGAGCTGCCTTCGCTGGACAGGTCGTAGTAGCCGTGCCCCGGCCGGACGCCGGCGGACACAGGGCCAAGGCCCTCGTAGTCCGGCGCGATGACGGCGACACCCATCCTCAGGACGGCGGCGAGCAGGGTGTCGGTGTGCCCGTCCACCCAGGTGCCGTTCTCCTGGAGCCGCACGCTCGGCGCGCACTTGGGCGCCCAGCCCACGGTCCCGTGGCCCCAGACGAGGACCGGCCAGCCGCCCGCCGGCGGCGGTCCCTTGGGAGTGAACAGCATGGCCGTCGCATTGATCTCGCTGCCGCGGATACCCGGCATGCGATAGATGAGAAGATTTCCGTCGGCCACGGCGGACAGCTGTGTGGGAACCATCCGCAGGGGGCTGGGAACGCCGACCAGATCCCCGTAGCCGGGCGGGGATCCAGGCCCGTCGGACCTCGCCGGAGAAGCGAGGAGGACGCCCGAGAAGAATGCCAACAGCAGGAATACCGGGGCCGAACGGCGCGGCACTGCGTCGATCATGCTCAGAACCCACCTTCTCCTACCTTGGGAAACTCGCCTGGCTGGAAGGGCGGCGGCTGCCGACCTGACGCTGCCCGGCAACGGTAGGAGATGGGGCTGGCTCGCGCAGAGGGAACGCCGGCCCGGTGGGGAAGGGGGCCGGCGCCCGTGGCGTTCGCGGATTACCAGATGAGATCTATCTCGACGGGCTGTGCGGTATGCCGCCTGTCGCTGTCGCTGTCGCTGTCGCTGTCGATGAGCTGGGCCGGGCTGGCCGGCCAGGACGAGTGCCCACACTGGTGGCGGCGACCGCGAGCTGTTCGTGGCGCGCGGCTTCGACGCGACGACGATCCAGGCCGTCGCCGCGCACTCCGGCGTCCACGCCTCCGCGATCTACCGTCGCTGGAGCTCACGGATCGAGCTGGTCGAGGAAGCCACGTTCCCTGGCTTCAGCCCGCTCGTCAGCGATGATCGCGGTCGCGCCGGGTGAACAAGCCGGCGGAGTTTGCGACGGCCTTCGCCGCCCGGTCGATTCGCGCGCGCCCCGCTCGTCACTGGGGTGTCAGCATCGAACGGACCCGAGAGGACGTCTCATGCGTTACACGATCTTGCTGCACTACCCGGAGCTGATGGCGGCCGGAGAGCTCGACGAGGCCACCCTCCAGGAGGGCATGGCGGCCTTCCACCGGTACGCCGACGACCTCGACGCGGCGGGCGTGCTGATCTCCGCCGAGGTGCTCGCGGACTCGTCGGCGACCACCACAGTGCGCAGCGTCGACGGCGAGTTCCGCATCCAGGACGGCCCCTTCGCCGACACCAAGGAGCAGCTCGCCGGCACGTTCGTGATCGACGTCGCCGACCTGGACGCGGCGCTGGGGTGGGCGAAGCAGGCGCCCTCGGTCGCGTGGGGGCCGGTCGAGGTACGGCCTGGGATGACCCACTGGCAGGACGGCGCCTGGAAGCGGGGGCAGTGACAGGTCCCTTCCGTGCGCGCCCCTGACGAGGTCCGCGCCGCCGCCGAGAGCGCGGCGCGGACCTCCTACGGGCGGCTGCTCGCGTTGCTCGCCGCGCCGACCCGGGACATCGAGCTCGCGCAGGACGCCCTCGCCGACGCGTTCGAGCAGGCGCTGCGCACCTGGCCGGCCGTCGGTATCCCCGCCAATCCCGAAGGGTGGTTGCTCACCGTGGCCCGCAACCGGCAGCGCGACGTGTTCAAGTCGGCAGCCCACCGCAGGTCCTGGCCGCTGGCAGAGCCGGCCGACGTCGACCGCGCCGCCGCGGTCGACCCGGTGGCCGCGGTCGATCCGGACGCGATCCCCGACAAGCGCCTGGAACTGCTGTTCGCCTGTGCCCACCCAGCGATCGCGCCCGAGGCGCGGACCCCGCTGATGCTCCACACCGTGCTCGGCTTTGACGCGGCCGGCATCGCTGCCGCTTTCCGCGTCCGCCCGGCCACGATGGCGCAGCGCCTGG
This sequence comes from Pseudofrankia sp. DC12, assembly GCF_000966285.1. Lineage (NCBI taxonomy): Bacteria > Bacillati > Actinomycetota > Actinomycetes > Frankiales > Frankiaceae > Pseudofrankia > Pseudofrankia sp. DC12. The sequence continues at coordinate 4,889,583 of NZ_KQ031391.1, forward strand.
TCCGGGCGAAGCGCCGCATCCGCGCGGCCGGCATACCGTTCGCCGTGCCGACCCGCGCGGACCTGCCCGAACGGCTGGGCTTCGTCCTGGAGGCGATCTACGGCGCCTACACGATCGACTGGGAGTCGCTCGGCGCTCCTGATGCCCAGGGCGAGTCGCTCGCCGCGGAGTCGCTCTATCTCGCCGTCACCGTCGCGGCGCTGCTGACGGCCGAGCCTGAGGCCTGGGGACTCGCCGCGCTCATCGCGCTTTCCTCGTCCCGCGCCTCCGCGCGCTGGCTGGACGGCGTGTTCGTGCCGTTCGCCCAACAGGACCCCTGGCGGTGGGACCCGGCCCTCATCCGCGAGGGCGAGGCCTACCTGCGCCGCGCCCATGCGCTCGGGGCCCCGGCTGGCCGGTTCCAGCTCGAGGCCGCGATCCAGTCGGTCCACACCGACCGCCGCCGTAGCGGCACTACCGACCACGACGCCCTGCTCCGGCTCTACCGGGCGCTCGTGAACGTCGCGCCGACCCAGGGCGCCCGCGACGCCCTCGCCGCCGTCGAGAGCGACCTCGCCCGAAAAGGCCCCCGGGCCGTCGGCGAGGCGCCTGGTGCCAGCAGCTTCGAAGGCTGACCACCGGTCGCCGAAGCGACACTGCTCTACAGCCGGGGCACAGGGTTCTCATAGAGAACGCTCAGGCCGTTCCGCCAGGCTCCAGGCAACAGAATCTGAGCGGCAGAGGAGAGCAGATGGCTGGCTGGTGGCGGACCGGGGCCACGAGGGCGGCGCGGCCCGCCACGACGATCAACGGCCGGCGGCCGGCGGACCCACGCCACGACGGCCGCCGCTCTGGCCGAACCGCGCCAACCTGTGCCAAAGGCCCGCAAACGGCTGTAAAGCGCGTTGCGGCCCGGTCACGATGCACACGGCACGGACTATTAAGACCTACGCCGAGAGCCCGCTCAGGAGGCCCCGCCGGCCATGACGACGACCCCCGCCCGACCCACCCCGCCCGCGATCCCGCCCACCTTCTACGACCGCATCAAACGCGACATCCGCGCACTCATGCGCGCGGGAGACCCCACTCCCGCCGGTCTCCTGCGCGTCGCGCCGTGCCTATTGGCCGCGCTCACGAGCCGGGCCACCCGCGCGACCGCGCCCGCCGGGATCGCGATCATCGAGTCGGCCATTGGCGGGCTCCCCGAGGCCCCCGCTACCGCCATGCGGGTCCTGCTCGGTTCGGCCAGCCGATCCGCACCACCACGCTGACCGACCGGCGCATTCTCGCCGCCGACGCCTACAACGTCGGCTACGAGCGCTTCCGGGAAGCTCGAAGCGTGGGAGGACCAGGCCGTGGAAGCGCTCGTGTTCGCGCTCGCGGATCGGGCCGACCCCAACGCGACCATGCCCACACCCCCCGAACGGCTCAAGGCCCGGCTACGGACACCCCCGCCACCCATCAGCGCCTACAAGCCCATCAGCGTCTACAGGACCCGCACCCGCCGCCCGACCCAACCCAGCTCGACCGACCACGCCCGTCCTGACCAGCGCTTGCGCGACCGCTAACTCAAGCAAGCACCCACCGCACAACGACCGACAGCCCCCCGGGACGAAACCCGGGGGGCTGATCCGCGGTGCAAGGACCCAACCGCGCCAGCTACGGCGGTCGGGCCACGCTCCCCCGGGGACGGTCGCCGATCGGTGGGCCGCGCGGCGGGGTGAGGGTGCTATGCCGGGCGCGTCCGCGAGCGGGGACGCTCGCTGCCCCAGCGGCGCGACGCGACATGGGCGGACACCCCGACACGTGCGCCTATCTGTGTCCAGGTCGCTCCGGCCGCGCGCCATCCGGCGACCGTGGCGGCTGGCACGTCCTGGGGCCGTATGGCGGCGGGTTGCTGGCTCAGGAAGTCGATCAGTAGAACGGCGGCGCCGTGCCGGTTCGCGTGCCGGCCCCGCGCCGTAAGCGATCCCGCGCCGAATGCCTCCCACCCCGCCCGGCTACACAGCCCGTAGGCAGGGCGCAGCCGCCCGATCAGAGTCCCGTGCAACCAGACCGTCCAGCCGCCGCCGTCGGTCCGGATGAACTCCGGGACCGCGCCGGCCGGAGCCGTGCGTACCGCGTTCACGGCCGCCGCGAACGCGCGTCGGTCCCCCCGGACAGCATCCACGACACTTGCGGTCGCCACGTTACGATCATCCACCGTCGCGGCCCCGTCGCCGCAGGCATCAACGGCGGTCGTCTCGTTACGATCGCCCGTTGCCCTGCCCGCCTCGCGCGAGCCGCCCCGACGCGCCGGCGCCCCACGGCCCGCGTCGATCGATGCTCCTATGGATGTCAAGCAGCCAAAGGAAGATCCTTTGGTGGGATGGGGGCAGAGAGGATCGTGTAGATCTACGCTTGTCGGGTGCGACACCGGCCGATCATTGCTCTGCTCGGGGTGGACGGGTCGGGCAAGACGACCCAGGCCAGACGACTCGCGGCCTGGTTGAACGGGCAGGGCGCGCCGGCCCGCTACTTCGAGAACGCCGGCGGTCGCCCGATCTGGGATGCGCTGGCGAGACTGCTCGGCCGCACGGATGGGCGGGCGCTGTTCGGCTGCCGCGCCTACGTCGTGGTCGAGGCATCCATGCGCTGGGTGGCGGTCAGCCGGGCGCTCACGCTGTCCCGGCTGACCGGCCGCGTCGCGGTGATGGACCGCTATGCCTACTGCCAGTATGCGATCATGCGTGCCCGCGGCGATCGCGGCGAACGTCGAGTGCGTGCCGCGTTCCGCCGGTTCCCTGCGCCTGACCTGGTCTGCTATCTGTCCGTCCCGGCCGGGCTCGCACAGCGACGGGTGGAGCAACGCGGACGCGACCGTGAGGAACTCGATTACCTCGTCGCCTTCGACGAGGCGTACCGCTCCATGCCGGAGGCATCGTCGTTCGTCGTGGTCTCGGCCGAGGGGTCATGCGAGGAGGTCCAAACGGCCTTGCGGGCGACCGTCCTACCGGCGCTCGCCCAGTTCCGGGTGGACGGCGGGCCGCGGTCCAGGCTCGACTGAGCGGGCACCGACCTCGCCACCGCACGGTGTTCAGTCCTGTGGATATCAAGCAGCCAAAGGGAGATCCTCTGCCGGGGCAGGGGTGGTGAGGATTGTGTAGATCGTTTGATCCGTAGATCGACTACGGTGTGTGTTGCTTACCGGGTCGTTCGCGTCGGGCTCTCTGACCAGGTGTTTTCGCTGTTCAGAGGGACAAGTGGTCGTCAGCCGGTGCCTCGGCCGGCGCGGGGTTGGCTACGGAGGGTGTCCGGAATGGTCCGGCTGTCTTCGGTGGTGTCCGGGTGTCTGTCGACGCGGCGTCGATGCGATCACGGCCTGCGGGCTCATGTCCGGGCTCTGGGACCGTCCAGCGATGGGCCGCCCGAACCGAGGCGTCAGCGCCGGCCAGAGAGGTCGTAGCGGTAATCTTCCAGAGTCGTACGACGAGATGGTGAAGACCAGCTATCGAGAGGGCGACTGGTTCGCCGTGCCGCTCCGTGAGGGCGGCTACGCGATCGGTATAGTGGCTCGCGCGAACCGGGACGGTGTCCTGTTGGGGTACTTCTTTGGTCCCCGCCGTGACGCAGTTCCGACGCTCGCTGACGTCCAGGGACTTCTGCCTGGGGACGCGGCGTTGGTCGGCAAGTTCGGCCACCTTGGTTTGAAGCAGGGAAAGTGGCTTGTCCTCGGTCGGCTTGACGGATGGCACCGGGACCTCTGGCCGATGCCAGCGTTGGTCCGTTACGAAGAATTGAGCGGCCGATCGTTCAAGGTATTCTACGACGACGACGACCCGAACCGGCTGATCCGTGAAGAGGAGATCCTCCCCGGTGCGGCCGAGCAGGGCCCCAAGGATGGCTTGATGGGCGGTAACTGGTCAGGTGGGTTGGGGTGTCCAGGGGTTTCCGTTGGCGAGTTGGGTGAGGGCGTCGAGTAGGCCGATGCCGTGTTTGCGGGTGGTTGCTGTGTAGGATCGGATGAGGCAGAAGTTCTGGGCGCCGGTGAGTGTTCTCATGCAGCCGGAGATTTTCTGCCGGGTTTTCACCATGCGGATCTCGCGTTCGGCGGCGTTGTTATCGAAGGGCACGGCCGGGTTGGTGGTGAAGCGGAGGTAGTCGTCGATCCGGTCGCGGAGACGGCGGGCGAGCGCGCGGTGTTTGTTGCCGAGCGCGCCGGTGACGGTCTGGTCGTCGGCGGCGATCTTCGCTGCGTCGCGGATGCGACGGGTGTGCTGGTCGAGGACGTCCGTGTCCAGGGTGATGCCTGTGGTGCGGGCATGGTCGATGTGCTTTTTAAGCGCGAGGAGGCCGTCGGTCACCTGACGTGCCCAACACCATTTGGTGTCGTCGCCGGCTGCGTCGATCACGGCTTGGAGTTCCCGGAGAACATGCGCGTTGCACAGCGCGTGGGTCGCGTCGGTGAACGTGTCGTAGGGTGCCCAGGCGTCATGGACCGCGACTCCGGTGAAACCGGGAAGCACACCGGCGGTGAGTATCGCCTCCCGGCCGCGGCGGCGGTGCGCGGTCAGTAGCGAGTAGCGGTCGGTCGACGCGGAGTGCACCCAGTGGGTGGTGCCGTTCACTCGGAAGCCGGTCTCGTCGAAGTGGACCACGCTGGCACGGCCGATCAGTGCGCGGACCTGGCCGCTGAAACCCTTGAGGGATTTCGCGGCCTTGGTGGTTGCCGCGGCGACGGTCGCGTCACTGATCGGGGTGCCGAACAGCTCGCCGAGGGCCTGCGCTGTCCGCTGTTTCGACAGGAACTGGCCGGCATACAGATAGACGATGACCGCAGTGATCATCGGACCGTACTGAACCGGTGCTCGCACTCCGTCGGGACTGTCCGCGGTGGTCACCATGCCGCACCCGCACCGCTTCGCGACCAGCTGATGCTCGACGACACCGACTCGGATCGCGGGGATGTCGAAGACCTGGCGCCGTGTCATCCCGGCGACCGGGGCGCGGCCGAGTCCTCGGCCGCAGCCGCAGCACCGCGCCGGCTCATGGCGCACGATCTCATCCGGATCGGCCACCTGGCACAACGTCCGCCCGGGATGACCGCCCTGCCCACCGGGTTTACGGCCCGATCTTCCTCGCAACGACTTCGGCGCTGGCTTCGCCAGCCCGTCCGATGACGGCGGCTTCGACGAGTTCCGTGAATTCGCCGCCAGCCGCGCCTCCAACTCCGCGACCCGCGCTTTCAACCGCTCGATCTCAGCGGCCTGTTCTTTGATAATCGCGGCCTGGGCAACGACAAGCGCGGCAAGCTCGTCATACGTCGGCCGCGTCATACCCTCATTATTGGACACGCACCGAGACACGCCAAGCAATTACACGCCAGGAGATGCCAACTCATTAACAAATCACGCGGGAACATGACGGACCTGACCAGTTACCTGTGCGCTATCTACGGAGTTGCCTGTGTCGCATCTCGTTGCTCACATGCAAGCAGGAGGTCCCGAGGAGCTGGTCTCTCGGGCTGACGCGGGGGCGGCTTGTGGCGATCAGTGATTCGGATATATCGAGTGTGCTTTCCGCATACATCGAGTGCTATCCAGACGAGGCCACGTTGCTGGCCGAGCCGTTGCGACTGCTTTCTCAAGGACGGGATCTCGCCTCGCGGCGGACCTTTCCGATGCACGTGACCGCGGGTGCGCTCCTCGTCCGCCCTGATGTCCAGGGTGACGCCGAGATCCTGCTGGTCGAGCATCGTGCGTACGGGATCATTCTGCAGCCCGGCGGCCACCTGGAACCGACCGACACCACCCTCATCTGCGCGGCCGTACGTGAGTTGACGGAGGAGACCGGTGTGGATCCCGGCACGGTCTTCCCCGCGTCGCAGGTCCCCGTCTACATCGAGTACGGCCAGGTTCCGGCACGACCGACGAAGGACGAGCCGGAGCACTGGCACCTCGACGTTGGGTACGCCTTCACCACGGCACATGCGGACGTGGGGCGCATCCAGGAGTCCGAGGTACACGGTGCTGCCTGGTATCCACTCGCGTTGGCCGAGCGCCTTGTCGGCCAACGCATCGCGCGGGCGGTCAGCGCGCCGGCGTAGATCGACGCGCCCCGAGCACGTCGGCGGGTCACCGCGAGAGCGTGGATTCGGACGCAGTGTATTCATCGTGGAGGGCTTCGGAAGATGGCGGTGGCAGGTCGGGACTCACGCACTGTTGTGGAGGATCTGGTGGTTGGTGTCACCCCTCTCGACGAGCACGAGGCTCTGGACCGGGCCGCCACGTTGCGCTGGGTCAGGTCGGGAGCGCCGTTATTCCGAGTCGCTCGGCCCGCGACGCCAGACAAACATCTGTGTGTCTATTCTGCCTTGTTCGACGAGGCGCGCCGTTCCGTGCTTCTGGTGGACCACGTGAAGGCAGGTCTTTGGTTGTTCCCTGGGGGCCATGTCGACGACGGTGAGGACCCGCGGGCGGCGGTGCTGCGGGAGGCGGCGGAGGAATTGCGGATCAGTGGCACGTTCCATCCGCGGTTCGGGGACGAGCCGCTGTTCCTGACGGTGACGCGAACCCGCGGGGAGCACAGCCACACAGATGTATCGTTCTGGTTTGTCCTCGCGGCGGACCAGGATATGCGGATCGAGGCTGACCCCCGAGAGGCGAACGGGGTCCGCTGGTTGCACCTGGACGACCCGTCGCAATGGGCCAACGACTGGTTCGACCCCCACATGGACCGCTTTCGCGCGAAACTCCTGGCGCGCCTGGTCACCCCCGCGCCCCTGGGATAGTCGCTCGGCGCGGCCACTGCCACCGCCTTGTCGCCGACAGCACCGGGCTATGTCAACGGCCTCTGAACCTTGGATCTGACGCCTATCTTGTAATCGATCCGACTCAGGCTTGTTGATCTACTGTGTGCTGCGAGCTCGATCATGACGCTGACGCGGCCTTTTGATCCCGCCAGGCCGGTCGGCCAGTTCCGTGCCGACGAGCCTGTGGGCGGCTGGCTTGGCTGTAGCGACGGGTGGGGGCCAGGGCTGCGGCGAGATCGCTCTCGGTAGCGTATGGCAACTCAAGGTAGTCGGATTCGGTCGGCACGGATAGGCCGGCAGCGACGTGAACCGCCTGTGGTTACTGGGTTTCCGGATCAACTCAAAGTACTTCTCCAGGCCCGACCAGACTGGAAGCGTAGTTTGATCAATCCGGACTGTTATCTTGCCGCAGCCCTGGGTGGGGGCTGAGGCTTTCGAGCTGCGGCTGGCGGGCCGAACACTGAGTTAGCCAGGGTTAGGGGCACCGACTCATCCTGTCGCGCGGGGAAAGCACCCCTTCGACGGCACGGACCTCAGCGTCAACGCCCGGCACGCCCGTCACCACGCCAGCCAGATGTGACCGGTATACGCGCGGCGCATAGACGCTGCTACAGCGGGTGTTAGCGTCATACGTTGACCTTGGTCGTGAACGCCCGCGCCGAACGGGAGGCCGTCCAGCTATGACCGCGGCTCGGCACCGGTCCTGCTCACGCTGCGGGCACCGGCTGGCGGCCGACAACCCGCGGAAGCTGTGCAGCCCGTGTCAGGGCGCGGTGTTGGAGGCTCAGACCCGGCCGCCGGTCGTGCCGCCGGACTTCTGGCGGCTCGACAGGATTCGTGATGCCCTGGCTACCTGGCACATGGGCCGGGTGTTCTTCGCTTACCGCACTCATCCGTTCCACGGCCAGGCATTGACGCAGGAGCAACTCGGCACCTGGCTGGGCATGACCCAGGCCCAGCTCAGCCGCATCGAGAACGGCCGGGCGCCCGAGGAGCTCTCCAAGCTGATCCGCTACAGCCAGGTCCTCGGTATCCCGGCCGAGTTGTTGTGGTTCGATCTGCCCGGCGAACCTCGTGGGCGGCCGGGTGCTGACGCCCGGCGGACCATCCTGGTGCCGCTTCTCCTCGCTGGCCGAGAGGTGCTGCTGCCGGTCGACGCCGACGCGGCCAAGGCTCGCGACCTGGTCAGCGAACTCGGCGAAGCGGAAGTCACCGGCCATTGCGCCGGAACGCACCGGCCCGCGGGTAGCGTCAGCGAACGGCGGGCTGCACGGCTGCTGCCGTACGCGGGTTTGGACGAGCTGCGACATATGGCCGCCGCGCTCGAGAACGCGGGCCGGTATCTGGATGGCTCGGTGGTCGGCTTCTTCTCCCAGCAGTTCGAGCGTTGCAAGACCGACGACGGCCAGCTCGGGCCGCTGCGCGCCTTACCGCTGGTGCTCGGCGTGCTTGGCGCGATCCAGCAATACGCGGGCGACGTTCAGCCCGCTGTTCGTCGCGCGCTGCTGGCGGTCGGCGCCGACGGCGCGGAGTTCGCCGGGTGGCTGTACAGGGATCTGCACGACCTCAGCTCGGCGGCGTACTGGTACGACCGCGCTATGGAATGGGCGCAGGAAGCCCAGGACTCCCCGATGCAGGCATATGTGCTGGTCAAGAAGTCACAGATGGCCTACGACGGCCGCGAGCTGGCGCGCATGCTGAATCTAGCCGAGGCCGCCGGCAGGATCTGTCCGGCAGCGCCGTCAGCTCTGCGGGCCGAGCAGGTGCAACAGGAGGCACTGGCGCTGGCGACGCACGGCGAACCGCTGGCGGCGATTGAGCGGAAGCTGGACGCTGCTCGACGAACCCTGGAGGCGAGCGAGCCTTCTGTCTCTGCGCTCACGGCCGTCACGCTCCAGTTGCGGGATGCCGCCGTCTATACCGAGGCCGGGATGCCTGACAGGGCGGCCGGAATCTTCGCGGAGATCCTGAGCGGGAACGCCTTGTCGCGACGGGACACTGGTCTGTTTGGGGCGCGACGGGCGGCGGCGCTCGCGCTGAGCGGGCATCCGGACGAGGCTGCCGCCGTGGCACTGGACGCCTTGCACATCGCGCGGGACACCAACTCCAGCCGGACCTCAGCCATCCTGGGAGTCGTGGCGCAGACGTTGACGCCGTGGCGATCGAGGCCGGGACCACGGGAACTCCGGGAAGCAGTGGGGAGCAGGCAGGTCTGACCTCGCGCGGACCGCGAGGGATACCCGTTTTCAGTCCATCGTCGCCCTCAACACCGTCATATGGACTCAGCGCACGGTCGGTGGATCGCTTGCTTTCGGCCGGCGCCTTCAGCTTGCCAGCCTCCCTCCGCCAGAGGACGGAGGCAGTCACGAGACAACCTCCAAAGGAGCGTCATGCCCGTGCACGAGACCGTGACCTCGCTGCGCACGCTCGACGGCCTGCGCCTGGCGGCCACGCTGACCGAGCAGGACACGCCAGCCGGCCGAGCGATCGTCCTGGTTCACGGCGGCGGCGTCACGCGCGAGGAAGGCGGATTCTTCACCCGCCTGGCCGCCGGGCTGGCCGAGGCCGGCGTGGCATCGCTGCGCTTCGACCACCGCGGCCACGGCGACAGCGAGGGCCGACAGGAAGAGCTGACTCTCTCATCGATCCTCAACGACATCCGGGTCGCCCTAGCCGCGACGCGCGAGGCTACCGGCATCCAGCACGTGAGCCTGCTCGGTGCGAGCTTCGGCGGGGGTATCTGCGGCTACTACGCAGCCAAGAAGCCCACAGACGTCGCGCGGCTGGTGCTGCTCAACCCGCAGTTCAACTACAAGTGGCGGACGATCGACAGCCGGCCGTACTGGCATGACGACCACATCGACGACCAGGCCGCCCGGACGCTGAACGAGCAGGGTGCGATCACCTTCACGCCGACGCTCAAGCACGGACGACCGATGCTGAACGAGGTCTTCTGGCTCAGGCCCGACGAGGCCATCAAAGAGATCGCCGCGCCCACGTTGGTGGTGCACGGCACCAAGGACACGTTGGTACCCATCGAGTCCTCGCGCGCCGCGATGGCACGGTTCACGGCCGAGCACCGGCTCGTGGAGGTGGAGGGCTCGCAGCACGGCTTCGCCGTCCATGACGACCCGCAGTACCTCCAGCCGCAGAGCCAGGCGTGGCAGGCGTTCGTGATCCGGACCGTGGCCGAGTGGGTGACGGCTGGGGCGTAAAGCGTCACATCGGCCTTAGGCGTCGCGGCGTTGCTCGGGCCAGGTGCGGGTTTCGTTCAGGGCTTCCTTGGCGCGGATCGCGTCGGCGAGGTCGATACCAAGTCGGTTGGCGATGGAGTTCGTGAAGATCAGGATGTCGACGAGTTCCTCGTCGATGCTGCCGGTCACTTGTCCTGTTTCGGAGCGTTGTCCGTTGTTTTTGCGGACGGCGCGGGCGAGTTCGCCGGCTTCTTCCAGGAGGCGCCAGGTCTGGTCGTGGACGGTGCGGTCGGTGAAGCCGCGTTCGCCTTCCATTTTCGCGACGTAGCGCTGGAGGTCTTCGAGTGTGGCGCCGGGGGCGAGGGGCTGCATCGTCGCAGGTCCTTTCGTCGGGCTGGCGGTTCTAGACGGCGAGGGCGAGCTGGCCCGGGTGGGTGTCGGTCTTGAGAGCGGAGCGCCAGCCGGTGCGTAGCGCCGCGGTGTGCTCCTCGGCGGCGTGCGCGGTCTGGCGGGTCAGGCCCGGGTTGCTCCGGCCGGGGAGGAGCGTTGGTACGACGGTTCGGATCGCGGGGTTCCAGGTCCAGGTGCCGTGGACCTGTCCGTCGACGAGGACGGTGGGGAGGGCCTCGCCGATCTGGTTGAAGGCGTGTCGCGGGTTGAGGTCTGCGAGGTAGCGGGCGCGGGTCTCGGAGTACGCCTTGAGCGCGACGTCCTCGTGGGCGAGCAGATGCAGCCCGCTGCTGTGGATGTCGGGGTCGGCCGTGGTGAACTGCTCGTACCGCTCGGCGGGCATGTAGGCGGGTGACGGGCTCCACGGGGTGGCGATTTCGAGGAGCGCGAGGGCCGGGTCGTCGAGGGCATCGACGACGGCGGCGCGGGAGAGCGCCGACCACCAGGTCGCGTCGGCGAGCGTGACCGGACCGTAGCGGTCCACGTAGGCCCGCATCAGGATCCGGGTCGCCGTCCGCGGGTCGAGGTCGAGGGCGAGGTCGGGGTGGAGCTGGCTGGTCAGACCGAACAGGCGGCGTTCGGCGTTCCAACAGCCGGAGGCGTTGCGATATGTGAGGCTGCCGCCCTCCCAGGCGGTCTTGACCGTGGCGCGGACCACGGCCGTTCCCGCCGCCGCGAGCTCGGCCTCGATCTGCCGGTAGGGCATCGGCCCGTCGGCGAGCAGGCTGTGCAGCTCCGCGTTGATCTGGTCGATCAGATGTGCTGTGACGCCGACGTTGTGGGCGCGGCGGGCGGCGTCGCGCAGCCGGTAGTGGATCGTGGCGCGGTGTGCGACGGCGGCGAGGTCGACCGGCAGGGCGTGCAGCGTGCGTCGCATGCAGCGCAGCGTGATCAGCCCGGAGTGTTGGTCCAGCAGCGCGAGCGCGGCGTCAGCGTGCGCGGCGCGTGGGAGCACGGTCGCGAACGGTGATGGCAGGCGCGCGGCGTGCAGCCGAGCGCCGCGTGGCTGATCTCAGCCGCCGAGGTGAGGCGGCGGTCGGGGTGCAGGCCCTGGCGGGACAGGGTCCAGTTCCAGACCTGGCGGGCTTGGTCGGCGGCGAGGGTGACCGTTCCGACGGTCCGCGGACGCCGGTTGATCACGTGGGCACGGTACCAGCGGCTGGGGGCCTGGTTTGCGGTCACCCCTGGGCGCCCCAGTGGTCTTCGATGAAGTCGCGCAGCCGCTGGTAGGAGTCGTCGAGCTCAGCCCAGTCCTGGGGGCTACCCCACCAGTGCCGGTCGTTGTGGTGGATGTGGAACTTTGACCAGTCCCCGTCCCAGTCGGGCTGGGTGTGCAGGCCGCGAAGCCCGTGACGGTCGGGATCGGCGTAGACCTGGGTGCCGGGCAGCGGCGTGAATCTGAACAGTGAGACGCGGGTCAGCGACGGGCCAAGCTCGCCGAGCAGGCTGATCGTCTCGTCGGTCGTCTGCCGGTTCTCGCCCGGGTAGCCATGGATGATAAACGCCTTCGCGCCGATCCCGGCGTCCGCGGTCGCGGCGAACGCGGCCTTGATCTGGTCGCGGGTGGTGTTCTTGCGCATCGCCCCCAGGAGCTGCTCGCTCCCGGACTCGACGCCGTACTTGATCTCGATGCAGCCTGAGCCGGCCATCGTCTTCAGCAGAGCAGCGTCGACGGTGTCGACACGGGACAGCGCGGACCAGGCCAGGTCGAGGTCCGCGACCGCGTCGCAGATGTCGGCGACCTTCCGCTTGTGCATGACGAAGTTGTGGTCCACGATCGCGAACCCGCCGACGCCGTACCGGTCGATGAGGTCGGTCAGTTCCGCGCGGGCGCTGGCGCCGGACCGGTACTGGACGCGGGTCTGGCCGGCCGCACAGAACGAGCAGGGGAACGGGCAGCCGCGGCTGAACATCACGTGGGCCATGTCCACGTCGCGGCCGGCGAGCCGGTCGGCCATCACGACGTCCTCGACCGGCAGCAGGTGGCGCGCGGGTAGCGGAAGCTGGTCGATGTCCCGCATCAGCACCCGCGGGGCGCCATGCTGAGTCTCGCCGTCCTCGATCCAGCGGGTGCCAGCGACGCCTCGCACCGGCCGGCCGGCGGCGGCCCCGTCGAGGACCTCAAGGATCGTCTCCTCCGATTCGCCCTCGCAGACAACGTCGGCGCCGAAGTCGCGCAGCGCGTCGTCAGGGTAGAAGTTCGCGTGCACTCCCCCGACCATCACCAGCGTGCCGTCGGTGATCTGGCTGTGTGCTCGGGCGGCGGTCATGAACCCGTAGGTCGCCGACGACGCGACACTGAACCCGACCGCGTCGTAGCCGCGCAGGTCGAGGGTCAGCTGGTCGGGCCGGACCTGGAGGACCGCGGCCTCGTGACCGGCGCCTTCGAGCACCGCGGCCAGGTAGAGGACCCCGAACGGCGGGAACTCGCGCCGGCGCTCCCGAAACCGCGCCATGTCGTAGACCTCGGGATACAGCAAGGCAACACGCATACTGGTACGCCTCCGTGCAGTTGAGGGCTGGCCGGGGTGAGAGACGGCTAGATCAAGGCATCGCGCGACCGCCGCCGTCGGAGGGCTCACAGGAGACGCGTCGGCCGATGCGGATGATCTCGGCCAGATAGACCTCCGTCAGCCGGTCAAGTTCGTCAGGGTGTGGGCGCTCCAGTAGCGCGATCACGGCCTGGTGCACGACGGGCGCGAACGTGGCGATGCCCCGCTGGGCGCAGGCGCGGTCCGCGGTCGCAATCAGATGCGAGTTGCACAGCACCAGGTCGTAGCGGTCCCGGTCGGTGAACAGGTCGAATCCGCGGCGGCGGTGCAACGAGTCGCGCGTGTGCTCGTCCTTCTCCCGGCACAGCGCCGCGCAAGCAGGCAACGACAGACGGGTGCGGGTTTGGGACACCAGGCACTTACGCGCCCGCGACGCAGGATCCGACTCGATCCAAAGCCGGACGATCGGATCAGGAGCGATCCAGGCCAGCGCCCACGTGTCGAACACCGTGCGCTGCCGGCTGGCCGCGAGTTCCAGCAGGCGCCGGTCCAGCTCGTCGTCCGCGGCGCCGTCCTCCCGGGCCGCCTGGATCTCGTCGTACCGCTGAAACCACGCGTCGCCGGCGGCGACGTCCAGCCGAAGAATCTCCAGCATCACCTCGGTCGCCGACACATAGTCATAGCCCAGCTCGCGGGCTAACAGCCGCGCGTGCGTCGTCTTGCCTGCCGCTGTCAGACCTGCGAACGCCACATTCACGCCGGAGACCTGAGCCCCATTGGGCGTAGCGCCTGACTCGACCGGGTGCGCGTTGCCCAGGTCGGCCCGGCCAGTCACAGCGAGACCCCGTACCTCGACGGAGGCAGAGAGCGTCGTCGACCGCCGACCTCCTGTCGAGGCAACGCCGATCCACCGAGGTGGCCAGGCAAAGTCGAGAACGACACGGAACCCTCCCTTTCAGACGGTGGGCCGCGTTTCTCGATGGTTGCCCTGCGCGAGAGAAGGGTCTATGCCGAAAACGAGTGGTCGATATGCAAGACATGTATTGACCGCCGAACTGCCGTTCAGGTCAGATGCCCGAAGACACATCCGCGCATTTCCACTGAGAAGGGTGGCCCGCATGGGCGAGTACCGTCCCGCCGCCCGGCGCGACGCCGTGCCTTGCTGGCCGGGCCCGACGATCGAACGGCCGCCAGGACCAGGGCATGGACGCGGCGCTGGACCGGCCACTAATCGGGCCACTGAGCCTTTCCCTGCAACCGACCGTCACCCTGGGTGAGTATCAATAGTGTGATCGTGTGTTGGTCGTCAGGTGGTCCTCTGGTACTCGGTGTGGAGGATGACGAGGGACGCTTTCGCGACCAGCCCGATCTTCCAGGGGTCGATCGTGACGTTGCGGAGCAGGCGGAAGGTGACCTTGAGCAGCGCGTTCGCGCGCTCCCCGACCGCCCGCAGGGCGTAGTGGATGCGGTTGTGCAGTTTCTGTTCGGCGGTCAGCTCCCCGCCCTTCGGCTTCTTGAACGGGACCGCGAACTGCCCCTCCTGGGTTCCGAACGCTTCGTAGCCGCCGTCGCCGAGCACCTGCCCGCCGTCGGCGAACCACTCCTCGAAGACCTCCGGGGCGCCGGAGGCGCGCAGGGCGGTGGTGTCGTGCTCCCGGCCGGGACGGACGTCGGACACCCACAGCGGCCAGCCGTCCTCGGGACCCGAGACGACTTGCACGTTCGCGCCGTGGTTCTTGATTTTTCCTGACCACCACAGGTCCACGCCCTTCGTCGGGCCGGGGACGGTCACCCGGTCGGTCTCGATCACCGTCCCGTCGACGATCACGTGGTCGTAGCCGGCGAACTTCGCGGCGATCAGTGCGTTGCGCAGGTCAGGGGCCTGCCAGGCCAGGACTGCGAGGCCCTCGTGCAGGTAGCGGTAGCCCACCGACTTGCCGATGTTGTTGTCCCGACACAGCCGGATGACCGGGGTTCCGTCACAGAACCAGCGCAGGACGAACACGGCCTGCTCCCATGGAGACAGGGCGCGGGTCCCGCTCCGCGTACCGATCCGCCTACGTTCCGCAATCAGGAGCGTGGCAAGGCGGACGACCGTGTGATCGCTCAGGGGCAGGACGCTCGTGTATGTGACACTCATGAGGACGCGGGGCTCCGGCGGAAGTGATCTGTGAGAGGACTACTTCCTACCGGTTGCCCCGCGTTTCGTCGTCGGCGACCCAGCCGTCGATCACGACCCGTGATGATTACCTAGCGTGACGGGTCGTTGCAGGGAAAGGCTCACTGACCGCTGGGCGCCGAACGGCGACGATGAAGATGCCTGAGGACGTGACGGGCGTTGACCCACAGATCGGGTCGTTCAAGCGACTGCGGGCCACCGCGCTTCGCGCCCTCAACACCCATCTCGATGCCGATGGCAGATGCGCCGACTGCGGCGGCACCTGGCCCTGCACGATCGTGCTCCTCGCAGACAACTGCCTCGACCTCGTCGACGACATTCCGCCTGTCGAGGCGTTTGCAGCTAGCCCGAAGGGTCTGCTTGCCACGCCGCGACTGCCCGCCCTCGCAGGGCCCAGCCGGAGCGCCGCGGCAGCCTACGACTTCGCGACTACCTCACCCGGACGGTGACCGTCGCCCCGCAGGGAGAACACCACACCACGACGGCGATCTCACCGAGCCGACCATAACGCCGCCAAGACCAACACCTATTTGATCCACGTCTGTTCACCGCGAGCCTAAACGTCAATATAAAATCGATGTTCAGGCTCTTGTGATCATTTAATATCAGGGATATCGGACGGTGGATTGACGCTGAGCCGTCGGGGCCGGGCTGTTTCAACACGTCGCCGCAGTGAGCACCTTCTCAACGAATCCAGCGCCCATCGTAACTGGTCAGGTATGAATGGTCGGCGTGTCGGCCCGGTGGTGATGGCGTTTAGCCCATAATAGGGGTATGGGGCGGCCGAGTTACGACGAGCTTGCGGCTTTGGTTGTCGCGCAGGCAACGATTATCGCCGATCAGGCCGCCCGGATTGAAGTGTTGAAATCGCAGGTTGAGGCGTTAACCGGGCGGATCGCTGAACTGGAAGCCCGGTTGGCCGCGACGTCGAAGAACTGGTCGAGGACTCCGTCATCGGATGGGTCGCGGTGCGGAGCCGGGAGCGGCTGCATCGGTCGTCGCTCGGGCGATGGCCGCGCTTCAGGAGGCCGGAGTGGCTGGGCCGACACGCATCCCTTGGGGTGGCTGATGGCTGATGGCCGGTGATCGGGCGCTTGAGATGTTCGCGCGTCGGCTGATGGAGTTTGTCCGAGATCCTGCGATTGCGTCGTGTGATGCGCTGACGCAGAGTTCTGTCCTGCGATAACGGCGACAACTCGAACGACAGCTGCTCCACCGGCGACTCTGACACCGGCGCGCTACTCGCCATGGTCGCTTTCATCCCCGGCGGTACCCCCATCGGCGACGCCATATGCGCCGCGGAAGACGCCGAGTCGCCGGCACTTGGCCGGGCAGTTAGAAACGGTCACCTGGCTGGGCAAACGCACCCACGAACCGGTGTTCCGTTGACGAGAATGGCTTCCCGGACTTCTCCGCGTGGCGTCACCCTGAGGTCCCAGACGTACGAATAGGGCTCACCGGCGACCGCGGTAAGAACCAGGGCCAAGGGAAGATCACTCCAGGTAGCGAACTATCGCTCTGAGTAATCGTCACGATCAAGCTCTCGGTCCAGGTTTCGACGGGTCTCGCGGGTGCAGTTCCTTCCGGCCGGAATCTCGCCGCCCGCGCTTCCGAGCTATCGGAAATGACGCCATCGGCAGCTACGAATGCCTACCCGAAAATCCGCCGCTGTGCGCCCAGTCGCCATGGCCGTTGAATTGACGAAAACAAGAGCCGCCGTTGCGAAACGACGGCCTCCTGATCGGGACAATGAGAGTGCGAACAAACAATCCCCCGAGACAGAAGGCCGCCAAGTGTCATCATGCCAGACCGGCGCCGCTTTGTCGAGCGGCCTTGACAACGCCGGCAAAGAAAAAATCGGTCGACTTCTTGCCATGCTGCGTCTTGTGAAGGATTTCCGCGACGCCCGGGGCCGGGTTTACGACCTCGAGTTCGTGCTTGCCACGGCGACCGTCGCGACGCTCGCTGGCGCCACGTGTTACCGCGAGATCGGAAGCGAGGCGGCCGACCTCTCCCAAGGGCTCCTCGCCGCACTCGGCGCGCCCTACGGCTATTTTCGGGGCTGCTACACCGTTCCCTGCGAATCCACCATCCGCGAGACCCTCAAAGGAGTCAACTCGCATGTGCTGGACCTGGTCGTCGGCACCTGGCTGCACGAACAAGCGACCCGCGATCACAACGGCGATCTGGTGATCGCCCTGGACGGTAAGGTCTTGCGCGGCGCTTGGAGCACGGAGAACCAGCAGTTCACGCTGTTCTCTGCCATGACTCACAACCAGGGGGTCGTCATCGCCCAGACCAAGGTCCCCGCGGATACCAACGAGATCACCCAGGTCGCGAACCTACTCAAAAACATCAAACACGAGCGCGGCCGAACCGTCATCACCGCAGACGCCGCGCACACGCAGGTCAAAACCGCGATCCTACTCTGGAAAAAACGAATCGACTACGTGTTCACTGTCAAGGGGAACCAGCCGAAGCTCTTCCAGCAAATCTTCGATCGCCTCCTGCCGGTTATTCAGAAAACACCGGGGCATGAGGTCGAGGAATGCTCCCGCGGAAGTATCAAGCGCTGGACGACTTGGACGCGACCCGTGGATGACATCCGTTTCCCACGGGCCCGAACAATAGCCGTCATCTGCCGCGAAGAATTCGATCTCACCGGCGCCCGTCTCAGCAAGGAATACGCCTTCATTGTCACCAGCCTGCGCGGTGAGCGCGCCGCTCCGGACGCTATCCACACCCACGTCCGAATGCACTGGGGCATAGAGAACCGTGTCCATTACGTCCGCGACACCACCTGGCGGGAAGATGCCTGCCAAGCCCACCAAGAAAACGGCCCGCACAATCTCGCGATCCTCCGCAATCTCGCGCTCGGCCTACTACGCCTCCACGGCGTCACCAAGATCAAGGAAACTGTGCAGGAGATTGGCCGCGACCGTAATAGAGCCGTCCAGTACCTCGCTACCTAGCGTAGCCGATCAACACGCAGTGCGATCTTCGCGAGGCCCTGGGTAAGAACTTTGCCCTGGCGAACCAGACTGGTCTGCAGCGGACACCGCAAGGCTATCCTTGGCATCACCATCAGGATCCGGGACTGATGCAGCTCGTCGAGAGCGGTGTCCACAGCCGGACTGGTCACACTGGGGGCTTCTCGCGTGGGGGTTCGTGATGGAGGATTTCTTCCAGGACGATGACTACTACACGGGACCACCACTTTGCGATGACCTGATCGCAGCAGCTCAGTCGGCCGTAGGTTTTGTCCTTCCTCGGGTGTACGTCGATGCCCTGCGGCTTCGGAATGGCGGTATACCGAAGCGCAGATGTTTTCGGACGAGTTTCAAGACATCCTGGGCCCCGGATCACTTTGAGATTTCTGCGATTCTTGGACTCGGCGGAGAGCTAGGGATTGATTCGGTCGACTCCGGGAGCCGTGTGCTTATTGAAGAGTGGGGATACCCTGATATTGGGGTCGTAATTTGTGCCATGCCCTCGGGTGGTCATGATGCGGTGATGTTGGACTACTCTGAGTGTGGCCCGATGGGCGTACCGGGCGTGGCCTACGTCGATGAAGACCGCGCCCCCCAGCGCATCTCGAAATCATTCGAAGAATTTATCGAGAGGCTCGATTTCTGCGCATTGCCAGGCGATCCGTGACGGTTCGTAACGCAGTCGAAGGCGGCCTGCTCGGGATGACGCCGCTTGGAGAGCCGTAACCAGCCGGCAGGCCGCCCGGGTTGAGCGACGGCATCGAGTAGCTGGTGACCGCGGTGGGCGGGGTGGTCCGGCCGGTGGCGGAGGTGTCGCCGTCGGGGGTTGGTGACTGGCAGACGATGAGCAGCAAGATGGCGGCTGGCAGGCCGATGGTCGGCAGGCCGAACACCTGCGCCAGGCGGACGGCGCGGGCATGGGGGCGTCGCCTGCGGTGACGGCCGGGTCGCCTCCGTGCCTCCGAGGCGCGCTCGGCTGGGTCGGCGTCCGCGGCTGGGTCGACGACCGCGCCGGGGCTGCTCCGGGCGTCAGGACTGGTGGGAACGAGAACCGGTTCGCTGTCTGGGCGGATACCGACCGTAGGGTCGGCCGGCCGTGCGGGCGGGTCGCCCGCCGCGGCGGATGTCAGTTCCGTCGCTGCTGGCGGCCCGGCCGTCGGGCGATTCTTCCGGCTCACGTTCGGTGTTCCTTCGGGGTTTCTCGAGAGGCGTCGCCTCGAGGTGCGCCCAGGCCCAGGACCGGTTGGGAGCAGGCCGGCAGGCCGGCGCGCGGCGGGCCATGACCGGCCGGTGGGTAATGGTTCGATCTGTCCGCGGAGGGCCTTCCAGCGGAGCTGCGCTACATCGGATGATCACCTCCATCGGACTCTAACGACGAGAGTCATGCCCGCGCTTCTGTCACACACAGCTACTAGTAACGATCCGGGCTGGCCGTGATCTGAATTCCAAGAGGTGAGCGGTGCGCGGGGCTTCTGCTGGAGCGGTGAAGCGCGTGGGAGAGGTCTGTGGGCGCCCATGGTGCCAGCTTGGCGGCCAATAGGCACGCGAATCCCACAGTGGATCTTCAGGTCGGATCAAATGTGCTGGTCAGCGCATCGTAGGAGATCAAGAAATGCCGACGGGCCTGGGCTGAGGCCGAGGCGGGGCCCCTGACCCAAGGCGTCAGCCCAGCCCGGCGTCCTCGCGTGGATACGTGACTGTCTGTGTTGTGAGCCTCCTGCCTTTGGCGATCTCGTCCTTCTAAATGGTTGTGCCTCGGAGGACTTGGTGCCATGCTGTCGCTCGCCGCTCCCCAGCGGCAGTCCGTCAGCCTGGGCGCCCGCTTTCTGTGTGGCGCTGCGGGCCGATGTAGTGCGTGTACAGAGCTGTACGCGGCGCCCCTCGTCATTCCTTTTCATCGCCTCTTTGTGCTGCCCTCGACTTTCGCGTTCTTCTTGATCGGGAATGTTGGTTTGTCTTCGCGTGATGAGGTTTCTATTCGATCGTGGTGAGCTGTTTGTGTGGTGCGGGTGTTTGGGGTGGTTTGTCGCCTCGGGTCGGTGCCTGTTTTGGGCTGTTCCGGGGGCTGTGGGCCGGTCAGGGGCCGGTCTGGGTGGCTGGTGGGGCGGGTTCAGGCCGCGAGGCCGTGCTCGGTGGTGTCCCAGGCCAGGTGGAGGGTGTGGATTTCCGCGGCGGTGGGCGTGACGGGGTCAGCTGGGCGAAAACGCGCGGTGATCAGGACGCGGCGTAGCTTGCCGAGGGCGTCGGCGGTCGAGACGGTCGTCTTGGTCGTGTACCAGGGTGCGCGGGCGGTGGCGTCGGCGACGTCGGAGTCGTGGTGGCCGGCGGTGAGGTACCAGGTCAGGGTGAGGGTCTGGGCGAGCAGGGCGAACGGGACCGCGTGCCGCACGGCCTGCGCGGTGCGGGTGTGGGTCTGTCCGACGCCGAAGAGCTGCTTGGCGTCGGCGATCGCGACCTCGACCGCCCAGCGGGCGGCGTACCGCTCGGCGATCGTGGCGGGGCGGCTGAACAGGTCCGTGCTGATCAGGGCGAGCAGCGGGCGGCCGGGTTCGCGGACGAGCACGAGCTGGACGAGGCGGGGGCCGAACACCGAGTACCACAGGCAGACGGTCACCGCGACGTCGACGGTGTGGACGCGGCCGTAGCGGGTGACGGTGGTCGGGCGGAAGTCGGCGGTGGCGGCGAGCTGGGTGATCGTGGCGAGCCGGTCGCCCTTGACGCGGGGGCGGCCTCGGCGGCCGGTGCGCGGCGGGGCCGGCGCGAACAGGGCGGCGTCGGCACGCGGTCGAGTCGTCCAGGTCACGTTGCGTGGCAGGGACTTCAGCTCGCCGCCGGCGTAGGCGGAGTCCGCCACGACGTGGACCTGGCGGTCCGGGAACAGGCGGGCGAGCCGGGCCGCGGCGCGGGCGGCGAGCCACAGCCGGGAGCCGGACATGGTGCCCTTGACAACCAGGCACGCGTAGACCGGCAGGCAGATCGGCCGCGCGAAGACCGTGCCGCGCAGGACGACACCGACGATGACCCAGTTGTTGCCGAAGCCGACCGGCGTCTCGCCCTTCGCGGCGCCGTCGTGGAACCAGCCCGCGGCGAAGACCTTCCGCCCGGCGCGGTGGAAAAGGGTGGGCGGAATCAAGCGGTCATGGCGACGACGGTTATCGGCCCGGGGCCGGTGAGCAGACCGACGACGAGACGGGCCAGCGTGTCGCCGACCTCGTCGAGCGTCCAGGCGGCCTTCGCGAAGAAGTAGTGGGCCCGGTGGTGCGGGGTGTCCCGATGGCGGCCGGCGCCGACGAGCATCCCGACGACGGTGCGCCGCCCGGGCGCGGCGACCAGCCCGGTCGCCAGCATCCGGAACGCGGCGAAGCTCGGCGCGGTGAAACACGGCCGGAAGTACTCCAGCAGGACGGCGAACGACGGCGGTATCGTGACGTGCGGGAGCATCGGCGACCCACTCTTCGGAGTGTTGGTGTGGAAACGCCGATGCTCCCGCCACCAGCCCCGTGAGCTGGACCTTCCCCTCATCAACACTCCGCGTGAAGCCACGCGCGGAAACAGCCGGCGAACATGCCCACACTGAACCAGTCAAATCATCAACCTCCTTGACGACCCACAAAACCGATCATGAAAAGTGCGAAACTCGAGTGCTGCCTGAAAAGCACCCGATACTTCCCGCGGGGTCGGCTGTCAGCGCAGGTCACCGGTAACGGGCGCAGTGTCCTGGTCCGGCTCGTGGTTGCTCGGCTTTTTCGTGTTCACGTCTTGTTCGGGAGCCTTTTGATGACCGGCCGGCACAGCTCTGCCTCCAGCCGTCCAACCTCCTTTGGCCGTCGGATGTGGCTGCGCCACGCCCGGGTACGTCGGGTGGCGCCGCTGCTGGCGGTGCTGCTCGTGCTGGGCGGCATGGTCGTGCTGGACTCCGCCCGGCCGCGGAAGATCGTGCCGATCGCGGACCAGAACCCGTTCAAGGACCTGAAGCTGCCGCAGTCGTCGTCGGGCAGCGCGGCTGGGCAGCCACATGACGTCCCGACGAGCGTGACGCAGGTGGGGACAGGGCAGGCGCCGAGCGCCGACACGCTGCGTGCTGGCGGCGGGCAGGTCGCCGGGGCGGTGCCCGTCACCGCGGACGCGGCGCCGACCAAGGTCGACTTCTCGGGCATGACGCCGGAGCAGGAGAGAGCGGCGGCGCAGCCGCTGCCAGCTGGCATGGCGATGCCGGCCAAGCTGGCCCCCGGGGTGCGTGACCCCCGGACGGTGCAGCAGGGCCGGGTCGAGGTGCCCGGTGCTCGCACCGCCTCGTCCACCGCGTTCAAGAACCCGGACGGAACCCTGACGTCCGAGACGACGATGGGCCCGGAGCGGTTCAAGAACCCTCAGGGTGACTGGGTCGGCATCGACACCACGTTGACCGGCGACGGCAAGGGCCGGTTCCACAGTAAGGCGACTGAGCTGGCGTTGGATGTCGCCGGCGCGGCGAACGATACGCAGCTGGCCCGGGTCGACCTCGGCGCCGGGATGTCGGCGGGGTTCGGGTTGGACGGCGCCGCGGCGGCGAAGGCCGATGTCAAGGGATTCACGGCGTCGTTCGCCGGGGTGCGGCCGTCATCAGACCTGAAGCTGTACTCGACGGCCGCCGGGCTGGTTGAGGTCGTGGTCCTGAAGTCGGTGGACGCGCCGACGAGCTGGACGTTCCCGCTGAACCTGCAGGGCCTGACCGCGTCGATGGACAAGTACGGCCAGGTCAACCTGCTCGACAAGGACGGCAAGCGGCGTGGGCTGATCCCGCAGGGCTGGATGCAGGACTCGGGCACGTCCGGCGCCGCGGGCGGACCGGCGACCTCGACCGGAGTCACCTACAGCCTGGTCGACGGGCCCGCGAAGGGCCAGGTCTCGCTGCGGGTCGACCTCGACAAGGACTGGCTGGCCGCGCCGGAGCGGGTCTACCCGGTGCAGATGGACCCGCCGGTGACCTGGCTGAATCCGGGCTCTGACGACACCTACGTGTCGTCGGCGAACTCGTCCACGACGTTCAGCTCGGAATGGGTGCTGAAGAACGGCGTCTACAACGGCGACGTCAACCGCAGCTATGTGCATTTTGACGGCCAGGCGCAGCTGACGAACGCGAACGTCCTCGGGGTGGACGTCTGGCTGTACAACTGGCTGTCCGCGGTGTCGTGTACCGGGAACCCGGTGTCGCTGTCGGAGGTGACACAGTCCTGGGACGGCACGACGATGACGTGGCCGGGCGCCTCGATCGGCTCGGTGGTGGCGCAGAAGTCGTTCGGGCACAGCTACAACACGCCCTGTGGCTCGGACTGGGAGGACCTCTCCGATCCACGGCTGACCGCGCTGGTCGGCGACTGGGCGGACGGGGTCAAGCAGAACACGGGCCTCGCGATCCAGACGTCGAACACCGACGGAGCGGCGTTCAAGGCCTTCTACTCTGCGAGCTGTCTGTGTAACCCGGCGGATCCGTCGACTGACTACCGGCCGCACATGGCGGTCACCTGGTCGCCGTACGGCGCGCAGTACTCGTGGCCATCGGGCTCGCCCCAGTGGTCGACGAACGTGATGGCCAACTCGCCGGGGCAGATCACCGTCCGGGTCAAGAACACCGGGCAGTCCACCTGGCCGGCGAACGGCAACTACAAGCTGTCGTACCACGTGTACGACACGTCGAACAACGAGCTCGTGCACCAGGGCCACGTGACCAACGTCCCGGTCGCGGTGAGCCGGGGCCAGACGGTCGACATCGCGGCGACGGTCGACCCGCTGCCCGCGGGCAACTACGTGATCTACTTCGACATGGAGGACGCGGGTACCGCCTGGTTCTCCGACCACGGCATCACGACCCTCGGGTTCCAGGCGCAGTCGTATCCGGCGGTCGCGCCGCAGGTGACGGGCTCGACCCCGCTCAGCGGTCAGCACGTGCCGACGCTGCGGCCGGTGCTGGGGCTGACCGGATCCGCCGGTGGCCTGCAGTACGAGTTCCAGATCTGCGACCAGCCGGACGCGGCGTCCGGTAACTGCTGGGGCTCGGGTGGCCTGATCAGCGCGGCGAGCTGGAAGGTCCCGGCCTACGCGCTGCAGTGGGGCAAGCCGTACTACTGGCGGGGCCGGGTCAGCGACGGCACGACCTCCAGCGGCTGGACGCCGCCGATCATGGTGTTCCCGGACGTGGCCGCCCCGCTGACCGGCCAGCATTTCGGCGCCGACCCCTACGTGCCGTCGGTCGCCTCGGTGACGCCGCTGATCGGGAACTACACGGCGTCCACCACGGACGTGTCCGTGGCCGGTGTCGGGCCGGCGCTGACACTGTCGCGGACCTACAACAGCCGCAACCCGACGGTGGGCATGTTCGGCCAGGGCTGGTCCTCGCCCTGGGACATGAACGTGGCCGCGGACGACTCCGGCGAGGGCAACCTTGTCGTGCGTTACCCGGATGGCCGCCAGGGCCGGTTCGGGCGCAACTGGGACGGCACCTACGCCTCCCAGGACGGCTACTACTCGGTCGTCCAGGCGCCGTCTCCGCAGGTCGCGTCGTTCACGGCCCCGGACTCGGCCTCCTCGCTGGGCGACGCCGACACTGGGCAGAACTGGCAGGTCCTGTCCGGCACCTGGGGAGTGTCGGCCAACAACGCCTACCTGGCCGCTGCCGGCTCCGGTTCGCGCAGCGTCGCGGTGATGAACGCCCCGGCCGACGGCCTGATCCGGTTCACCGCCCCGACCGCCCAGGACAAGATCGGCGTCGCCTTCCGGGTCCAGGACGCCGACAACATGTGGATGCTCTACGTCAAACCCTCGACGAGCTCGCTGGTGCTGGCGAAACGCGTCGTCGGGATCGAGAGCACGGTCGCGACGTTCAGCGGCGCCTGCTGCGCGGGGTCGGACACGTACGCGGTCGGGATGTCCGGCCCGGTGCTGACGGTGTACCGCAACGACCGCGTCGTCGGGACCGCCAGTGACGCCCAGTTCGCGACCAAGACCCTCGCCGGGCTGTACGCGTCGTCGACCGGCGCCGGGCGCCTCGGGTCGGTCGTCATGGTCGCCGACGCCGACCGCGACAGCTTCACCCGGGCGAACTCGACGAGCGGGCTCGGCGTCACCGACACCGGCGAGCAGTGGCAGTCCGGGCCCGCCTACGGGGCCGGCACCTGGGGCATCAGCGGCAACAGCGCCTACCTCGCGGCCGCGTCCGGCAACCGCGACCTGGCCACCGCGCCGGCCGCGGCCGATGGCACGTTCAGCTTCACCGAGCCGACCGCGCAGGCCGGGATGGGTCTTGCGTTCCGCTACGGCGACGCCAGCAACTACTGGCGGCTGGTCGCCCAGCCCGCCGCTGGCACCTGGCAGCTGGTCAAGCGGGTCGGCGGCGTCGAGACGACGGTCGCGACGTCCGCGGCCGGGACCTGCTGCACCGGCACCGACACCCTCGTCGTCACGGCGAACGGCCCGTCGATCGCGGTGCTGCGCAACGGCACCCAGATCCTGTCCGCGAACGACACCGACGTGCTGCACGGCACCCGCGCCGGCCCGTACGCGGAGGCCACCGGCACCGGGCGCATCGACAACGTCATCATGACCGCGGCGACGGTGCTCACCGACAAGACCGGGAGCGGCTACCAGTTCCGCTCCGACGGCCGGCTCGCCCAGGTCGTCGACGTCGCCGGCCGCACCGAGACCCTCAACTACGACGGCAACGCCCAGCTGAACACGGTGGCCAGTGCCACCACGGGCCGGATGCTGTCGCTGACCTGGTCAGGTACCCACGTCGCGACCGTCTCGACGCCGAGCGTCGCCGCCTACTCCGGCCCGCTGACCTGGACCTACGCGTACTCCGGGGACCAGCTGACCTCGGTGACCGGCCCGCAGAGCACCAGCCCGACGACGTATGACTACGCGTACAACGGCAAACTCGGGAAGAGCACGCTGCCCAACGGCAACGTCGACACGATCATCGGCTACAACACCGACGGCACCGTGGCCTGGCGTGAGGACGGCCTGACCAACCGGACGACGTTCGCGGTGCTGCAGACCACCCCGACCACTGTCGTACGCGTCACCGACCCTCGCGGCCACGCCGAAGACTGGGAGTACTCGACCGGCGGCCAGCTGATCCGGCACAGCGACGCCACCGGTACCCGCACGTTCACCTACAACACGCGCGGATTCCTGGCCCAGGTGACCGACGAGAACGGCAACACCGTTCAGACCGACACCGACGACCGGGGCAACGTCATCGCCCGGCGCACGGCCCGGATGAACCTGTTCGGCACCCTCTGGGTGAACTCCGAGTACTACGGGTACTACGCCGGCCCGCCGGGTGACCCGCGCGCGGACAAGGTCACCACCTACCGGGACGCCCGCTCCTCCGGGCCCACTGACAACACCTACCTGACCAGCTACCGTCGTCGTAGCACCGGGCGAGACCGTGCTCCTCGACGAGCTCGCCGTGTACAGCATCGCGCTCGACGGTTTCGTGCAGGGACCGGCGATCGACACCACCGGCCGTCGGCTCAGTTTCGACCACCATGGCGGCTGTCTCCGGCTCGCCACCTCCGCCACCTGCCGGCAGGTCGCCGACGCGCTGTTGCTCGGCCTCGACCCCGACCGGTACACCGTGTACGTCAACGACGTCGACGCCGACACGGTCCTCGCGACCGCGCTGCTGGCCTACCCGGACCTGCTCACACCCGGCAGCGCGACGGCGACGGCCGCACGGGCGCTGGTCGACGTCGTCGCCAGCCGGGACGCACACGGCCCGGCCTACCCGGTGACCGACCCGGACCTGCTCGCGGCCTTCGCGAGCCGGGTCGCGCTGCCGAACCAGCCTGGGCGACCCGGCGGCGACGAAACCGCTGCCCAGATGGCCGCCGACCTCGCGGTAGCCGTGAGGGCCGTCGTCGACCTGATCGCGGACCTGGCCGTCGGGCGACGGCCAGCCCCGGCCACTGTGCCTGCCCCGTTCCACCCGGTCGAGGTCACCCATCGCGGCACCGGCTGGGTGATGGTGCGAGACGCCAAGCTGGGCGGCTTCGAACCCGCCTACGCCAGCGGACACACCCGAGTCGTGCTCTGGCACGAACAGCTCGACGGATCCACCGCCTACACCGTCGCCAGGCGCAGCGACCTCGTCGACGACTTCCCCGTGGGTCCGGCGGAGCAACCGGGCACGATCCTCGCCGCCCTCGCCGCCCGCGAACCCGGCTGGGGCGGCGGAAGCTCCATCGGCGGCGCACCTCGCCACCACGATCGCTCCCGCAGCGCACTGCACCCCGACGAAGTCTTCACCATCGTCGAGGCGGCTGTCACGCCCGCATTCCACGCCGGCTGATCTCTGGCGGCCGAGCGGTTCGATCGGCTGAGACCGCGGGGTCTCTGACCGGGCCGCGACCGCAGAGGAGCCAGGTGCGGCCACGACTGCGGGACGCCTCCCAGCCTGACAGAGCCGCTAACTTGACAGGCCCGGGCCGGGACCTACACGACCTGGTACTACGACGAGCACGGCCACCACTACCATCAGGCCGACCGGGAACCATACGAGGTCCTGTATGCGGGCGGCCTCGCCGACGACGCCGCCGTCCTCGACGAGCCGTGGACGGCGACCGTCGGGCACTGGGCGGCCGACAACCCCTTCGGCTACCGGCGGATCGACGCGATCCGTGTGACCACCGCGGTGATGCCCGCGCTGCGCGGCGTCGAGGTGACCGCCACCGAGCTGGCGATCAGCGGCTGGTCACCGTCACCTACGAAACAGCATCCCCCGCAGGCTTAGCAACACCAGACGAGGTCCGGGCCACAAACCCGGACCCCACCCGCACCCGGGCCAGGTGTGCACACCGGACCGAGGCAAGCGGCCGGCCCCGGGTACGACACCGACCCGGGCGGGGGCCCGTCAACGCGCCCCTCGGCCCGGAGGACCTGCACGGGGCCGAGGGGCGCGTTGACGGCCTGACCGCCGGGCCGACGCGTCGCTGGTAGGGCCGCCACCGACCGGCCACCGAACGAACGCCAGCAGCATAGATCAGATGGATATCAACGCACCGCGACTGTTTCGAGGACGATGTTGCCGTGGCAGCCGTAGACCGTTCGAGAGACGCCTTGGTCGGTCGAGCTGATAGCCGGATCCTCATTGGGAACGCGCACTGTCAGCCCCCCGATCGAAAGAACGAGTGTCGCTGGCGTCACTTCGTCCTGCGGTTTACACAAACCGTCAGGCTGCTGCGAGTCATCGCGGTAGAACCCGCTGAGATCGGCGACTAGGTATCCGTGCTGATCTGAGCCTTCGGCCGGCGGTTTCATCTGAGCGGGAAGCGTCAGAGATATCTTCTGCGTCCGATTGGCCTTTGCGTTTGGCTCCGTGGCGCCGCTCGCGGTCTGTGCGGTGAAGGTGACGGTACCCGAGACTTGACACGGGGTGTCACCGGGATTCCAGACCTCGATGATGCCCGTGACAAATCCGCCTCCGAAGGCCCCTCCCTGAAAACGCTTACCTAGGCCGTCTCCCGTGCAGGAGGCTATGCCACTGGTCGGCCCAGGCGTGGTCGACCCGGGCACAGTGATCTTAGGCACAGTGGACCCGGGCGCGGTCGGTCCGGATCCGCTCTGGCAACCCGTCATTGCCACCGTGACCACTGCGGCCAACATGCCGAAGGAGAACCGAGTCTTCATTATGTACCGCCTCCTGCCTCAATTGGTTGCCGCACGTATGAGCGCATCAGCGGACAGTTCTGGACGCCAGTTCCCGGCCGGCACCTGCCGCGGGCCGGTCGACGGGAAACACGGTCCGAGATGTTGATCCGATGGGGACCCGGATGTGCGTTTCCACGTCCGGCATCCAATGAGCGTCGATAGGGATATCGTGTCCAGTCGCGAATGCCGATGTGACTTCGCTACTCTACCCGCTCTTCCTAAGATGTGGGGCTCCGCCTGAGATGTGTTGCAGTGGCACGATCGGTCAATCTCGATGAGCTTGATGACGACGAGGCGTTGGTCGTGAGCTAGCACCGGCCGCCCCCGGGGAGGTTCCCGCTGCTGTTGGCCTCGTCAGGCAGGCCAGGTCGCTGTGCAGAGCGCCAAAGCCCAGCGGCTCGCGGCGTCCGCCGAGTCGCGCCAGGACTCCCCGTCAGTCGAAGGAGCGGTAGGGCGCACACCCACGGCGCTGGATGCGCGGCATGGAGCAGGCCAGGCTCGCGGCTTGCGGCGGCTTGTTGCCGATCCGCGGACCGGCAACAAGCCGCCGATCATCGACGCGCGGTCATCCGAACGTGTGAGTGGACAGGTCGAAGGTCACGGACGTCTTACCACCCGCGACTCCGCCTGCTGAGGTAGCGTCCGCCGCGAGAGTGAGACCGGTTTTGTCGGCGCTGACCACCGACAGTGGCCCGGCGGCAGCGCTGTCCGTATACACGCCGACCTCCTTGAAGTACTGGTCGGGTGCGTTGGTGTCTGCCGCCTCCGCGAAGACCAACACCGCGGGACCCTTGTTGGCGTCTGTCGTGGACGCGCCGGCGAAGACAACCAGCCACTCGCCGGCCACTGGACTCGGGCCATCCCAAATGTTCGAGGTCGCGAATACCCCTCCCCCCAGCGGGCTCTGGTGGGCATCGGAAATCATGGAGACGCGAGATGGTTGAGGCGAAGTGGGAGGAACGAAGCTAGGTTCTGGCAGCGGAGTGGCAGCGGCGCTGTCACGGGCAGCCTGCATCCGCGCCAACTCCGCGGATTTCTCCGGGGGCAGCTTGTCTGTGGACGAGAAAAGACCGAGTGGGCGGGGCGTCGATCCAGCGGCCGCGATCGCGACGGCGCCCCCGGCCACACCGGCCGTGCAGAGCAGAGCAACCACGATCACGAAAAAGCGTTGAACACCGCGATGGCTCCAGCGGGACGGACGATTCATAGGACTCACCTCACTACTGCCACTTGAAGCTGGTCTCGAAGGGCGGTGTCTGTGCGCACGAGGTGCCGTTCAGGTCGTTCCAGAGCTGCGACCAGGACGCTGCGGGGGTGTCCGTCGACGAGTCGCTGTAGTACTCATTCAGCGGACCCTCGAACTGGATCGTCTTACCCTGGGTGACTCCGTAGAGGCAGATCTCTTTCCATTGCGCGGCCTGGGCCCCGTTTGTGGTGTAGATCTGAGGCTCGACGATGGCGTTGGGGTTTCCCCACGACAGCTTGTAGTAGTCGTACTGGTGGTAGCCATTATTGCAGGCGCCGTTGGTGGCGGTCGTTTGCGGGCATCCGTCTGCGGACCCGAAGTTCAGGTAATAGCCGGTGGTCGTGGCGTCCCAGCCGTCTGCCCAGGCCTCGGCGGGCGCGGGCGCCCCCCAGGACTCGATGTCGTTGCCACCGATGAAAGATACTCTCGCGCCGATTGCTCCGGCCGTCGCCGAGACCCAGATGCCATGCAGAACGTCATGCCACGCGCTGCCTCCGCTGTTAGAGACGTCGTGGTAGGAGTTGTTGGTGCCGACAGTTATTATGACAGTCGGCGGCGAGGTGTAGAGCCTGGTGCAATCCCAGTACGGCGAGGTAGGCGCTCTCCTTAGAGAAGGCGACCGCATTGACACCGCGTTTGTGAGTCGCGTGGAAGATTGAGGAAGCCAGGTTGTTGGTGGGGTGGAGGTAGGTGCGCCCGGTTCCTGTGCCGACGGCGAGAAACTCGCCGTCGGGTGAGAAAGCGCAGCTGCGGACCTCGGCTCCGTACTGGGTGGAGAAGGTGGACGTCTCGCTGGTCGGTTCGTATACGAGGACGGTGCCGTCCAGGCTTCCGCTGGCCACAGCGTGCCCATCGGGGGAGAACGCGCAGGCCGATGCTCGATCTTCGTGCCAGGGGAGCGCGACTACGCTGTGGTCGGTTTCGAGTCCCCATATCAGCGTTCGGTTGTCGCCGCTCGCGGTGGCGAGCTGCCGGCCGTCCGGCGAGTACGAGCAGTGGTACAACGCGTGTGGACCCTGCCCGAAGCGGGCGACCTCGGCACCGCCGTCGATCCGAAGCACCCGGACCGCGCCGTCGTCGCGAACAACGGACACGTAGTCCCCATCGGGTGAGAACGCGCAGCTGCGGAACCATCGCAGGGGATCGTGGCCGCCCCGGCTGTCCAACCGGTCGACCAGCCAGATGCGAACCTCCTGGTCGGCGCAGGCGGTCGCGAGGAGTTGGCCGTCCGGTGAAAACGCGCAGTCGTACACCGCACTTGCGTGGCCGCCGACGATCGCCTGCAGCGCGCCGCTTTCCGCATCCCATAGCCGTACGGTCTGGTCCGCGCCGGCGGTCGCAAGTCGTCGACCGTCGGCGGAGAAGACAGCGGCGCGGACTCGGTCCACGTGGCCGGACAGCTCGAGCCGCGTTTCTGCAGAGATCGACGGCGTGAGCAGAACCTGAGCGTGGTGGATCGTGGCGATCCGGCCGCATCGGCTAAAGCCGCCTCCGCTGGCCCGCAAGGGGCCTGCCGGGTCGTCGGCGATGACAGCGCCTTGCCCTGCTTCGAGATCCCATCGCGTGACGCCGCGGTCGTCCAACGTGAGTAGCTGGGTTTGTTCGAGAAACTCAGCCCTTACGACGTTGCCGAGTCCGCGGAGGCTGGTCACGTACTTGCCGTCGGGGAGCCGCCAGAGGCGCGTGGTCTGGTCGGCGCTGACGGTCGCTAGTAAGCTGCCATCGGGAGAGACAGCGCAGCCGAGGACCGGCGCCGTATGTCCGACCAGCTGAGCCCTTGGGGCACAGGTGGCCACATCCCACAGGTAGACGGCGACGGTGCCGGCCGCGATCAGAATCTTTCCGTCCGGCGAAAATGCCAACGCTCGCGCGGACATGGGGCGCCCGGAGATGAGCGCACGTTCGATGCCGCGACGGACGTCCCAAAGCCGGATGGTGCCGTCCCGACTTGAGGACGCGAGCGTCTCACCGTCTGGCGAAAAGACAACGGCCAGCACCTTCGAGATGTGACCGACGAGACTTCGGTGCAACGCTGGGTCAGGTCGGTCGTCGAACGGAATCAGCGGCTCGAGTCGTGGTGTAGGAAGGATCGCCCGGTAGGCCGCCAGCTCGGACTGGAGTTCGGGGAGGTCCAGACGGCTGGCCAGGGTCGCGCCGAGCGCACTCGCCGGGCTGATGGGGGCGAAAACGTGTGGGGACTGGGAAAGAACGCGGTGCAGCGCGGACGCGGTCGGCGTCTTGATCAGGTCCAGGTCGGCCTCGGCGGCGACAGGGGAGCCAAGGAGCCGCGACTTGGCCTCGATCCAGCGGGGGTCGCAGACGGTGGCCGCGAGTTCTGCCTTCTGTCCGGCTTCATGGAGGTGGTAGGGCGCGTACCTCCAGAGGTAGTCAGCGTCCTCGGGCAAGGTCCACCATGAGGTCAACTCATCGAGTGCGCTGTCCGCGGCGAGGTACCTGCGCCGGGCCGCGGCAAGGAGTCGGCCGTGGATCGCTGACAGGTGGCCGGTGCGTTCGCCATCCGCGCGAAGGTAAGCGCGGATGATGTCGTGGATCCTGACGCGCGGATACGGCGGGTCGAGCCTGAAGTTCGCGAGAAGTCCCAGCCGGGCCAGGTCGTCGCACAGCAACTCGACGTCTCTGCCAGGCCACAGGAGCGAGAGCACGGCCAAGGGGATCTCAAGGTCCTCTTGGAAGATCGCGAAATCGAAGTATCGTCGCTGGTCTTCTTCGTCGAGCACGTCAAGGCTCGCCTGAATCGTCGCGACTACCGTCTTGGAGCGTTCGGTCGCGCCGCTCGGATCGAAGACGGCGGGTCCGTAGCTCGCGAGCGTGGCGAGGAGCTTTGCTGCTGCTGCTCCCGGAGTGAGCCCCCGCTCGACTCGGCGTCTGAGGGATCCATTGAGAAGGTTCAGAAGGACGGGCCAACACCCCGCCGCGCGTGCCAACCGGGCTGCCGCGTCCGGTGGGCATCCGACCACGCCGTCGGTGACCAGAGCGACGGCCTGGTCGGTAGACATGACGTCGACGCGGATCTCGTGGTAGCCAGAGGGAATCAGGGCCTCGATGCGCGTCGTGATGAGCCTTGTGCAGCTTTGGCCACCGGCGAGGAAGGGCTGCAGCTGGCCTTCGTCCCAGACGTCGTCGATGACGAGAAGGATTCGCCGGTCGTCGGCGTCGAGGAGACGACCCAAGGCAGCACCCGCGGAGTTGGGTTGGGAACTGCCGGGACGCTGTCTGCTCAGCTCCCAGATCAGATCCTCGACCCGTGCCGCCAAGTCGGCATCGCGAACATTTTGCCCGAGGGTCGCCCAGAGCACGCCTCCCGGGAAGTGGTTTCGCACCTCTGGCTGGTTGCACAGCCACGTCGCCAGATGGGTCTTCCCGAAGCCTCCGGTCCCGCGCAGGGCGGTGGTGAGGCCGACTCCGACCGCATCCGGCGCCGCGATCTGCCGCAGAAGCTGCTCTCCAAGGTCAGGTCGGTCGACCGTCCGCTGCAGCGGAGCGACCATCCAGGGCACGCCGGTCGAGGGTGTACCGCCGCCGTCCCGTGTCTCTTGCGAGCCGGGGAATCGGGCGGTGGAGGTGGGTTTCGCCCGGCCGGTGATCGCGGCGGCTACGCCGGCTAGCAGGAGACGTTCAGCCTCGTCGGGTTCGACTTGGGGGCCGAGCCCCGCGAGGTCGATCGAGGCACGTGTGCCGAGGATGCCATCAGGTCGGCAGTTAGCGACGAGGACGGGAATGACGCGACGGCGCTCTGCGGCTGGATCCGTCTCCCAGAAGGCTCGCCATTCTGCAGTCCCCATCGTCGACGCCTCGTACGCCGGTGAGATCACCGCGATCAGTCGGGCGTCCTCCTGGATAGCGCTGTCCAGCATGCTGGTCCAGATGGAGCCTGGAACCAGGTCCCAGGCCTTGACCAAGACACGGTAGCCAGCCGTCTCCAAGACAGAGGAGATCCACGTCGCCCACGGCAGATCCGCACGTGTATACGACACGATGAAATCCCGCTCATCCAAGCCGAAGCCTCGGCCTCCACATGTTTGACCCCCGTCGCGGAACCGCCAGAGCGCGGAACTCTGACAATCTGACGATAGCGGTCGCCCCGATGTTCGAGAGCGGCGGCACTCCGCCTGCGGCTTGCACCGTAGCTCAGGCTGTCCGCAGGGCGGCCGGAGTCGTGCGTCCGTTCATATAGCTGCTCCCGCGGACGCCCGTCGACCGGAGGGCGAGGTCGGTGTTCGGTGCGGACCGATCCTTATGATCACGCGGTCAGCTTGCCTGGTCGAGGTCTGGTTGAAGACTCCTGATGGTGTCGTAGAAGGTCGTGGTGGGCCATGGGGGTGTCTCGGCGGCGGCCTTCCAGGTGAGATGCACCCGAGCCCAGCCGCCGCTTGCCAGCTCGACGACGATGCCATCCGACGCACACGAGCGCGCAGGACCTCGACACTCTGGCCTTGCAGCAGGTGGCCAACGGTGACCTCCAGGTGGAGCTCTCTGGTCATCGCCTCTCGCTGCTGACGTTCGACAGCTTCGCCTCCCCGAAGATCCCACCACGGATCTACAAAGACGGGTTGGTCGCGCACGGGGTCCTCTTCACATTGCCCGATTTGTCTACGTGTCTCGCAGGGTTATAGGCCACGCTGGGCACCCGCAGGTGCCCGACACGCCTGCGGCTTGGCGCTGTTCGGGTGCCCTTTTGGTTGTCCATGGTGGTGGTCTCTCGCTCGTGGGCCCCACGCCGGGCCTGGGAACCGCGCTCGCAATCATCGATCCGGAGACGGGTCCCATCCGTGTCCGGGCGACTGGGACGGCGAGAGGCGCGATGGGACGCCCATCAAGATCGACGTGGATGAGGAGTGGATGAGGTCGAGCGACCTCGGTGCCGGGCGGTGAGTGACCGCTAACCGCCGATCAGCGAATGTGCACTCCAGAGATGGCGCGGGCGATCACGAGCCGCTGGATCTCGGAGGTGCCTTCGAAGATTGTGTAGATCTTGGAATCCCGGTACATGCGTTCGACCGGGTGCTCGCGGCTGTAGCCGGCGCCGCCGAGGATCTGGACGGCCTTCTCGGTGACGGTGACGGCGACCTCGCCGGCCTTCAGCTTGGACATGGAGCCTTCGCCGGCGCCGAACGACCTGTCCTGCTTGCCCATCCAGGCGGCTCGCCAGATCAGCAGGCGGGCGGCGTCGATCTCCATCCTCATGTCGGCCAGGGCGAACGCGATCGCCTGGTTCTCGATGATGGGGCGGCCGAACGTCTCGCGGGTCTTGGCGTAGTCGAGCGCGTACTCGTAGGCGGCGCGGGCGATGCCGACAGCCTGGGCGCCGACGGTCGGGCGGGTGCGTTCGAAGGTCGCCATCGCGCCCTGGCCGCGGGAGTGGCCGCCCTCGCGGGCCTTGGCCAGTCGGGCGTCGAGCTTGTCCTTGCCGCCGAGCAGGCAGCTGCCGGGGACGCGGACGTCGTCGAAAAAGAGGTCGGCTGTGTGCGAGGCGCGCAGGCCGAGCTTCTTGATCTTCTTGGCGGCGACCAGGCCGGGGGTGTTCGGCGGGATGACGAACGTGGCCTGGCCGCGGGACCTGAGCCCCGGGTCGACGGAGGCGACGACGACGTGGACGTTCGCGATGCCGCCGTTGGTGATCCAGGCCTTCTGGCCGTTGATCACCCATTCGTCCGTGGCCTCGTCGTAGCGGGCCCGGGTGCGCAGCGAGGAGACGTCGGAGCCGGCGCCGGGCTCGGAGACGCAGAACGCGCCCAGCTTCGGGTCGGCCGCGTCGCCGTAGCACTGCGGCGCCCACTCGACGAGCTGGTCGAGGGTGCCGGCCGACGAGATCCCGGCCGCGGCGAGGCTGCTGCCCATGATGGCCAGGCCGATGCCGGCATCGCCCCAGAACAGCTCCTCGGAGGCGATCGGCAGCGACAGGCCGGTCTCGTCGCCGAACATGGTCGCGAGCGAGTCGAAGCCGTAGAGGCCGATCTTGGCGGCCTCCTGGATGACGGGCCAGGGCGTCTCTTCCCGCTCGTCCCATTCGGAGGCCGCCGGGCGGACGACCTCGGCGGCGAAGCCGTGCACCCAGTCGCGCAGCTCGCTCTGCTCGTCGGTCAGATCGAGGCTGAAACCCATCGCGGTTCGTTCCCCTCCGCTGTGCTCGCGTGGCGCAGACTGGTACCGAACGGTGAGCATACCGACGGGTAACTTTGGGCGGAAGTGGGTGACGGCGAGGTCGAGATGTCGCCGCACGAGGCACGTGCCCGATTCGCCGCCGCCCGGGTCGCGCGGCTCGC
Source organism: Pseudofrankia sp. DC12 (assembly GCF_000966285.1). Classification (NCBI taxonomy): domain Bacteria; kingdom Bacillati; phylum Actinomycetota; class Actinomycetes; order Frankiales; family Frankiaceae; genus Pseudofrankia; species Pseudofrankia sp. DC12. Next base: position 4,925,876 of record NZ_KQ031391.1, read on the forward strand.
GACCGTCACGGCCGGGGGAGCGCCCCGGCTCGTACCGATCACCTTCGCGGTGCTGGCCGGTCCGGAGCCCGCCGGCCCGGGCAGCCTGGGGACCGTCGTGACGGCCGTCGACCACAAGCCGAAACGAACGCAGCGGCTGCGCCGCCTCGACGACATCCGGCGCGAGCCGCGGGTCACCCTGCTCGCGGACGACTACGACGACGACTGGACCGGCCTGTGGTGGGCGCGGGCCGACGGCCTCGCCCGGGTCGTCGAGCCCACGCATCCAGACCACGCGGTGGCGGTCCGCGCGCTCGCCAGCCGCTATCCCCAGTACCGCGAGCGGCCACCGGCCGGGCCCGCGATCTTGATCGTCGTGACCCGGTGGTCCGGCTGGTCCTACGCCCCCTGACCTGGACGGTCAGGTCATGCTGACCTGCTCCAGGACCTCGGAGACCGGACGGCGCTTCGTCGGGGCCATCGGCGCGACGGAGCGGTCCGGGTAGCCGGCGCGCAGGATCATCTGGGCGTGGCCGGCGCCGCCCGTCGCCGCGCGGACCAGTGCGCGGGTCGCCTCGATGTCGACCGCCTGGCCCAGCGGGGAGGTCGCGACCCCGGCGCTGGTTGCCGCCAGCAGCACCCGGCCGAGCGCGCGGCCGGCGCGCAGCCGGTCCGCCGGCCCGTCCGCGTCGGTGCCGAGCACGAGCGCCTCCGGGCGCTCGACCCGCTCGTCGTGCGCCGGGCCCGCGGCGGAGCCGGCCGACGCGGCGCCGGCGCCACCGGTGAAGTCGCGCAGCGGGAACTCGGCGTACTGGGGCTTCCCGCCCGCGTCGGCCGTCGCCCAGGTGATGCCGTCGACAGCGTCGGGGCCGGTACGGGTCCAGGCGGCGAGCTCGGCCAGGTAGTCCGGGTCGTGGTGCTCGAACCAGTCGGCCCTCGCTAGCAGTACCGCGAGCTCCACCCTGGCGTCCTCGCCGGTCAGCACCGACAGCCAGCAGCCCTCGGCCTCGGCTGCCTGGCGCAGCTCGCGGATCTTGTCCGCGGGCACCGCGCCGGGCCCGAATGGGCGGCGGTCGGTATGGCGCTCGGTGATCGCCGAGGCCAGCCGGGTCTCGTCCTCGGTCGGCGGCCGGTAGCCCAGGACCTCCAGCGTGGCCAGCCGCCCGGTGCCGAGATCCGGCCCGTCGGGCAGCTCGCCGACCTCGACGTCGAGCCCGGCCGCGCGCAGCGACAGCCAGCCGTTGAGCAGCGCGGCACCGCAGCTGACCAGCAGCTGGCGATGGTCCGGGTCGACGACGGGAAGGGCACGGCTCAAATCGGCGGACAGCTCCAGCGTGTCGCCGCGCAGCCGCCACTTCCACGGCTGGCTGTTGTGGATCGACGGCGCCAGGCCGGCGGCCTCGACCGCGGCCTGGACCTGCGCCGCGGAGATCGTCGTTCCTGCCATGGACATGGTCAGTCCCCTCGCTTCGCGGCCGGCCAGGGCGAGACGTGCCGCGCCGGGCCCGGCGCGGCAGCAGCCCCGGCAGCCGATGCCATCGTTACCGACTTCCTTCCCCGCGAAGCGCCGTCGTCCCGGACAAGTGCCGAAGTCCGGCCGGAGGCAGGCCGTCCCGCCCCGACGGAGCGGGTCAGACGGGACGGGTCAGACGGGACGGGTCAGCAGGACGGGGCGGGCGAGCCGTTCGTGCCGCTGTAGATGTAGGAGTGCTGGACCCAGCCACCGGAGAGCAGCTGGTCCCAGACGGTGTTGTTCCCGTCCGTCTGCTGGCAGCGCAGCACGACCAGCGAGCCGCCGAGCAGCTGGCCCACCGGGTCCGCGCCGAGCAGCGCGCTCGTCAGCGCGCCGACGACACCGCCGACGATCTGGAGGATGGACACGGTCTGGGTGACGGGGAACGGCCCGGTGTCCGGCCGGGGTGCGCTGGAACCGAGCTGGGGCCGGCTGACCGTGCCGACGCAGGCCGGCGCGCCGGTCGGCGCCGAGGTGCCGGACTCGACGTACCCGGCTGGAACCCAGCCTGAGCTGGTGTACAGCCACAGCCGGGTCGTCGTGTCGCCGGCCGTGACCTGCTGGGCGTACACCCCGCAGTAGACGTCCACCGGCGTGCCACTGGGAACCGTGCCGCGCGCGCCGCCGAACAGGCTGAGGGTCGTCGGGCCCAGGTAGACCGTCACAGGCCCGCCGTTCGAGCTGACGATGGTTGTGCGCGGGGGCGGGGCGGCGTCGGCCGGGAGGCCGGAGGCGCTCGGCTGGGCCAGCGGCGCCGTGGCCGGGCCGCTCGGCGGCGTCGCGACACTGATCACGTCCGCCGTGCCCAGGCTCGTGCCGTTGGCCGCCAGCTGGCTGGGGCCGGCCGTGTTGCCGGGTGCGCCGTTCACCCGGCCTGGCCCACCGCCTGGGCCGCCCAGGCCGGCCGGCCCGGGCGCGCCGGCCATCGGCTGGCCGTCGAGCCCGTTCGCGGCGGCGGTCGGGCCGCGTCCGGGGCCGTCGGCGTCGATCAGCGGCCTGGCGACCAGGGCCGCGATCAGGAGCATGGCCGCCACCAGCGCGAGCAGCAGCAGCCGCTGCCGGCGGCGATGCCGGCGCCGCAGCGCCCGAGTCCCCAGCTCCCGGGGTGCCGCCACGGTGGCTACGGCCTTGCCCGGCGCCGGGACCGGTTGCGCCGCCGGCGTGGCCGCAGGTACCGGCACCGGCGAAGCGGCGGCCTGTTCGCGCTGGGCCGGCCGGCCGTCGGCGCCAGACACCGCGACCGACCCGGCTGCGTCCACTGGCTGGGAGAACAGTGCGAACGCCGACCCGTCGATGACATCGACCCGCTCGGACCCCGCGCGCGGCGCCGCGGCGCGCGCACCGGCGGCGCGCGCACCGGCGGCGCGCGCACCGGCGGCGGCAGGCGGGCGGATCAGCGGTGAGGTGGTCTCGTTCGGGTCGTCGACCGGGTTGACCACCGCCGGCGCGGCCGGGTTGGCCAGCGCCCTGACCAGGCCGGCCAAGGCGGCGCCGACGCCATCGGCGGGCGTCGAGGCACCCCCCGCCAGCGGGACCGGCCCGCCGGCCCGCGCGGCGGTACTGGCCGGCTCGAGGACGGTCCCGGCGCGGCCGGCCGGGATCGGGGCGTCGACGTCCGAGCGGCCGCCGTTGACCAAGGCGAGACCGGCCGCGTTCCCGGGTGTCGTGCCCGGCGGCACCCAGTCGGCCAGCAGCCGCTGGGCGGCGGGCCCAGCCTCGACCGGGTCCACGACCGGCTGGCCGGTGAGAATCGCGACCAGAGCGGCGGCATCGGGCCGCTGGGCCGGGTCGCGACGCAGCGCGGCGGTGACGGCGGGCAGCACGTCCTCGGGCACGTCGTCCAGCGCCGGCTCGGTGGACAGGATGCGCATCGCGGTCGCGGCGGCGGTCTGGGCGTCGAACGGGTGGCGGCCGCGGGCGGCGAAGGCGACGCACATGCCCCAGGTGAAGACGTCGGTCGCCCGGGTCGCCGGGTCGCCGTTGAGCTGCTCGGGCGCCATCCAGGCGACCGTGCCGATGACGTCGCCGGTGCTGGTGTTGCTGGTGAGGTCCTCGGCCCGGGCGAGCCCGAAGTCGATGATCTTCGGGCCTTCCCAGGAGAGCAGGATGTTCGCGGGCTTGAGGTCGCGGTGCATCACGTTTGCGGCATGCACCGCGACAAGGCCCTCGGCGAGCCCGACGGCGAGAGTGACCAGGTTCGCGTCGCGCAGCGGCCCGCCGCGGGTCACCGCCGCCATCAGGTTGGCGCCCTCGACGTACTCGGTCACCATCCACGGTTCGTCGGCGTCCAGGTCGGCGTCCAGGACCTGGGCGACGCAGCTGCCGCGGACCCGGGCCGCGGCGCTGACCTCGCGGCGGAACCGGCCTCGGAACTCGGGCTCGTCCAGCAGGTCCGCCCGGATGACCTTCACGGCGACCGGCTGGCCGTCCGGGCTCACCCCGAGGTAGACGGTGCCCATACCGCCGGAGCCGAGCCGGCCGCGCAGCCGGTAGGGGCCGACGGAGCGCCGGTCGGTGGGGCCGAGGGGAGTCAACATGCCCGGGCCACTCCGAGGACTCGGGGCGCCGTCGGCCGGGCGCCACCGCGTCCCGTACCGGGCCGCCGGCGGCCCGCCAGGCATGGGAACCGGCGGAAGACCCCGTGGAGCAGCACAGCCGCGCTCCCCCCTCGCTGGTCGCGCCCGCGCCCGCCGGAACCGGTCGCTGACGTTCGCGGGCCACGGTAGGGCATATCGTCCCGAGAAATCCTCGCAGAGTGTTCTAGGAGTGTTGACAAGGGCTTTGTGTAGTCCGAGCCCTGAGTGACCGCGTGCGATCGTGGGTAAACGGTGGGAATGGCTGTAGCCGATCCCGAGGCTGTCGTGGCCGAGCTCTTCTCCCGGCATGGCCGGACGTTCGCCGAGGACTTCGCCGCCGACGTCCCCGCCGACACCGCCGAGGCCATGTTCCGGCTGCTGGTGTTCGCGACGCTCGCAAGCGCGCGAATCCGGTCCTCGGCGGCCCTGGAAGCGTCGAACGCGCTGTTCGACCAGGGCTGGACCAGCCCTCGCGTCATGGCCGAGACCACCTGGGAGCAGCGGGTCCAGGTGCTCAACAAGCACGGCTACGCGCGGTATGACGAGAGCACCGCCCGCATCCTCGGCGAGTCCTGCCACTACCTGCTGGAGACCTACGACGGCGACATCCGCGCGGTGCGTGAGGCTGCCGACCACCACCGCGACCGCGAGCACGACCTGTTGATGCAGGTCAAGGGCATCGGGCCGGTCGGTGCCGACATCTTCCTGCGCGAGGCCCAGGCCGGCTGGGACGAGCTGATCCCGTTCGTCGACGCCCGCACCCGCCAGACCGCCCGCGAGCTGGGCCTGCCCGCCGACCCGCGACGGCTGCTCACCCTGGTCGAACGGGACCAGTTCCCCAAGCTGGTGGCCGCGCTGGTGCGCAGCCGGCTGGAGCACGACACCGAGGATGTCCTCGACGCGGCGTCCGCTCGCTAGCCTGCGTCGGCTCCGCGCGCGGGGCTGGGAAGATAGCTGATGGCTCGGCTGCTACGGTGCAGGCTTCGCGCCTGTCGCCGATGCGGCCGCCGAACGAGCCAGACACACCAGCCGAGCCCGTCCGCCCCCGCCGGCCGCGGAGCGTGGGCTCCCAGCCGCGGAGGAGCGCCGTGTCGTCGACCCGTGACCCGCGGCTCGCCCGCGAACAGGCCTACCTGGACCTGCTCTACTCCCGGCTCGACGAGGTCAGCGACCTCACCCGGCGCCAGCTGCGCCAGGTACTCCTCGAGGTCGGCACCGGGACCCCGCAGTCGGTGGTCGAACGCGACGTCTTCGCGGCCACCCACGCCGAACGGCTGGCCAGGCTCGAGGCGGCCGAGGGCCGGCTGTGCTTCGGAGCGATGGACCGTTTCGACGGCGCGCGCACCTACATCGGCCGGATCGGGCTTTCCGACGCCGAGCAGGAGCCGATCCTCGTCGACTGGCGCGCACCGGTCGCCACGGCCTTCTACCAGGCGACGCTCGCCGACCCGCGCGGGCTGACCCGCCGCCGCCACCTGCGCACCAAGGGCCGCGAGGTAACCGGCGTCGCCGACGACCTGCTCTCCGTCGGCCCTGGCGAGGCCGGCCGGCCGGCCCCGGACGCCGACGGCCCCGCCCCGGCCGTCGACGCGCCCACCGGCGACACGATGCTGCTGGACGCGCTGTCCGCGCCGCGCACCGGCCGGATGGGCGACATCATCGCCACGCTCCAGGCCGAACAGGACCGCATCATCCGGGCCGACGCCCGGTCGGTGCTGGTCGTCGACGGTGGGCCGGGGACCGGCAAGACCGCGGTCGCCCTGCACCGGGCCGCCTACCTGCTCTACACCGAGCGGGCCCGCCTGGAGCGCTCCGGCGTCCTCATCGTCGGCCCCAGCCCGGTCTTCCTGCGTTACATCGACCAGGTGCTGCCGTCCCTCGGCGAGACCGGCGTGGTGTTCGCGACCCCCGGGCGGCTCTACCCTGGCGTCGCGGCGACCGCCACCGACCCGGTCGCGGTGGCGGTCCTCAAGGGCGACGAACGGATGGCCGCCGTGCTCGCGGCCGCGGTGCGCGACCACCAGCGGCTGCCGCGCCGGACGATCGAGATCCTCCATGACGATGACCGGGTGCTGCGGCTCGACCGGGACACCGTCGCCCGGGCCCGGACCCGGGCCCGGCGCAGCCGCCGGCCGCACAACGGCGCCAGGCTGGTGTTCCTGCGCGAGCTGCTGGACGAGCTCACCAGCCAGGTCGTGAAGCAGATCTCCGGCGGGCTGCTCGACGACGACGAGCGCGCCGACGTCCGCGAGGGCCTCTGGAGCGACCCGGTGGTCCGCCGCGAGCTAGACGCGCTGTGGCCGCGGGTCACGCCGGCGCAGCTGCTGGACCGGCTCTACACCGACCCGAACCTGCTCGCCCGGGCGGTCGCCAGGACCCTGACCCCGGCCGAGCAGGCTTTGCTGCGCCGCGGCGGGCCGGCCAGCTCCGGCGGGCCGGGGGACCCGGGCACCGCGCCGGCCGGCACCGGCGGTGCGGACCTGTTCAGCGCGCTGGAGGCCGCCGAACGGCCGGCACCGGCGCGCGCTGGCCGGGTCAGCCGGGTGTGGACGGTGGCGGACGTGCCGTTGCTGGACGAGGCGGCCGAGCTGCTCGGTGACCCGGACGAGGGCAGCCGGGCGGCGGCCGAGGCACGGGCCGCCCGCGAGCGCGCCGCCGAGATGCGTTACGCCGAGGACGTCCTGGAGATGCTGGGCCTCGCCGGCCAGCTCGACGCCGAAACCGTCGCCGACCGCTGGCGCGGCCCGCGCCGGCGGGCGAGCGCGGCCGAGCACGGCGCGACCGACCGCGAGTGGGCGTTCGGCCATCTGATCGTCGACGAGGCGCAGGAGGTCTCGCCGATGCTGTGGCGCCTGCTGTGGCGGCGCTGCCCGGCGCGCAGCGCCACCCTCGTCGGCGACCTCGCCCAGGCGGCCCGCCCGGGTGCCCCCACGAGCTGGGCGAAGGTCCTCGCCCCGCATGTCGGGGACCGGTTCCGGGTGGAGCGGCTCACCGTCAACTACCGCACGCCCCGGGAGATCATGGACGTCGCCGCCGACGTGCTGGCGGTGGCCGTGCCCGGCGCGACGCCGCCGGAGTCGGTCCGCTCGGTCGGCGAGAAGCCGCTGGCGATCCGGGCCGGCCTGCCCGGCGGCCAGCCTGACCAGCGGCAGTTCGGCGGCGGTCCGGCTGACCGGGCCTGGGCCGACCGGGGCCAGGCCGACCGGGGCCAGGCCGACCGGGCTCGGGCCGAGGCGGCTCTCGTCGACGCGGTCGTCGCGGAGACGATCCGGACGGCCGGGATGATCGGCGAGGGCCGGATCGCCGTGATCACAGCGCCGCCGTCGCTGCCGGCGGTGCGCGCCGCGCTGTGGCGGGTCGCCCCTGAGCTGCTCGGCGCCGCCGGGAACCCCGACGCCGCCGCCCGGAACGGCGCGAGCTCCCGGACCGGCGCCGCCGCCAGGAGCGTGGACGGGACGGCCGCGGACGTGCTGGACGCGCGGGTGGCCGTGCTGAGCGTCGCCGACAGCAAGGGCCTGGAGTTCGACGCCGTCCTGCTGGTCGAGCCGGCGGAGCTGCTCGCCGGGCCGACCCGCGGCCTCGCCGACCTCTACGTCGCGCTGACCCGCGCCACCCGGTCCCTGACCGTCGTGCACACCGGCGAGCTTCCAGCCGTCCTCGGCCAGCTCGCCGCGGCCTGACCAAGGGCCGAAAACTGTCACATACCCGAGTTAGGTTCTCCGGTTGTCAGGTGGACCTAGCACGGGGGTGGTGGTTCCTGTGGCGGAAGACTTCAAAGACTCGCGGGCGGAGGTGTCGGACCCGACAGGGGTGTCGGCGGCGCGGCCGCGGGCGGCGGCCGGCCCGCGGGTGCCCGCGATCCCAAGGGCGACGGCCTGGCTGCTGGGCCGGCTCACCGGGAGCACGACCGCGCGCCGCAGCGTGCGGTTCTTCGACGACGCGGGGCCGCGGCTCGTCGCGATCATCGTGCTGGACCTCGCCGGCGCGCTCTCCTTCGCCGCCGCGCCGTTCATCCTGCGGCACCTTATCGACACCGGCCTCGCGGCGCCGCACGGGAACTTCGCGCTGATCATCTCGATCGCGGCGCTGCTCGTCGTCGCGCTGTTGCAGGCCGTCGCCAGCGCGATCTCCACGGTGCTCAGCTCGGGGCTCGGCGAGCTGGTCGGGCAGCGCGCCGGGCAGGCGGTGCACGACCAGCTGTTGCGGGTGCCGTTCGCCTTCTTCCCTGGGCAGCGCCAGGGCGACCTGTTCACCCTGTTCGGCCAGGACGCCGGCGAGATCGAGACCGCGGTCGCGATGGTGCTGCCGCGCGCGGTGACGACCGCGATCAGCGCGGTCGTCGGCGTCGCCACGATCGCCGTCCTCGACTGGCGGCTCGCCGCCGTCTCCCTGCTGCTCGCGCCCGGGGTCTTCGCCCTGCTGGCGGTCGGGCGCCGGGAGGGCCGCAGCCTGTCCGTCGAGCTGATCAAGCTGCGGGTGAAGCACTTCGCCCAGATCAGCGACACGACCGGCGTCTCCGGCGCGCTGCACATCCGGCTGTTCGGCCGGACCGAGCACGAGTCGAGCCGCTACGCCGAGATCGCCGAAGGCATGCGCCGGACCGCGCAGCGGCGCAACCGGGTGAACGCCCGTGCCGGGCTCATGTCGTCGGCCGGCTCCGCCGTCGCGGTCGTCATCGTCGTCGGCTTCGGCTCCTGGCTGGTCAGCACCGACCGGGCCACGATCGGGACGCTGCTCGCCTTCGCGAGCGCTCTCGTGTACGCCTACCGGCCGGTGACCGGGCTGGCCGAGAGCCGGTCGGATCTGCTGGATGCCGGGGTCGCCTTCGAGCGGGTCTTCGGGCTGCTCGACGTCGACCCGGACGTGCGTGACCTGCCGGTCGTCGGGACCGGGCGGCTCGCCCCCGCGGGGAGGCCGGCGCGACCACCACTGGTGCCCGAGCAGCCGGGCCAGGCCGGTACCGGCTACACGCGGGCCTGGCGGTCGGCGCCGGAGATCCGGATCGAGAACCTCTGGTTCCGCTACGAACGCGACCCGAAGTCCGACTGGACCGCGGCCGGCCGTGAGCTCGGCCGGCGCTGGTGGGACGTCCAGGGCGCCGAGGCTGCCGAGAACCAGCGCGAGGAGGCCGAGCTCGCCGCCGCGGCCAAGGCCGCCGCGGGCGCCGAGCAGGAGTGGGCCCTGCGCGACCTGAACCTCATCGCCGCCGCCGGCGCGAAGACCGCGATCGTCGGGGCGAGCGGTGCCGGCAAGAGCACGCTCGGCGGTCTGCTCGCCGGTCTCTATCTGGCCACCCGCGGCCAGATCCGCTGCGACGGCGAGGACCTCGCGACGATGGACTGGCGGCGGCTGCGCTCGATCGTCGGCGTCGTCCCGCAGGACCCGTACATGTTCCACGACACGATCGCCGCGAACATCCGCTACGGCCGGATCGCCGCCACCGACGCGGAGCTGGAGGCGGCCGCGCTCGACGCCGGTCTCGGCTCGTTGCTGGAGAAGCTGCCGAAGCGACTGGCGACGGTCGTCGGCGCGCGGGGCTACCAGCTCTCCGGCGGCGAGCGCCAGCGGGTGGCCCTGGCCCGGGTGCTGCTCGCGGACCCGCCGATGCTCGTCCTCGACGAGGCGACCTCCCAGCTCGACTCGGTCACCGAGCAGATCGTGCAGGAGGCGCTCGCACGCCTGGGCGTCGGCCGCACCCGGGTGGTGATCGCGCACCGGCTGTCGACCATCGTCGACGCCGACGTCATCCACGTGATGGCGGACGGACGGGTCGTCGAGTCCGGCAGCCACGACGACCTGCTCGCCCGCGACGGCGCCTACGCCCACCTCTACGCCCGCCAGCTGGGCGACGACGACCCCGCCCGATCCTGACCAGGCTGGGTGCGGGCCGCGCCCGTCGTCAGCCCGAGACGACGGTTGCGCGCAGCTGACCGCGCAGCTCGATGATCGCCGCGCCTCCGACGGTCCAGGACCTTTCTGGCCCCCGGCGGCGTCCAGCCGTCGTCGAAGGGTCAGGCACCCAGGTGGTGCCGGGAGGCCGAGGCTTGGACTCCGTCGCTGCTCTGGGGGAACGGGAGCTGGCTGGTCATCCTCGCGATCGCGGTGATCGGCTTCGCGATCAGCATTGACAACCTGTCGCGAGAACACAGCCAGTTCAGATCGGAGCGGCTGGTCGCCGACCTCGCCTACGCGCTTGTCGCGGTCCAGCTCCTCGTGGCCGTGGCCGTGGTCGTGGTCGCTTTCGCGCGGGGCTCGGCGCCGGCACCGCGGGCCGTGGGCCGTGGGCGGGTTTGTCCTCGGCGTTGCCGCGCTGGCCAGCATCGCTGCCGGCGGGGGCACGACGTGCTCGCGCAGTCGGGAACAACGCTGGTCGCGGGCTCCTACGTGTGGGCGCAGGCCAGGCGGGTCGCTGTCTCGCGCGGCAAAGTAGCATCAAAAGGACACGTACAGATTTCAACCGATTGCACGGCGGCTGCGTTGATAAGGGTGGAAGAGCCTTCCTTCGGTACGAGGAGCGCCATTGCCCGCCGCGCAGTACAAGCGGTCGCCGCGCGCCGACCGTCCGGCGCCCGAGGACCGCTCCGACCGGCCGGGATGCCCGGACGGCCCCGGCCAGGCCCCGGAGCCCGGCGATCAGGGCCGTGACAGTGCCAGCCGGTCGGCTGGCACTCGCTCGGCGACCCACCAGGGCCGGACCGGGATCGACCTGCTCGCGCTGCTCGGTGCGCTCTCGGGGCTGCGGGCTCGCCGTCGCGCCGAGCTGACCCGGTGGTCGCGCCGGGCCGTTGCGATGCTGGTGGTGATCGTCGCTGTGATCGCGTCCGCGGTCGTGCTGCGCGGCTATCTGCCGGCGGACCCACGGCTGCTGGTGTACGGGGACTCGCTGATGGTCGAGTCGCAGGTGCCCTTCAAGCAGGCGGCCCTGGACGCGGGCGTGCACGCGATCGACCTGCGCGCCTGGAGCGGTACCGCCCCCTGCGACTGGGTCGACGACGTGCCGAGCCAGATCCGCGACTTCCGGCCGACCATCGCCATCCTCGCCTTCTCCGGCAACGAGCCGGCCTGCATGGCCGGCCGTGACCTGCTCACCGGCTACCGCGCGGACGTGACCACGATGGTCGATGAGCTGGTGTCCGCCGGGGTCCCGGTCCGGTTGGTCGAGGAACCGGCCCGCAAGGTCGAAACGGTCGACGCCTCCGGGCGGACCGAGCTCGGCCGGCTGTGGGCCGCGATCGCCGCCGCGACGCCGAACACCCGGGTGGTGCGGGCCGACCTCGCGGTGACCGCGGCCGGCCGGTTCGTCCCGTCCCTGCCGTGTGGCCCGGGGGAGCCGTGTGGCCCGGACGGCCAGATCACCGTCCGGGCCCCCGACGGCGTGCACTTCTGCCCGCATCCCGTCGTGCCGGCCGGGATCTGCGCGGTGTACTCCAGCGGCGCTCGCCGCTACGGCCTCGCGGTCGCCCGGGGCGCCCTCGGGTGATCCCCGGTCGGGTCCGCCGTCTCGACTCGGGGCTTTAACGTTTCACCGAGGTTTCGCGGAAGTATCGCCAAGATCTCTGCCGCGACGAGGCTCGTTGACTTTCTTCACTAGACTGGTGAGCATTGCTGTATGCCCTCCGCCACCGTCCGACCGCCGTTCGGCCGCGTGCCGGCCGCCGTCGTGCGGTCGCGCTCCTGTCCACCGTCGGCGACCTGTTGGATGTCCTGCCCCGACACCCGTTGACGTCCTGACACGCCGCCCTGCGCCGCCTGGTAGCCCTGTCGGGTCGCTCGGATGCAGGGCGTTCTCTTCGTCAGGAGTTCGCCCTGGCGCTACCCCGTGGTGTCGGCGGCCAGGTTTCCCGGGCGCACCGTCGAGACGTGCCCCCGTGTCATCCGCCCCGAGCGGTCGGGGTACCGTCGCCCGTCGCACTGTGTGTCTGGCCACTTCGGCGTGCACGCGCCGCGTTCTCGTCCCACTGGTTCGGACGAGGCCGCGGCCCGCGTACGCCGCCGCGACCGGCATGGGTCGCCTCCGCCGCGGGACTACCAGAAACCAGGAGTGTTCGATGACCCCAACGCTCATTCCGGCCGTGCCGGCCGTGCCGGCCGCCCGGTCCGCCCAGGAGCCGGCGTTCGCGCCGGCGCAGGCCGGCCAGGCCGAGGCCCGCGACCGGCATGCCCGGCTCTGGCGCAGCGCCGAGCCGACCGGCCAGCCGCGCGGCTCGGTCGTCGTGCTGCCCGGCCGGGGCGAGTCGGCGGAGATGTTCGAGCAGCTCGCCTTCCGCCTCTCGCTCGACGGCTACGAGGTGGCCTACCTCGGGCCGGGCGAGGACAGCACGCTCGCCCTCGGCGAGTGCCGGGTCCCCGGCCGGCCGTTCGCGCTGGTCGGCTCGGACACCGGCGCGCTGCGCGCGCTCACCGCCGCCGGCTCGCCGGCGCTGCGCCCCGACGCGCTGGTGCTGCTCGGACTGCCGCTGCTCTACCGTCCCGTCGCCGGCGAGGTCCCGACCGAGCCGCCGCCGCGGGCGCTGCCCGACCTGCCGATCCTGCTCGTGCACGGCGTCGACGACGAGGTCAGCCCGCTGCCCGTCGTGCGGATGACGACCCGCACCGCGCCGCGCGCCCAGCTGGTGACCGTCCCCGGTGGCCACCAGGTGCTTTCCGACCCGAGCTGGCGCGCCGCCGCGGCCCACACGATCGCGTTCCTCGAGGACGTGGCCAACAGTGCGGCCGTGTAGCCCCAGCCGTCGCTGGCCTCAGGTGTCCCGGCCGGCTGTTGGCTCCGGGTCACACGAAGCGCTGGCTCTGGGTGACCCGGCCCGTTGTTGGCCTTGGGTGACCCGGCCCGTTGTTGGCCTTGGGTGACACAGGCGGACGGTGGGTGGTGGCGGGGCGGTACCGTCGCGGTCATGTCCACGACCGGTGCCGCCGAGGCGGTCGTCTACGCCGCGGTCCGTACACCCTGCGGGCGCGGCCGGTCCGGCGGGGCGCTGTACGGCGTCAAGCCGGTGTCCCTGGTCGCGGGCCTGGTCGGCGAGATCCGCGAGCGCAACCCGACGCTCGACCTCGACCGGCTCGACGACCTGGTCCTCGGGGTCGCCACCCCGCTCGGTGACCAGGGCGGCGACCTCGCCCGCGCTGCCGCGCTCGTCGCGGGCCTGCCCGACGATGTCGGCGGCCTCGTCGTCAACCGGATCGGCGCGTCCGGCCTGGAGGCCGTCAACCTGGCCGCCGCCCGGGTCCGCGCCGGCGGCGACGCGCTGCTGCTCGCCGGCGGGGTCGAGTCGATGTCCCGGCTGCCGGCAGGCGTCGACGGCGGCCCCTGGGCGAACGACCCGGCGACGAACTACCTGACCCACTACGTCCCCCCGGGCGTGGCCGCCGACCTGCTGGCGACCGTCACGGGCCTCACCCGGACGGATCTGGACACCTACGCCGCCCGCTCGCGCCAGCGGGCCACCGCCGCCTGGGCCGACGGCCGGTTCGACCAGGCCGTCGTCCCGGTGCGTGACCACGGCCTGCCCGTGCTTGACCACGACGAACGGGTCGGTCCCGTCGGCCCGGGGGAACAGGTGGCGCCCGAGAGGCTCGACGCCGTCGCCGGCTTCCTCGCCCGGCTCGCGCCGGCGTTCACCCAGGCCGGCGAACAGGCCGGCTTCGACGCGGTCGCGCTGCGGCGCTACCACTGGTTGGAGCGGGTCGAGCACGTCCACACGGCCGGGAACGCGGCCGGCGCGGCCGATGGGGCCGCGCTCGTCCTGATCGGCGACGCCGAGGTCGGCGCCGAGCTGGGGCTGCGGCCACTGGCCCGGGTGGTCGGGTCCGCGTCGGCGGGGGCGGAGCCGACGCTCGCGCTCACCGGCGCCGGGGCCGCGACCCGCAAGCTTCTCGCCCGCACCGGCCTGAGCGTCGCCGACGTCGACCTTTTCGAGGTCGACGAGTCCTACGCCGCCGTCCCGCTCGCCTACCAGCGCGACCTCGACGTCCCGGACGATCGGCTCAACGTCAACGGCGGCGGGATCGCGCTGGGCCACCCGCTGGGCGCGACCGGCGCGATGCTGGTCGCCACCGCCGTGGCCGAGCTGTCCCGCCGCGGCGCCCGCCGGGCCGTCGTCGCGCTGTCCGCGGCCGCGGGCATGGGCGTGGCGACGCTGCTCGAACGGATCTGACCGACCCAAGCCCCTCGCGATCCGGAGACGAGACGATGCCCGAGCCGATGTCAGCGCCCGTGCGGCCGACGGTCCCGCCGCCGATGGAGTGGCCCGACCCGGACGGCCCCGCGGCGGCTGCCGACCGGATCGGCGTGATCGGCTGGGAGCGGGACGCCGACGGGATCGTCGTGCTCACCGTCGACGACCCGGATCACGCGGCGAACACCACCAACGCGGCGTTCCGCGCGTCGATGGGCGACGTCGTCGGCCGCCTCGAACGGCACCGGGACTCGATCACCGGGGTCGTCGTGACGTCGGCGAAGAAGACGTTCGTCACCGGGGCCGATCTGCGGGAGCTGGTCCAGCTCGGCCCGGCGGACCGGCTCGCCGCGTTCGAGACGGCCACCGCCGTGAAGGACCAGCTTCGCCGGTTGGAGACGCTCGGGCGCCCGGTGGTCGCGGCATTGGGCGGCGCCGCGCTCGGCGGGGGGCTGGAGATCGCCCTCGCCTGTCACTACCGGATCGCGGCGGACGTGCCCGGCTCCCAGCTCGGCCTGCCCGAGGTCACGCTCGGGCTCGCGCCGTCAGGCGGCGGGATCGTCCGGTCGGTGCGGCTGCTCGGGGTGCGCAGCGCGCTGGTCAACGTGCTGCTGCACGGCCAGCGGTACAGCCCGGCGCAGGCCCGCGCGCTCGGGCTCGTCGACGAGCTCGTCGGTTCCGTGGACGAGCTGCTGCCCGCCGCGCGGGCCTGGATTCAGGCGAACCCGGACGCGGCCGCCCGCTGGGACGTGCCGGGCTATCAGGTTCCCGGCGGCGGGGCGGCACTGGCCGCCGCGCTGCCGGCGCTGCCGGCCGGGCTGCGCCGCCAGGCCGCCGCCGAGGGCGCGCCGGCGGGGCCGGCGATCCTGGCCGCGGCGGTCGAGGGCGCCCAGGTCGACGTCGAGACGGCCTCGGTCATCGAGTCGCGGTACTACGCCGAGCTGGTGACCGGCCCGGTGGCGACGAACATGATCAAGGCCTTCTACTTCGACCTCGGGCGGATCGGGACGGCCGTCCGGCCGGCCGGGCAGCCGCCGGTCGTCGCGCGGACGGCCGCTGTCCTCGGAGCCGGGCCTACCGGCGCCGCGCTCGCGTACGCGCTCGCCAAGGCCGGGGTCGACGTCGTCCTCACCGACGCGACGGCCGAGGCGGCCGCGCTGGGCAAGGGCTACGCCGAGCGGATCGTCGCCGACGCGGTGCGCCGGGGCAGCATCCGGCCACCGGCCGGCGAGGCACTGCTCGCCCGCATCACGCCGAGCGCGGACCAGGCCGCGCTGGCCGGCGCGGACGTCGTCATCGAGGCGACCGACCCGGCCGGTCCCGCCGCGGCCGTCACGCTGACCGCGGCGCGGGCCGCCGTGCCGGGCGCGCTGCTGTGCGTCGCCTCGGCCGCACCGCTGGCGGACCAGCACCCGGCCGGCGCCGACGAGGCGTCCGATGTCGTCGGCCTGTGGCTGGGCGGCCCGGCGGACCGGACTTCACTCGTCGAGATCGTCGTCGGCGGGCGGACCGGCGACGCCGCACTGGCCCGGGCGATCGACCTGGTCACCCAGCTGCGCAAGACCCCGATCGTCGTGCATGAGGCCGCCGCCGGGGGCTTCGGCGGCTCGTTCGTCGGCCGGCTGCTCGGGGCGTTCGCCGCCGAGGGAGCCGCGATGGTCGGGGCCGGGATACCAGCCGCGTCGGTCGAGCAGGCCGGCGCGCAGGCCGGCTTCCCGTCATCCCCGCTGCGGCTGCTCGACGAGCTGACCGGGCCGGCCGTCCGAGCCGCGCTGCCCGACGAGGACGCGGGCGGCGCGGCGGCGGTGCTCGACCGGATGGCCGAGCTCGGCCGGCCGGGACGCCCCGGTGGCGCCGGTTTCTACGACTATGCCGACGGGCGCCCGACCGGCCTGTGGCCAGGCCTGCGGGACCGGTTCGGCGGCAAGCTCGACCCGGCGCGGATCGCGTTCGACGAGCTGGTCGAACGGCTGCTGGTCGCGGTGGCGCTGGCCGGGGCCCGGGCGCTGGCGGACGGCGTGGTGCGCACGGTGGCGGAGACCAACATCGGCTCGCTCACCGGCGCCGGGTTCCCGGCCTGGACCGGCGGCGTGCTCGGCTACGTCAACGGCTTCGCCGGCGGCCCGGCCGGCTTCGTCGCCCGCGCCGGCGAGCTGGCGACCAGGTACGGCGAGCGGTTCGCGCCGCCGGCCTCCCTCGTCGAGCGCGCCGACCGCGGCGAGCTGTACGACTGAGCCCGCGGCGCCGGTCGAACAGTGGACGCGGGTGCGGGCGGGCGGGTAGACCGTTGAGCGGCCGGTGAAACAGCTTGCCGTGGGCCTGATCCGACACCGGGCGGGACCGGGCCGCCCACCGGGGCCGCCACGAGCGTGGTGTGGAGAAGGAGTGACGGCCGATGACGTCTGCCGCCGCACACCCGACGGGTCCGCTCGCCGGGCTGCGGGTGGTCGAGCTCGCCGGGATCGGGCCGGGCCCGCATGCCGCGATGGTGCTCGCCGACCTCGGCGCCGACGTGGTCCGGGTGGAGCGGCCGGCGACCGGCGGCGCGATCCCCGGCGCCCCGGCCACCGGTGACCACCTGCTGCGCGGCCGGCGCTCCGTGGCCCTCGACCTCAAGGACGCCGCCGGCAAGGAACGGCTGCTCGCCCTGGTCGAGCGGGCCGACGTGCTGATCGAGGGCTACCGCCCCGGAGTGGCCGAACGGCTCGGCGTCGGGCCCGACGTGTGCCTGGGCCGTAACCCGCGCCTGGTCTACGGCCGGATGACCGGCTGGGGCCAGGACGGCCCGTGGGCGCACACGGCCGGCCACGACCTGAACTACATCTCCGTCACGGGCGTGCTGCACGCGATCGGGCCGAAGGACGGCAAGCCGGTCGTCCCGCTCAACCTCGTCGGCGACTTCGGCGGCGGCTCGATGTTCCTGCTCACCGGCATCCTCGCGGCGCTGTGGGAGCGGGAGCGTTCGGGCGCGGGCCAGGTCGTCGACGCGGCGATGGTCGACGGCGCCAGCGTGCTCGCGCAGATGATGTGGGCCTGGCGGGCCACCGGCTTCTGGTCCGACGAGCGCGGCACCAACGTCCTGGACGGTGGCGCGCCCTACTACGACACCTACGTGTGCGCCGACGGCCGGCACGTCGCGGTCGGCGCGATCGAGCCGCAGTTCTACGCCGCGCTGCTCGCGGGCCTCGGCCTCGCCGGCGACGCCGGGCTGCCGGGGCAGAACGACCGCGCGGGCTGGCCCGCACTGCGCGCCCGGCTCGCGGCGACGTTCCTGACCAGGACCAGGGACGAATGGGCAGCCGTGTTCGACGGCACCGACGCCTGCGTCACCCCGGTGCTGACGTTCGCCGAGGCCACGACGCATCCGCACCTGGTCGCGCGGGGCACGCTGATGACGCTCGACGGCGTCCGGCAGCCGGCGCCCGCGCCCCGGTTCTCCCGGACCGTGGCGGCCGTGCCGTCTTCGCCGCCGGTGACGGGTGGCGACACCGAGGCGGTCCTCGCCGACTGGCTCGGCGCTTCGGCGGTTTCCGCTGGTTCGGCGGAGGTGCCCGGGTTGTCCTCCTGACCCGACCTGGCTGAACTGGGT
This sequence comes from Pseudofrankia sp. DC12, assembly GCF_000966285.1. Lineage (NCBI taxonomy): Bacteria > Bacillati > Actinomycetota > Actinomycetes > Frankiales > Frankiaceae > Pseudofrankia > Pseudofrankia sp. DC12. The sequence goes on from NZ_KQ031391.1 coordinate 4,943,705, forward strand.
TGGACTGGTCGCCGGGCGGCGCCCTGCGGGTGGCCTTCGCGGCTGGTGACGGGCGAGGTCGGCGCTGGTTGGCGACGTCCCCAAGCTTTGCGAGTGAGTGCTTATCAGAATGGTCGAGGCTCGTGGCGACGCACGAGGCCATCGGAGGCACGGAAGGCGGAGCACGTGGAGATAGCGGGCGCGACAGCGGTCGTCACCGGCGGCGCGTCGGGGCTGGGCCTGGCGACGGCCAAGCGGTTGCACAAGGCTGGCGCGAGCGTCGTCCTGCTCGACCTGCCGGCCAGCGCGGGCGAGAAGGCCGCGACCGAGATCGGCGAGCGGGCCCGGTTCGCCCCGGCGGACGTCACCGACGCCGCCGCGGTCACTGCGGCCCTCGACCTGGCCGAGGAACTGGGCGCGCTGCGGGTGGTGGTCAACTGCGCGGGCATCGGGCCGCCGACCCGGGTGCTCGGGCGTAGTGGCGTGCACCCGCTGGAGGCCTTCGCCAAGGTGATCAACGTCAACCTGGTCGGGTCGTTCAACGTGCTGCGCCTGGGCGCGGAGCGGATCGCCCGAGCTGAGCCGCTTCCGGGCAACGAGCGCGGAGTCATCGTCAACACGGCGTCGGTCGCCGCGTTCGACGGTCAGATCGGTCAGGCCGCCTACTCGGCGTCCAAGGGCGGAATCGTCGGCATGACGCTGCCGATCGCCCGCGACCTCGCTGACAAGCTGATCCGGGTGGTGACCATCGCTCCCGGCCTGTTCAAGACGCCGCTGCTGGCGAGCCTGCCGGAGGCCGCTCAGGAGTCGCTGGGCAGCCAGACCCCGCATCCCAGCCGGCTGGGCGACCCGGACGAGTACGCCGCCCTGGTTGAGCACATCGTCGCCAACCCGATGCTCAACGGCGAGGTCATCCGCCTCGACGGCGCCATCCGGATGGCCCCGCGTTAGGTCGGCTTGGCCCGGAACCCTGGTGGGGCGGCCGACAGCCGTCGGCCGCCCCACCGCTTCGGTTCCTCGCTGGGGCCATTAGTCCGCGAGGACGGCGGGGTATGCAGTGTCCTCGGACGGGCGTGGCGCGGGCGTCGCACCGGCTTCGGCGGCGGCTGCGGGCTGACCGTCGCCCTCGGCTCCGGCGAGCCGCTTCGGGATCAGGAACGCCAGCGGAACCGAAAGCACCGAGAAGATCACCGGCAGCCAGAAGGTCGTGCCGAAGGCGGTGGCCAGCCAGGCAGGCCCATCCCCGCCGCCGGAGGCCGCCGTTGCCACTCCGCCCGCGCCCGAATGGGAGCGGATCTGGGTGGCGAGGACGACCGCGAGAACGGCCGTGCCGATCGAGCCGCCGATCTGCTGCAGGATGCGCGAGGTGGTCGTCGCCCGCGGGATCTGGTCGTGGCGCAGACCGTGGTAGGTCGCTGTCATCGTCGGAATCATCGCGAGCGCCATGCCGACGCCCCGCACCGCCAGGGAGGCGCCGAGCAGCCACTCGCTCGGGTTGTGCCCCGCCTGGGTGTAGGCCACCGAGCCCAGCGCGGTGAGCACCAGCCCGACGGTCACCATCCCGCGGGCCGACAGCCGGTTCGCCCTGGGTGCGACAAGGATCAGCCCGATCCCCATCCCGAGGCCCTGCGGGGCGAGCAGCAGGCCGGCCCCGGTCGCGTCCCGGCCGCGAACGACCTGTTCGAACAGCGGCGTCAGGAACATGGCGCCGTACAACGACATGCCGAACAGGAACATCAGCCCGGTCGAGCCGAGGAAGGCATGGTTGCGCAACAGGCGAAGGTCGATGATCGGCTCCGCTCGGGTGTGCAGAGCGTGCAGGACGAACAGGGCGAGCAGCGCGACGCCGATGAGCAGCGGGACGAGAACCTGGGTGTGCGCGAAGTTGCCCTTGCTGCCGGCCTCCGAGAATCCGTACACGGCGATGGCGAGACCGGGGGAGAGCAGCGTCAGTCCCAGGACGTCGAGTGGATGTCGTTCCTCCTGCCGGCTGTCTGGCAGTACCCGGAACGCCAGGATGATCGCGACGATGCACACCGGAATGTTGATCAGGAAGATCCACTGCCAGCTGATGCTGTCGATGATCACGCCACCGATGACCGGGCCGAGAATCGGGGTCAGGATCGCGGGAACGGAGATCGCCGCCATCAGCTTGGGCAGCTGAGACGGTCCCGCGGCCTGCGCGAGGATCGTCTGCATCAGCGGCAACAACAGGCCGCCACCCAGGCCCTGCAGAATGCGGAACCCGATCAGGCTTCCTGCCGACCAGGCCAGTCCGCACAGCGTCGAACCGACCAGGAACAGCGCCAGCGACAGGATCCACATCCGCTTGCCGCCGAACCGCTCCACCGACCAGCCGGTCAGCGGGATCACCATCGCCAGCGCCAGCAAGTACCCCGTCGAGACCCACTGGATCGTCGAGACGCCGACGTTGAACTTGCGTCCCAGCGTGTCGATGGCGACCGAGGTGATCGTCGCGTCAAGCTGCACAGCCACGACGCCGACCAGGATGACGAGAGCCAGCCGGACAAGCGCCGGGTCGAGCTTGTCTGACTTCGGGGGGGACCCGGCCACGGCGGCTACGGCGGCCGGATCCTCGGTTGCCACGCTCTGGGCTGGCACTGGTGTCTCGGGTGGTGGCGAGCTCATCGGGCCTCTCCGTGGGGCGGGGCGCCTCTGCCGTCGCTGTCGGCGGGCCGGGCGGTGTTGGAACCTGATCGGTGCCGGGCGGTCTCAGGCCGGTGCTCTGCTGAGCCGGTTGCCAATGTCCGCCCGCGCCACAGCTGCCGGATAGCGGATTCTGCCCGCCGGTGGCCTGCTGACCGGGCAGGCTCTGCTGCCTGTGAGGGTGTGCTGCCACGCGGGTTTGCTGCCGTGCGCGTTCTGCGGTGCGAGTTGCTGGCGAGCGGGGAGGGCCGGCCCTGGCCGAGCGGACCGATACAGCGTATCGCTAGCCGATACGGTGTATCAACTGTGGCTCGCCGGGTGGGCCGGTGGGCCATCCGGCGGGTGGCCCGAGCTGGGCCACGCGGACCGACGGAAGCCGGACGCCGGCGAGCCGGCTCCGTATCCTTGGAGGATGCGAGGCCACGCGGACCAGCCCCGCACGCCGCCTGCCGCCACGGCCGGGTCAGACCCGGTCGCCGGCATGGTCGGTTCCCACCCGCTCGACCAGCCTGGACAGCCGAGTGGACCGGTGTCGTTCGGCCGCTCCGCCGACCTGACCGGGCCAGTAGGCGGCCCACCCGACCCGGACCTGCCTACCGCGGCGGGGACCGGCGGGAACAGGGCCGGCCGGCCGCGGGGGACGGGCACCGCCGGCCGGCCGGCGGCCAGCCGGCGCGCGGGCGACGACGCGCGGGCGCTGTTGGACTGGCATGGCCGGCGCCGTCGGCGCGGTGTCCCGTCGGGCTCGCCCACGTCCGCGCCGGGCGCGCTCGACCCCTCCGGCGACGAGGCGCTCGGTTCATTGTGGTTCCGGCCGGAGCCCGCAGGACGGCCGGCGTCGCTGACGCGGGAGGCGATCGTCGCCACGGCGTTGGAGCTCGCCGACGCCGAGGGCATCGACGCGGTCTCGATCCGACGGGTCGCCGGGGTGCTCGGTGCGCGGCCTATGAGTCTGTACTCCCATATCGGCCGCAAGCAGGACCTGATCGACCTCATGGTCAACGAGGCGATCGGCGAATGCCTGGTCCCGGGCCAGCTGCCGACGGACTGGCGGGATGCGCTTCGCCTCATTTCGATCCATGTCCGGGCCGGAGCCCGCCGTCACCCGTGGATGCTTTCGGTGGCCGCCACCCGCGCCGCCCTCAGCCCGAACGCACTGCGCAACTTCGAACAGTCCCTCGCGGCCCTCTCCAGCCTGGATATCGACCGAGAGCGCAAGATCGCAATCTTGTTCGCTGTCGACACCTACACGGTTGGCCAGGTCGTCCGGGAGATTGCCAGCCGACGTCCCGCGTTCGACGAGATTCCCGCGTCGGGTGCCGCTTCGACCGCTGACCAGGCCGATGTGACGGGGCCGGCGGGGATGAAACCGGCTGGTCACTCGAAGCTGCGCGGGGCCGAGGGCTACCTGCGCCGGCTGGTCGAGACGGGCGAGTATCCGCACATCGCCGAGTTCGGCATCGACTCGGTGATCCGCGTCCATGAGTTCGAGACCGACGCCGCCGAGCGCCGCTTCTTCGACGGCCTCACCTGGCTCCTCGACGGCATCGCCGCCACGCTGAGCGCCGACGACTGCTGACGTCGCCGACACGGGACGGTGCGCCAAATCCTGCTCGATCTCCGCCTCACCGGCACGGATCTGGTCTCGCGGCCAGAAGTCGGCCGGTGGCCGGGGCACTCTCTGCCTCGAATCGCCTCTCGGTCAGTGCTTGAAGACGTTCAGCTCTGCCGGCCGCGTCTCCAGCACGTCACCCTTCGCGCCGCCGACGCCGAAGTAGTCGGGGACCTCCTCGGCGACACCGCGCGAGGTCAGATCGTTGGCCGAGCCGACCCTCTGTCCCATATAATGAGACGACAGTCTCGTGATGTAGGATGATTCTCGTCCGGGAGCGGGGTAGTTCGATGGGCACGGGAAGGCGGACGGGATGGTGACTCCGGCCAACACCTACACGCACGGCCACCATGAGTCGGTGCTGCGCTCGCACCGCTGGCGGACGGCCGAGAACTCGGCGGCGTACCTGCTGCCGAGGCTGCGGCCCGGGATGACCCTGCTCGACGTGGGCGCCGGGCCTGGCACGATCACCGTCGACCTGGCCGAGCGTGTCGCGCCGGGGCACGTGACCGCGGTAGAGGTCAGCGAGTCCGCGCTCGACCTGAGCAGGGCGGAGGCGGCACGCCGCGGCACTCAGAACATCACCTTCGTCGTCGCGGACGTCCACGCGCTGCGGTTTCCCGATGGTTCTTTCGACGCCGTGCACGCGCACCAGGTCCTCCAGCACGTGGCCGACCCGGTGCTGGCACTGCGTGAGATGCGTCGGGTGAGCCGGCCGGGCGGGGTCGTCGCCGCCCGCGACGGCAGCTACGGCGACTTCAGCTGGACGCCGCGTCCCCCCGAACTCGACGAATGGCTCGACCTGTACCTGCGCACTGCCCGTGCCAACGGCGGCGAGCCGGACGCGGGGCGTCACCTCGCCGGCTGGGCCCGGGAGGCCGGCTACGCCGAGGTCACGGCCACGACCAGTGACTGGGTGTATGAGTCCGACGCCGACCGGCGTTGGTGGGGCGAGATGTGGGCCGACCGGATTCTGCGCTCGGACATGGCCGGCCAGGCACTGGCGCATGGGCTGGCCGGCCAGGACGACCTGGAACGGATCTCGCGGGCGTGGCGGGTGTGGGCGGCGACGCCGGGAGCGTCGATCACGATCCCGAATGGCGAGATCCTCGCGATCGCCTGACCGGCGTCCGAACCTGGCCGCTGCCGGCATGGCGGTTCAGGTGGGCGATGACCTCCCGGCCGCGGCGCACCGCGTAGAGGTTTGCCCTCGTTCCGATGAGTCCCGCGCTGCGTCGCGGTCTCAGGGGGTGGCGGCTGACCCATGGCCACCGCTGGTTGGCTCTGAACCGCGACGCTGGCTGGAGGTAGGTATGGCCAAGCTGATCTCCTCGACGATCTGCTCGCTGGACGGCTACGTCGAGGATGAAGAAAACGAGCCGAGCCGAGGCGCCGCGGAGCCAGACCACTCGGTGCGCAAATCCGAGCGCTCGTGACTCCGGCTGGGCTCGGCCAGCAGGCGGTCGCCCGGCTGGGCCGCGAGGCGGTCGTGCGGGGGCAGCGCGACGCCGGACCTGACTGACCGTGACGGGCTCACGGGCCGGCGCGGTCTCAGGCGGCCCGGTCAGCCATGGCGTCGCGAGGAGTCGACGCCGGGCATCTGGTCCATCCGTCCGGCCATGACGTCCGAGGCGGCCTCCAGGCTCGTCGACGCCGGGAAGCCGGTGCTAGCCGGCGATTCCGTGCGGGCGACCGCCGGCGGTGCCGAGCGGGTCAGCTCCTCGTCGTAACCGATGCCTGCATCGTCCTGCTGGCCGGGGCCGGGGCGGTACCTGCGGGCCGCGACGGCGGCCGCCGCGCCGCCGCCGACCAGCAGCACCGTGACCAGGCCGCGGCGGCGCCGCCGGTGCGCCCGGGCCAGCTTCCCCTCGGCCTTCGCGAGCCGGGTCTCCAGCATCCGCCTGGCCTTGTCGGCCCGCTCCTGGGCCTTCTGCTCGGACCGGATGGCCCGGCCGGACCGGGCCTTCTCGACCCGCGGCTCGGTCGCCCCGCGGGCGTGCTCGGCCGAGAGCTCCGCCGCGCCGCGCGCCTTCTCGATCCGCCGGGCGGTGCGGCCGGAGACGGCCGCGGCGTTGGACACCATCCTGACCGCCGTACGGGCCGGGACCTTCGTCGTCCTGCTGGCCTGCCGGCTGGCCGCGTCGACACCGGTGCCCGAGGTGCCGGGCACCTTGCTGGCCAGCGCGCTGCCGGCATCCCGGGTGGCGGCAGCGGCGGTGCGTCCCGCCTGAGCCGCCCCGTGGCCGGCCTTCACCGTGGCGTCGGCGGCGGCGTGCCCGGCACGGTCGGCGGCGGAGCGCGCCGCACCGGGAATCCCGCTCACCGGGACCGCCTCGGTGACGTGCGAGAGCCGGTCCTTGATCGTGGTACTCATCGGTGTCCCTTCCTGGCGTGCGCGGGCGTGGGGCCGTGCGGGGCCGGGGTGGGTGACCCTGCCGCTGGCCTCCAAGATCTGACGACCTTGCCCTACCCTGCGTCGGGGCCAACCAACATTTCCACGCTCCGTAGTGCCGCGCTCTCCCTCGCCGCGCGCAGGCCGTCGGCGCGCCAGCGGGGGCGAAGGTGACCGGCTCGGGCTCGTACCAGCACTACACCGGGCCGGTGAAGTGTCCGTTCCTTCCGCGTCAGGCCCGCCGGGCGTTGCGGGTGTAGTAACGGGGGAGGTCGAGTGGCCCCTTGAGCCCCGGCGTGGCCGCGCAGACGGCGGGGATCGCGTTGATCGCCGTCTGCGCGGTCATCAGCCGGCCATCCTCACCGTCGAAGTTGAGCTCCAGCGTGTAGCTCGGGCTGCCCTCCACCACGATGCGGTACGAGAGATCGCCAGGACCGTTGGGGGCCGGGAACTGCGGCCCGGCGTCGCGGGCGACCCGGTCGGAGTGCTCGGCGATCGCGATCGGCCGGCCGCCGGACAGGGCCTGGAGCTGGAAATAGACCACCGAGGCGGTCCCAGCCTCCACAATGCCGAAGCCGGTCTCGACGTCGTGGTCGACGCTGCCGGACTCGAAGACCACGTTCCAGTCTTCGATCTCGACGTCCAGCACGTCGGCGATGTGCATCAAGGTCGGTCCCCACGCATGCTTGAGGAACCCGCCGGTGATCAGGAGGGGCTCGTTGTCCAGCGGCTTACCGAACCCGAAGTACTCCCGGCTGGCGAGCTCGGCTGTGTAGCTGCCCCACCAGCCGACCTCCTGCACCCGCACGCAGTCGACCCGGTCGGCGCAGGCCAGCGCGGCGATGGCAAGGTCAGTGGTGGCCCAGCCCGGGTCGATGCCGGTGAAGAACGCGGTGCTGTTGCCCTTCTCGCAGGCTTCGAGCGCCGGCTTCCCGAACTCCGGCGGCATCTGTGGCGGGTATGCCCAGGGCAGCACCGAGATCGTCACCGCGTTGGTGCCGCGTTCGAGGAAGCGGCACACATCCTGGACGCTCTGCATCTCGCGCCCCACGGTGTCCCCGAAGTAGGACAGGCAGTCGGCGTTCAGCGCGAACAGCTCGTCCCAGTCGTTGGTCGCCCGGACGCCGGTGTCTGGCATGCCGCATAACGCGCCGGCATCGACTCCGACCTTCCCGGGCGACCATACGTACTGGCCGACCAGCTCCAGGTCGGGGTGGTTCAGGACACCTTTCAGCCCGGCCACGCCGATACGGCCGGTTCCACAATGCACGACGCGATACGTCATGCCACCTCCTACGCGTGGGGATGACGCCGGCTATGCGGTAGTGAGCCGCCGGGCCGGCCCGAGGCTCTCGTATGCCGTCCCCGCAGTCAAGGCCCAGGGAGCGTCCAGCCAAGATCGCCATCCGCCGCCGCGGGAACGCCGCGTCGGCGTCGACGGGCCGCGGGTACCCAGGACTGCCCCTGTCCCTGCCCCGCCGGTCACGCGGAAATCGCCTTCGCCCCGACCGCGCTCTTGAGGTCCGCGAACAGCGCGCTGCACCGCTGCACCTGCGGTTCGAGCCGCAGCAGGTGGGTGTGCTGGGGCCTTCGAGGCGCAGGTGCACCGGGGTCGTCCCCGGATGCGCCGCCAGCACCAGCCGCAGTTCCTCGACCAGCGGCGTTGTGATCTTGCGAGTCGAGAGTGTGATCATTACGGGTGGGCCATCGAGGCTTCCGGTGACCCCCCGCCGCCGAGGCCGCGCTGTCCGTCGCCGGAACGCTGGGCCCGACTCACTTCCTGGCGGCCAGGAGCGCGTGGACGTCGATCGCTCCGGTCAGGACTCCCGGCCCGAACCCGCCATCGACGACGAGGTTCAGCCCGGTGATGTAGCTCGCGGCGTCGCTGTTGAGGAACGCCAATGGCCAGCCCATCTCCTCGGGCCGCGCCTTGCGGTGCATCGGCCCCTCGAAGGCCCGCATGAAGTCGACACCGGCGACCTTTTCGAAATCAGGCATCATCGGGGTCACCGTCTGCCCTGGACTGAGGCAGTTCAACCGAACACCAGCATCCACGAAATGAAGGGCACGCGTCATCGTGTATACGATGATCGCCTCCTTCGAGAAGGTGTAGCCGTCACCGACGGTGTCGAGGTGGCTTTCGCACCAGGACATCGCCCCGCCGAAACCGCCGGTCTCTAAAAGCTCGTTTATCGGGGTCAGGTTCCGCTGGAACTGCAGTCCCGCGACCGAGGAAATAACGGCGATCGCGCCACCACCGGGGACCAGTGGCCCCACACCGTCCACTACGGCTCGCATAGCCGCGAAGTTGACTTTCATGACGTCGAGGGCCGGGTGGGTCATCGGCAACCCGGCGCAGTAGAAGACGGCATGGAAAGGACCCTCCAGCGAGGCAAGCCACGCGTCGATCTCACCTGGATTCCGGAGATCACAGCTGGTAAAGCTGGCGAGGTCGGCATCGGGCTTCTTGTAGTCGACTCCGTGAACCTCCCCACCGAGACGCTGGACGATGCGAACGGTCGCCGCGCCCATACCGGAGGAACAGCCCACCACGAGCGTGCGCTTGCCGTCGTAACGGAACAGGTCTGCCATCGTGTCCCCTTGCTCGGCTTCCACGTTGCTCACTTCTCCTTCGCGTCAGGGTGCCTCGTACGCGCGTTTGCCCGGCGACCGGGCAGGTCAGTGCTCCCCGAGGGTCGGCGCGACGACCTCACCGAGGATTCGCGTCAGGTGCAGGATGAGGGCCTCGTCGTCGAGTTCGCTGACGGACTGCTGGGCGACGGCGCTCACGATCGCGGCCACCACGACCGCTCCGCGGACGAGGCCCTCGGCGCCAGCCTCGCCACCCGCGACCAGCCGGTCAAAGCGGCGGCGCAGCGTCCGCAGCTGTTCGTCCTGCGCCACGAGGCGGACGATGACCGGGTCGAGGTGGATTCTGGTGAAGGTCCGCCGCCCCTCGACGGCGAGCCCGACCAGGCGGGGAATCAGCACCTCGAGCGCGTCCGCCCGCGACCGGGCGGCTTCGATCTCCTCCGCCTCGTCGATGGCCGCATAGAACTCGGCGAACGCGCCCGCGCAGGCAGCGGCGACGATGGCGTCCTTGGTCTTGTAGTAATAGTAAACCGCGGCCTTTGCCACGCCCAGCTTATCGGCGATCATCTGCAGCGACGTTCCGTCGACGCCGTGCTCGGCAATCAGATCGCTGGCGGTCACCAGGATGCGTGACCGCAAGGATTTCCGGCCGCTGGCGATGGCCGCCTGAGCCTCTCCCACATCCTGAACGCTAGCCGGCCTGCTGGACATTTGCTAGCCGTACGGCTAAAAATTCCCTGTGCGCTCGGCCCGGACTGGTCAGGTGAACAGGGATGATCAGGTGGACGGCAGTCTCCAGGTCGTGGCGACAGGTTGGTTCGCACGAGAGGAGGACGCGTGGCGAGGGTAGACAGCAGACCGGGGCTACATGACCCGAGGCTCTATGACAGCGGGTATCCATACGAGCTCTTCCGCCGCTTACGGGACGAGGCCCCGGTCTCCCATCACGAGCATCCGGGCTATGCGGGCGGGTACTGGGCCGTGGCCCGGCATGCCGATGTGCAGGCCGTGTCGCGGGACTCGGCGACTTGGTCCAACGCGCCGAGCCCGTTCATCCACACGGCTCCCGGCCGGCCGGCCGAGCCGGAGCTGTCCTTTCTCCTGGACCTCGACGGCACGGACCACACGGAGATGCGGCGGCTGGTCAGCAGAGCCTTCACGCCGCGACGCGTCGGCGAGCTGGAAGACCGGCTCCGCCAGCGGATGGAGTCGATCACCGATTCACTCCGGGGGCGCACCGGCGCCGATCTGGTGGGCGACCTCGCGATGTGGCTCCCGCTGCACGTGATCGGCGACCTCATCGGGATTCCGGAGTCCGACCGGATGATGGTCTTCGAGTGGTCGGAGCGGCTCGCGGGATTCGACCCGGCGGTGACCCCCGCCGAGTCGGCCCGCGCGATCGAGGAGCTCTTCGAGTACGCCGAGCACCTCGGCGGCCTGCGACGGGATGCTCCCCAGGACGACCTGCTGTCGATCCTCGCGACGGCCGAAGTCCGCGGCGGGCGGTTGACCTACCACCAGCTCGGCTACTTCTTCCTGCTGCTGTCCAGCGGCGGCGCCGACACGACAAGGAACCTCGTCGTGTCCGGCACCGCGGCGCTGCTACAGCACCAGCACGAGTTTGAACGGCTTCGCGACAGCGCCAGCCTCCTGCCCTCGGCGATCGAGGAGCTGCTTCGGTTCACGTCGCCGTTGATGTACTTCTGCCGGCAGGCGCGCGTCGATACCAGCATCGGCGGTGTGGCAATCCCGGCGGGCGACCGGGTGATGCTGTGCTATCCGTCGGCGAACCGTGATGAGCGGACCTTCGACGCTCCAGACGACCTCGACATCACCCGGTCACCCAACGACCACATCGCGTTCGGCGGCGGCGGCCCTCACTTCTGTCTCGGCGCGAACCTCGCCCGTGTCGAAGCCCGAGTGATCTTTGACGTGATCCTCGCCCGCTTTGAGGGTCTTGAGCTGGCGGCCGATCCGGCGACGCTGCGCCGCAATCATCACAACATGGTCCAGGGGTTCCTCGAGATGCCGGTCACGTGGTCGGCGATCCGTTAGCCCGGCGGGACGCGAGTACCGGCGCCCGCCACTCCGGCGGCACCCCGAACGTTTTGCGCAACAGCCTCGAGGAGACAGGCATGGCCACGCCCGCAGTTCATCCCGAACACCGCATGCTCATCGACGGCGGGCTCGTCGAGGCCGACGACGGGCGGAGATTCGCGAACATCAACCCGGCGACGGAAGAGGAGATCGGCCAAGTCGGCGACGCGTCCGCGGCCGAGATGCGGCGCGCCATCGCCGCGGCCCGGCGTTCCTTCGACACGTCCGACTGGTCGACGAACCGCGCGCTGCGCAAGCGCTGTCTCGAGCAGCTTCAGTCCGCGCTCGAGGACGAACGCGAACAACTGCGGGAGCAGCTGATTCTCGAGGTCGGCTGTCCACGGATGACTACCCACGGACCGCAGGTCGACTGGCCGGTCGACGCGGCGCTGCGCTACGCGGCCAAGCTCCTCGACGAGTTCCCGTGGGAGATCGAGCTGCCCGACGGGAAGGACCACCATGGCAGGCCGAACCGCCGACGCATCTGGAAGGAGCCCGTTGGTGTCGTCGGCGCCATCGTCCCGTGGAACTACCCGTTCGAATTGACCATCAACAAGATCGGCCCGGCGTTGGCCGCGGGCAACACCGTGGTGCTCAAACCCGCTCCCGACACGCCGTGGAACGCCACGCTGCTGGGCCGGATCATCGCCGAACGGACGGATTTCCCCGCCGGGGTCGTGAACGTCGTCACGTCGTCCGACCACCTCGTAGGTGAGGAGCTCACCCTCTCGCCACAGGTCGACATGATCTCCTTCACCGGCTCGACCCAGGTCGGCAGGCGCATCGCGGAGAAGGGCGCGGCGACGATGAAGCGCATCTTCCTGGAGCTCGGGGGAAAGTCAGCCACGATCTTGCTCGATGACGCGGACTTCGACACCGCGCTGCTGTCCGGGTTGTCTGTCTGCTACCACGCGGGGCAGGCCTGCGCGGCGGGCACCCGGATGCTCGTGCCCCGGCACCGCCACGACGAAGCCGCGGCGAAGCTGCGCGGATTGTTCGCGGGGGTGCGCTACGGGGACCCGCAGCGCGCGGACGTCCTCATGGGCCCGTTGATCTCGGCCCGGCAGCGCGACCGGGTGCTCGGATACATCGAGAAGGGCACGGCCGAGGGAGCCACCCTCGCGGTCGGCGGCAGCTGGCCGGCCGGCCAGCCGAAGGGCTGGTATGTCGAGCCGACGCTGTTCGTGGACGTCGACAACGACATGACCGTCGCCCGGGAGGAGATCTTCGGGCCGGTGCTCTGCCTGCTCGCCTACGAAGGCGACGACGAGGCCGTCCGGATCGCCAACGACAGCGTCTATGGCCTGGCCGGCAACGTGTTCGGCTCGCGGGACCGCGCCATCGCCGTCGCCCGCCGTCTCCGCGGCGGGATGATCAGCGTTAACGGCGGCGCGGCCCACGGCCCGGACATGCCCTTCGGTGGCTACAAACACAGCGGCCTCGGACGCCAGAACGGCATCGAGGGCTTCGCACAGCACCTGGAGACCAAGTCCGTCGCCTGGCCGGAGTGAGCGGCCTCGACCGTCCCACCGGACCCCCGAGACCGACGCCGTCATGCCGTCGCGGCCGGCTCGCCGAGGCCCGCGGCGGGCCGGCGGCTCCGCGGCCACTGCTTCGGCCGGGAGCTGATGTTCCATCCCGGCGTGATGACGCCGCTGGTTCCGGGGCCAGCACCAACAGGGTTCCAGCGGGCAGGGCCGGCCCTGCCCGCGCGGGAGGAGACAGCTGATGTCCTATGAGAGCCGTGCCGAGCCGATCAAGCTCGGTTACCTCTTCGATTTCTTGCATCCGGATGACTATCCGCAGGAACGGCGGGACAACCTGCGGCAGTCCTTCGAGCTTGTGTTCAGCGAGGGCCTCAAACAGGGAATCATCGACCGGCCGGTGGAGATCATTCTCCGGGAGGTCGAGGGGCTGCCCAAGGGATCAGTCAAGGCGGTGATCGACGCCTACGGCGAACTGGTCGACGAAGGCTGCCTCGCCGTCTTTGGGCCGGTCATCAGCGACAACTGCGTTCCCACCCGGGAGGCGATCGAGCAACGGTTCCACGTCCCGGCGATCAGCGTCGCGGGCTCCGAGGACTGGCTGGGCGAGTGGACGTTCGCGCTCCCGCAGGGGTCCATGACCGACGAGCCGATCTTCTGGGCGCAGCTGCTGGCCCAGGGCGGGCATGCGGAGGTGGGCTGCCTTGTCGAGCAGTCGCTCATCGGCGATTCCTACATCAGGAACTTTCGCCGGGCGTGTGTCGCTCAGAGCATCCGGATCGTCGCCGAGGAGCGGATCGCCCAGACAGCGCAGGACGTCGGAGCCGCAGTCCGCAAGGTGTACCAGGCGAAGCCGACGGCGCTCGTGCACTGCGGCTTCGGCTTCGGCGTGGTTCAGGTCAACCCGGCACTGGAGGCGCTGGGCTGGGACCCGCCGCGGTTCATGGGCACGGCGTTTCAGACCGCCTGGGTCAGCCCCGTACTGTGGAACGCGATCCTTGGCTGGACCGGCCTCGACCAGTACGACGAAGGAAACCTCGTCGGCCAGCGTTTCCTCGACCAGTTCGAAGGGGCCTACGGGCGGCGTCCGCAGTACTGCGTGCCTGTTGTCAACCACGACCTGGCCACGGTGCTGCTGCACGCATTCGCCGACGCCCATCCGTTGAGCCCGCGGGGAGTGAAGGAAGCGCTCGAGCGGGTCAAGATGCTGCCCGCCGCGTCCGGTGCGCCTGGCACCCGGCTGTCGTTCGGGAAATGGACCCGCCGAGGCTGGATGGGTGCGGGGTACCTCGTGGCGCGGCGGCTGGACCCGGACGGCGTGAGCTCCCATCTCGTGAGCCGTTTCGGACAGGAGTGAGCTGCGAGCCGGGACATCCTGGCGGCCGGTGGCGGGCCTCCCACCGGCCGGCTCGACGCCGCCGGCTCGCCGTTACACCGGACGCGGCACCCGGCCGCCAGCCTGGCTCACGGCAGCTGGATCGAGCCGCACGGGGGCGTGGCCGCGGGCCGCGTTCACCACCGCGTCAACCGCCAGGGCGACGAGGTCCGGGGCGTCCTTGTGCACAAAGTGCCCGGCGTTGTCGGCGATGATCTGGGTGGCTGCTGTCCGGGCGGCCCATTCCCGTTGGAACGTCTGCCACCTGGCGTCGACCTCGGCAGGGGACAGCGGCAGCAGGCGGTCCGGATTGGTCATGCGCAGCCGGGTGCCAACCGCCGAGGTAACCACTACGGCGGGCACCCGTGCCGGGGGCGGGGGAGCCCGATGTTCTGCCGCGCAGGCGACGATGTCGAAGTGGATACTGCCGGCCCCGTGGTCGGCGGCGACGAGTACGGGGTTGGCGCGGTCGAGCAGCGCGCTTGGCTCCGTCGGGTCGACCAGCACCAGCCCGGCTGTCTCTTCGGGCCAGCGTGCTAGGTATGCCTCGACTATCAGTCCGCCGATCGCATGGCCTACCAGCACCCGTGGTGAGGGGACGGCTGCCTCGCTCAGAAGGGTTCGCAGCTGAGCGGCGGCCCAGCTCGCCGGTCGCGGCGTCTCGGCCAGGCGGGGCGGGAGAGGGCCGCTGCCCCCCTGCGCCGGGCGCCCATAGGCGACCCGCGTCGTCGTGACCCTCGCCGCGGCCAGGGCTCCATCCCACTCGCTCGGGCCGGCGGCGAGGCCAGACACGAACACCACCGGTGGTACGCCACCTCCAGTGATATCGACGGCCAGCTTGTAGCCACCCACGTCGACCAGTTCCGCCATGCTGCCTCCTACAGTACGAGATCACTAAATTACGGCCCGTGATGGCTGATGGCCGGGCATTTCCGCACCGCGAGCGCCACCGCGAGCGCCAGCGCGAGCCCATAGTTCCCCAGACGGGGGGGTGCGTGCCGAGGCCGGGGCGCGCTCGCTCAGTGGAGCACCGTCGCCGCGTGGTTGTGGGTCAGCGGCCCGTTCGGGGCCGCCGAGGCAGGGCAGATTGACACGTATGCAGCTCGTGACGTGAAGTGAGGGTCGACATATGGGGTCCCCGAGGATGACACCGGGCCCGGATCCGCCGGTGGCGATGCGGGTGGCGGTGCTGCATGAGACGCAGCGGTCTCGGGTCACTCGGCTGGTGTTCCCGGCCGGGAGTGTGATCCGGAAGGAGCCGCTGGGGCCCGGGGCGCAGCAGCGGCTGCGCCATGAGGTGGAAATCCTCGGCCGGCTGTCCGGGGTCGAGGGGCTCGTGCAGCTGGTGGCTGGAGCGCCGCCGTACCCGGGGTCGATGCTGCTGGCCGATGTCGGCGGAACGGCGCTGTCCGCGCGGGCCACCCCACTGGACCCGGCTGAGCTGATCAAGCTGGCCGAGCTGCTCGCGCGGGCGATCGGGGGGATGCACGGCCGGGGTGTGGTGCATCGGAACATCAACCCGTCGAACATTGTCGTGAGCGAGGACCAGGGCGCGCCATACCTGACTGATTTCGCACTCGCCACCACCTTCATGACCGTTCAGCCTGGCTTCATGCATCCCAGCGAGATTGTCGGGACGGTGCCGTACCTGGCGCCGGAGCAGACCGGCCGGACCGGTCGCCCGGTGGACCAGCGGGCCGATCTGTACGCGCTGGGGGCGACTCTGTACGAGCTGGCGACCGGCGCGCCGCCGTTCGGCACCGAGGACCCGCTGCGGATGATTCATGATCATCTGGCGCGGGTGCCGGCGCTGCCGGCGGCGGTGAACCCGGCGGTGCCGGGCGGCCTGTCGGCGATCATCATGCACCTGCTGGAGAAGGAGCCGGACGACCGCTATCAGAGCGCCGAGGGGCTGGTGCACGATCTCACCTTGGTAGGCCGTGGCCTCGTCGTGGTGCATCCGGGCGAGCATGACTTCCCCGTACGACCGCTCGCGCCGTCCCGGCTGGCTGGGCGTGAGGAGGAGATCGGCGAGCTGGGCGCGGCGTTCGCCGCGGCAGTAGAGGGCCGCTGCCGCGGGCTGCTCGTGGGCGGGGCTCCGGGGGTGGGCAAGACGGCGCTGGTCAATGAGCTGCGGCCGATCGTGGCTGGTGTCGACGGTTGGTTCGTTGCGGGCAAGTTCGACCAGTATCGGCGTGACCGGGAGTTTGACGGAGTCTGGCAGACGTTCCGCACGCTGGGCCGGCTGTTGTTGGCCGAGCCGGAGGCCGACCTGGTCGACGTGCGGGAGCGGATACTGCGGGCGCTGGGACCCAACGCCGGGCTGATCGCCGCCCTGGTGCCGGAGCTGGCGGCGCTGGTGAGGGTCCCTCCCCGGGCCGGGGATCCGATGACCGCGCAGGCGCGAGTGCAGCGGACCGGGGTGGCGATCCTGCGTGCGGTCGCTTCTCGGAAGCGGCCGGTGGTGGTGTTCGTCGACGATCTGCAGTGGGCCGGGCGGACACCGCTGGGCTTCGTCGACCTGATCCTCGGTGGCGAGGAAGAAGTCGAGGGGCTGCTTCTGGTCGGCGCCTACCGGGAGAGCGACGTGGATGCCGCTCATCCGCTGGCGCCGATGCTCGCCCGCTGGCAACGTCAGCCGGCCGGCCTTTACCACCTGCGGCTGGCCGACTTGACGCCGGATGGCCAGGCGGCCATGGTGGCCGACCTGCTGCGCCTGGCCCCGAAGCCCGCCGCCGAGCTGGCGCGGCTGATCGCGCCGTCCACCGGCGGCAATCCGTACGACACGGTGGAGCTGCTCAACTCGCTGCGCCATGACGGAGTCCTGATCCTCGGCGAGCGCGGGTGGCGATGGGACCAGGCCACGCTGCGCGGCCGGCTGGGGCGCGTGGACGTGACCGAACTGGTCGCCGCGCGCCTGGCCACGTTGCCGCCGGCCACCAGGGAGGTGCTGACGGTGATGGCGTGTCTGGCGGGACGGGTGGAACTGGGCCTGCTGGAAGCCGCGACCGGGCTGGCGGCGGACGAGGTCGAGCGGCGGCTCACGCCCGCGTTCGCCGCCGGCCTGCTGGTCCTGGAGTCCGACGGCCGGCCCGGCGTGCGGTACCAGCACGACCGGGCGCGGGAGTCCGTCCTGCGCTGCCTCGGCTCGCAGGCACTGGGCGCCACGCGGTTGCGGCTGGCCCGGCGCCTCGCGCAGCGGCCCGAGTTCTTCGCCGTGGCGGCGGAGCAGTACCTGTTCGTGGCCGATGCCGTGCACGGCGCCGCCGAACGGCAGCTGATGGCAAGGCTCTTCCGCCAGGCCGCCGGCGAAGCCCGGCTGCTGAGCAACTACCCGCTCGTGGAGCGGCTCCTGACCGCGGCGGTGGCGCTCGTCGACCCAGCCGACACCGACGAGCTGGTCACCCTCCAGACCGGCCGTCACGCCGCCTTGTACAGCCTTGGCCGGCTGGAGGAGGCCAACCAGGTCTACCAGACCATCTGCCGGCTGTGTACCCACCCGGCCGGGCGCACGGCCGCCACCGTGGTGCAGGTCAGCAGCCTCACCAACCAAGGGCCTGCCGGCGAGGCGATGCGGCTCGGCCTCGACCAGCTGCGGCAGCTCGGCTTCGCCGTCCCGGACCGCGGCCGCCTTGACCCCGAGATCGACCGCGGGCTCGACACGCTTTACCAGTGGATTGACCAGACCAGCGAAGCCGACGATCTGCGGCGACCGAAGATCACCGACTGTTCGCGGCTCGACGCCATGAAGCTCATCGACCGGCTCACGCAAGCGGCGTACCTCTGTGACCAGCCGATGATGACCTGGCTGACGCTGCAGGCGGTGGAGATGTGGGCACGCTGCGGCCCGGATCCGGCCATGGTCGGCCCAGCCAGCCATGCCGCGGATGTGACCATCGCCCGCAGGCACGACTATCACACCGGGTATCGCATCGCGCGGCGGATCCTCGCTGTCGCTCGGGCCCGCGGTTATGAGCCTGAGGTGTGGCAGGCGCAGTTTGTGTACCTGATCAGCATCGGCCACTGGTTCGACCCGCTCGAGGACAGCCTGCCCGCGGCACGCCGCGCGCTGGAGGGCCTGATCCAGGGGGGTGAGCTGCAGTACGCATGCTGGAACCACTACGTGCTGCTGAGCTGCCTGCTGGACAGCGCGCCGTCGCTTGACAGCTTCGCCGCCGAGGTCGACGAGGCACTCGCACTGGCTACCCGCACCGGTAACGGCCGAGCCGAGGACACGTACCGGCAGTACCGCCAACTGGCGAGGGCACTGCGCGGCGAGAGCACCGAATCGCCGGCCGACGAGGCGGCTCAGCTGGACATGCTGGCCGCCAACCCGATCGCCGTCGTTGACCTGCACATCAGCCGGGCGCTCGCCGCGGCCATCCTCGACCACCAAGGTGAGCTGGCCCGGCACACGGCGGCCATGATGCCGTTGCTGCCGATCACCGAGGCCCAGTACAGGGTGGTGGTGGCACGCCTGCTGCGGGCACTGGCGTTGGCAGGGCAGGCCCGCACGGCACAACCGGGCCAACGCGGCGCCATGCTGGCCGAGCTGGACTTGTTGGTCGAGTGGCTGGCCTCGCGTGCCGTCGACGCGCCCGTCAACTTCCTGCACCTGCTACGTCTGGCGGAGGCCGAGCGGGCCTGGGCCGCCGGCGACTTCCGCGAAGCGGCGCACGCCTTCGACGTGGCACAGCGGGAGGCATACGCCCAGGTACGCCCGTGGCACCAGGCGCTCATCCTGGAACGCGCCGCGCGGTTCTACTCGGCCCACAGCATGGAGCGAGCCGGCCATGTGCTGCTTGCCGAGGCCCGCGGCCAGTACCTGGCCTGGGGGGCCACCGCCAAGGTCAGCCAGCTCGACTGGGCTCACCCGACGCTCCGGGCCGAGCCCGCCGGGATGAATCCGTTCGTGCGGCCGCCGGCGGGGTCCGCCGCCCGCGTCCCCGCCGTCACCACGGGCACCCTCGACCTGCTCGGCGTCGTCGCCGCCTCCCAGGTCCTCAGCTCCGAAACCAGCATCGACGGCCTGCGGGCCAGAGTCGCGGGAATCCTGTCCGCGATGACCGGCGCCACCAGCGTCCACCTCCTGCTCCGCGACCGCGATCAGCGCACGTGGTCGGTACCGGTGGACGACCACGGCACCGTCACGCTCGACGAGGCCGCCCGGCGGCGCCTGCTCCCACCCTCGGCCATCCGGTACGCCGAACGCACCCACGAACCGGTCGTCGTCGCCGACGCCACCCGCGACGACCGGTTCAGCCGCGACCCCTACCTCACCGACCTGGACCGCTGCTCCCTGCTGGCCATCCCCATCATGATCCGAGGCGAGCTGCGCGCGATGCTGCTCCTGGAGAACCGGATGATCCGCGGCGCGTTCACCACCGAACGCCTCGAGGGAATCATGCTCATCGCCGGGCAGCTGGCCGTCTCGCTCGACAATGCCCTGGTCTACGCCTCGCTGGAACACAAGGTCGCCGAACGAACTCGGCAACTCGCGGCCGCCAACCAGCAGCTCGCCGCTGCCAACGAGCGGCTCGGGCAGCTCTCGATCACCGACCCGCTGACCGGCCTGGCCAACCGGCGCCGGCTCGACGAGGTCCTCGACGCCGAATGGCACAGAGCCCTCCGCAACGCCGCACCCCTCGCGCTGGCAATCGTCGACATCGACCACTTCAAGCTCTACAACGACCACTTCGGCCACACTGCCGGCGACCGATGCCTTCAGCGGGTCGCCACCTGCCTGGCCGGCAACGCCCGCGGCACCGCCCTGACCGCCCGCTACGGGGGCGAGGAGTTCGCCGTCGTGATGCCCGGCGCCGACATCGCCACCGCCACCCGCATCGCCCGGCGAATCCGCGCCGCGGTTGAGGAGGCCGCTGAACCCAGCCCGATGGTTCCCTACCAGATTGTCACCGTGAGTATCGGCGCCACGTCGGTCGTTCCTGCTCCCGAGGACAGGCTGAAATCACTCGTCGACCTCGCCGACGCCGCGCTGTACCACGCCAAAAACAGGGGACGGAACCGGGTGGAAGCTGAGCTCCCGGGCACCGCATCGGAATAGCGCGCCTAGCCCCCCGCCAGCGGCGATCTCGCCGGGGCCGCGAGAGGAGAGCGATTATCGCCGCACGGCTTTGTTTCTCATGACGAGCGAAGTCCGAGAACCGGTGTAAGCCTCGGGGGTGCCGTGCTGTGGCGGATGACGAGCTGGGGTGTCATCGAGGTCTGCATAGCACGGTTCCGATGGCCTTCCACTCGCTCGATGAGCATCTTCGCGGCGGCGGCCCCCATTTCCTGGCCGGCCTGGTCGACGCTGGTCAGCTGTACGGGGGCAAGGGCCGCGATGGCGGTGTTGTTGTAGCCGACAAGGGACAGTTCCTCGGGGACGCGTACGCCCAGTTGGTGTGCCGCGCGGTAGACGCCGAGGGCGGCCACGTCCGCGCCTGCCATGATGGCCGTAGGAGGTTCTGCGCTGGTAAGCAGCTGCCTGCCTGCCTTGTAGCCGCCGTCGTCTGAGTAGGCAGTGCGACAGACGCGGGCGTGCTCCTGCAGATCGTGGCCGCGCATCGCCTCCAGATAGCCGTTTGTAAGCACAACCTCCGGAGTGCGCTTCCACAGGCTCACCTTGGTCCCTGCTGCCGCTACCAGCGCGATGTCGCGGTGGCCGAGGGACACGAGGTGATCCACCACGAGTCTCGCGCCGACAGCGTCCGCATCCACGACCGAGTCATGAACCTCGGCGGTGTCGTGGTGGCCGATGACGACCGTAGGAGTGGCGGCGGCCATGGTGAGCACTTCGCTGCGCGGGGTTCCGGGCGCGATCAGGATCAGGCCGTCCATCCGGCGGTCGACCATGGAGCGGATCGTCTTGGCCTGGTCATCAGCACCGAATCCGGCCGCCCCGAGCAGGACGGTGTAGTCACTGTCGCGTAATTGGTCGTGGACTCCGTCAAGGATGTCGGCGAAGAAGGGGTTGCGGATGTTGTCCAGCAGCACGCCGATCGTATAGGTGCGTCCACGCATGCCGCGCGCGGCGGCGTGGGGTCGGTAGTCCAGTTCGGCCATCGCCGCACGAACCCGCTCCTGCATCGCGGGGCTCACCCCGTAGGCGTTGCGCAGCACTTTGGAGACCGCGGGGGTCGAGACGCCGGCGTGCCGGGCAACATCTGCGATCGTGACGCGTTTCGTTCGTTTCGGCGACGAGTCCATGCCTGGTGTACTCCTGAGTCATGCCTATAGAACGATCTACATGGTGTCACGCGAAAGAGCTAGGCCGATCATAGGCGCGGTCTGATCGTTCGCACGGGGCGCTGCCGTCGCGGCTCCGAGACCGTGGGCCCGCCGCGGGGCGTGCGCCCTGGCCGGCGCAGGTCCCGGAGGTGCTGGTCGACCTGGCGGTCCGTGTGCCCGGGCTCGCCGGTCGTCGGTGCTCCAGCCAGCTGGCGCCGGCCCCGGCCGCGGCCATTGGGTCTTGACACGGCCGTGGGCGAAGGGCAGCCTTGTGCCACTTCCGCATGGAGAACGTTATACGCAGCCGGTGCGACCCGGGTCGCCGCCTCACTCTGCCTGAACGACAACAGGGAGCAACTGTGACCATCAACCCTCTCCGCGCCCGACGGGCGCGGATCACTGGACTCGCGGCGAGCGCCACCGCCGTCGCGCTTCTGGCAGCGGCGTGTGGAGGCACGGGCTCGGGCTCGTCCTCGGCGCCGAAGCAGTTCAGCTACCTGACGAACGTCGAGAACACCACCATCAAGACGGGCCTGGGCACCCTGGCGAATGGTGCATGCAAGGCGCAGAACCAGGCATTACCTCTGAAGGTGGACACTGTTCCGCAGACCAGCTTGGACCAGAAGCTCCAGCTGCTCGCCGGGCAGAACGCCCTGCCGGTCCAGTTCGCCGCGGGCAACGCCCCCGCGCTGACGGATCAGCTCTACAAGGCCGGCAAGATCGCCGACCTCGAGACGCAGCTGACGGCTCTCGGCGTCTACGACCAGATCGAGCCGGCGGCGATCTCCACGATCAAGGCCCTGTACGGGGGCAAGATGGAGGTCTTGCCCTACGAGTACAACATCGAGGGCATTTTCTACAACAAGAAGATCTTCAGCGATCACGGCCTGTCGGTGCCCACGACGTGGGACGCGCTGGTGTCGGACGCGGCCACGCTGCAGTCGGCCGGGGTGCAGCCGTTCTCGGCCTCCGGCCAGCAGGGCTGGCCCATCACCCGGCTAATCAGCGGCTACCTGTACCGCAGCCTGGGGCCGGACGCGATGAAGGACATCGCCGACGGCAAGGCCAAGCTGACCGACCCCCAGTACGTCGAGGCCGCGACGAAGGTGGCCGAACTCGGCAAGAACGGCTACTTCGGCAAGGGCGTCGGGTCGATCGACTACGACACCGCGTTCAACCAGTTCCTTAGTGGCAAGGCGGCCATGCTCTACATGGGCAGCTGGGCGCTGACGAACATCGGCGACCCCAAGCAGGACCAGGTGGGCGCCGAGAACATCGGCTTCATGCCCTTCCCCGCCGTCTCCGGTGGTAAGGGATCGATTGACCAGTACCCCTCCAACGTCGGCCTGGCGATGACCCTGGGCGCCAAGACCTTCGACAGCAAGGTTGGCGACTGGGTCAAGTGCATCGCCCAGAACTATGGCAGCGTCGCGCTCAAGGACCAGGGCTCCATCTCGGGATTCAAGGTCAACACCGCCGTTCAGGACCCGAACGCGATCACCACGCAGGTGAGGAAGACCATCGGCGAGTCGACGCAGAACGTCCTGTGGTTCGAGGCTCTGTTCAGCACCAAGGCCACCAACGTCAGCCAGACGAACGCGGCCTCGCTGGTCACGGGGACCATGAGCCCGTCGCAGTTCATGCAGGCTGTTCAGAGCGCCCTGTCAGGTAGCTGAGCCCCCAGCCGTGCACGGCTCAGGAGCCGCCCGCCGCGGCGGCTCCTGAGCCACCCCCTGACAAATCTCGATCTGACGGTCTGCCTGCATCCCATACGAAGTGGACAGCGCTTATGCACCGCGTATTAGGTGACCGCAGGGCCATTTTGACCCTGATAGGTCCCGCCCTGCTCGTCTATTCCCTCGTCATGTTGGTCCCGATGGTGTGGTCCTTGGGGTACTCGTTCACCAAAGGCAACACCATCGACGGCTTCAGCGGCAACGGCCTGCACAACTTCCAGCGCCTGTTCAGCGACGCGGCCGCCCACAAGGCACTCTGGTTCAGCCTCAAGTACGGCGTCGCCGTGACCATCGGGCAGGTGCTCGTCGGCTACCTGCTCGCTCTGCTGTACATTTTCTTCCTCAAGCGCGCTTCCGCGGTCATCCGCACGTTGGTGTTCTTCCCGGTCATCATGCCCACCGTGGCGGTCGGCCTGCTCTTCCAGAAGTTCTTCCAGGTCGCCCCGCAGATCGGTCCGATGAACTCGCTGCTGTCCACGGTGGGCGTGGGCTCGGTCGACTGGTTCGGCAGCCCCGGCAAGGCATTCTGGGTCCTGGTCATCATGGACATCTGGCGCTCCATGGGCTTCTACGCCGTCCTGCTGTTCGCTGGCCTGGTCGACATCCCCGACGAGGTGCTGGAGTCGGCCCGTCTTGACGGGGCCTCAGGCCTCCGGCTGGTGCGTCACATCGTGCTGCCGCTGTCGTTCCCGGTCCTGATGTCGGCCCTGATCTTCAGCATCAACGGGACGTTGAAGGTCTTCGACTCCATCGTCGCGCTGACCAACGGCGGCCCCGGCAATGCCACCACGCCGCTGACCCTCTACATGTTCCAGACGTCGTTCACCTACAGCGACTACGGCTACGGAAGCACGATCGCCCTGCTGCTGACAGTTGTGTGCCTGCTGGTGACCCTGGTCATCTTCCGTGTTTCGCGGCGCGACCTCACGAAGGGCTGACACCATGGCGCTCGACTCGCCCCCGATGATGAAGGCCGCGGGCAGTGCCCGCCGGGCCGGCAGCAGCCGCGTCCTGTGGCGACGCCGTCACCCCGGACGGATCTGGGTGAAGGCAGTCATCGGCCTGTTGCTGGTCGTCGAGGTCTACCCCTTGCTGTGGATGTTCCTGACCTCGCTGAAGTCCAACAGCGACTACCTGAACAACTCCACCTGGAGCCTGCCGACGAGCTGGCAGTGGGGGAACTACAGTGAGGCCTGGACGACCGGGCACATCGGGCTGTACGTCAGGAACAGCCTGCTCGCCACCGCTCCGGCCCTGCTCCTGATCATCGCGCTGGGCACCGCCGCTGGGTTCGCCCTGCAGATCATGGTGTGGAAGGGGCGCGGCGTAACGCTGCTGATCTTCCTCGCGGGCATCATGGTGCCTTCCCAGATGATCCTGCTGCCGCTGTTCACCGTCTACTTCCGGGCCGGCCTGTCGGGCACTCTGTGGCCGCTGATCCTGACCTATACCGGCACTGGCCTGCCGCTGACCGTGTTCATGATGGCCACCTACTACAGGGCCGTTCCACGGGAGTTGTTCGAGGCGGCTACGATCGACGGCGCTGGGATTCTCCGCTCGTTCTGGAGCATCAGCGTCCCCATGGTCCGCAACGCCATCCTGACCGTCGGCCTGGTGCAGTTCTTCTTTATCTGGAACGACCTCCTGATCGCGCTGACGTTCACTAACAACCAGGACCTCCGCACCATCCAGGTCGGCCTGCTCAACTTCACCGGGGACTTCGGCGCCACCCAGTACGGCCCGCTGTTCGCGGCCATCTGCATCAACGTCATCGGCACGCTCGTGATCTATCTGTTCCTCAACCAGAAGGTCATGAAGGGCCTGACCGGAGGAGCAGTCAAGGGCTGACGCCCGCCCATCCCCGTCGGTGCCGCAGGTTGGGGCACCGCGCCGTCACGGAAGGTCTGATGCATGCTCCGCCAGCCTGGCCCGGTGTCGTTCGAGCACCTTCGGGACGGCATCGGCGTCGGGGTCGCCGAACCGCGTCTGTCATGGGTGCTTCCGGCCGGCGCCGGGGTCCAGGCCGGGTATGAGATTGAGCTGGACCGATGCGGCCACGTGCAGCGCACTGGCCGCATCGACAGCTCCGACCAGGTTCTGGTTCCCTGGCCTGGCGTACCGCTCGCGTCCCGTGAGCGTGTCACCGTGCGGGTCCGGGTCTGGGCCGGGGAACGACCTGATGAGCCGTCCGACTGGAGCCCGCCGGGAGCCGTCGAGGCTGGCCTGCTGGCGGCGTCGGACTGGCTCGCCGTCCCCGTCCGCGCGGACTCGCTCGAAATCCCTGACAGCGACCGGCGTCCGGTCCGGGTACGTAGGGACTTCACCCTCG
Organism: Pseudofrankia sp. DC12; assembly: GCF_000966285.1. Lineage (NCBI taxonomy): Bacteria > Bacillati > Actinomycetota > Actinomycetes > Frankiales > Frankiaceae > Pseudofrankia > Pseudofrankia sp. DC12. The sequence goes on from NZ_KQ031391.1 coordinate 4,969,198, forward strand.
CCCGGCGCGTCGCGCGCGCCCGTCTGTACATCACCGCCCACGGCCTGTTCGAAGCGGAGATCAATGGAAAGCGGGTCGGTGACGACGTCCTGGCTCCCGGGTGGACCGTCTACCACGCGCGGCTGCGCTACCGCACCTACGACATCACCGACCAGCTGTCCGAGGGTGCCAACACCATCGGCGCGTGGCTCGGCGATGGCTGGTACCGGGGCCGTCTCGGCTTCAACGGCGGGACCCGCAACATCTACGGCGCTGACCTGTCCCTGATCGCTCAGCTCGAGGTCACCCACGACGACGGCACCCGCACCGTCATCGCGACGGACTCCTCATGGGTCGCCGCGCCCGGGCCGGTCATGGCCAGCGGCCTGTACGAGGGCGAGGTCTTCGACGCTCGCCTGGACAACCCGAACTGGGCGACGCCATTCGCCGAACGCACGGCCGGCTGGGCGCCGGTCGCCGTCGGCACCCGCGACCCCCGCACCCTCGTCGCGCCGCAAGGCCCGCCGGTGCGGTGCACCCAGGAGGTCAGCCCGGTCGCGATCACCCGCCGACCGGACGGCCGCTACCTGCTCGACTTTGGCCAGAACCTCGTCGGGCGGCTGCGTATCACCGTCGACGGCCCGGCCGGGACCGCCATCACCCTGCGGCATGCGGAAGTTCTGCAGGACGGAGAACTGGCCACCCGGCCGCTGCGGGAAGCCCGCGCGACCGACACGTACATTACGGCGGGCGACGGGCCGCGCAGCTGGCAGCCGCGGTTCACCCTGCACGGTTTCCGCTACGCAGAGGTCACTGGCTGGCCGGGCGAGCTGAACACCGACGCCGTGACCGCGCTGGTCCACCACACCGACATGCGCCGCACCGGTTGGTTTGAGTGCAGTGACGACCTGATCAACCGGCTCCACGAGAACGTCGTCTGGAGTATGCGCGGCAACTTCGTGGACATCCCCACCGACTGCCCGGCCCGCGACGAACGGCTCGGCTGGACGGGCGACCTGCAGATCTTCGCCCCCACCGCGAGCTTCCTGTATGACTGCGCCGGGATGCTCGACTCCTGGCTCACCGACGTCGCCATCGAACAGCGGCCGGACGGCGCTGTCCCCTGGTATGTCCCCGTGATCCCCGGCGGCCCGCTGTGGACTCCGATCCGTCCCGGTGCCGCCTGGGGCGACGTCGTGACCGTGGCTCCCTGGGTGCTCTACGAGCGTTTCGGCGACCGTGAGCTGTTGCGCCGGCAGTTCCCCGCGGGCCAGGCCTGGGTCGACCTCGTGGCACGGCTCGCCGGACCCAGCCTGCTGTGGGACACCGGGTTCCAGTTGGGGGACTGGCTCGACCCCTCCGCTCCGCCCGACGACCCGGCGGCCTCGCGGACCGACCGCTACCTCGTCGCCACCGCCTACTTCGCGTGGTCGGCCCGGCTCCTGGCCTGGTCGGCGGCGGAGCTTGGCGACTCCGGCGCCGCGGCGCGGTACGCCACCTTGGCCGACGACGTCGCGCGGGCCTTCCGCCGCCGCTACGTGCTGCCGTCCGGCCGCCTGACGAGCGACAGCCCCACCGCCTACTGCTTGGCCCTCGCCTTTGGCCTGCTCGTCGACCCCGCGCAGCGCCAGTCCGCCGGCGACCGGCTCGCCGCCCTGGTCCTGGCGGAAGACGCCCGCGTCGCCACCGGGTTCGTCGGCACCCCACTCATCTGCGATGCCCTGACGGATACAGGACACCTGGACGTCGCCTACCGGCTGCTGAAGCAGACCGAGTGCCCCTCCTGGCTCTACCCTGTGACCCGGGGAGCGACCACGATCTGGGAACGCTGGGACAGCCTGCGCCCCGACGGCAGCCTCAACCCCGGCGGCATGACGTCGTTCAACCACTATGCCTTCGGTGCCGTGGCTGACTGGCTGCACCGCGTCGTCGGAGGCATCGCCCCAGCAGCGCCCGGCTACCGCACCATTGCCTACAGGCCGCGTCCCGGCGGCGGAATCACGTGGGCGAACACCCGCCACGAGACTCCGTACGGGACGGCGGCGCTGTCCTGGGAGCTGACCGGGGACGGAATGACCGCCCGCGTCACGGTGCCCGAGGGATGCGCCGGGATGGTGGAGCTCCCCGGGCGTGAGCGGCTCACCCTGGGGCCCGGGAAGCACACCGTCGAAACCCCTGGCCGCGGTCATGCCGCACTGTCGGGTAACCACGCTCACGCCGAGCAGCGGTCCGGCCGGGACACACCGGACCGCTGCTCGGCCTGACATCCGTTTGCCGTCGATCGGTCTTACCCGTCTTACCCTGGCCGGTATCCGGCTTCTACGGAATCACGGCGCGTCCCACGGAATGAGTTCCGTGGGACGCGCCGTGAAGCTGGTTCAGCCGGGCAGGCGCAGACCGGTCTTGACGGAGAACACGTGGAGCTCGCCTTCGCGAATGCTCATCCGGACCTTCTCGCCCCGCTGCGGGACGCCGCGGGGGCTGACTCGCGCTACCACGTCGGCGTTCTTGCCCTCTTCCGCGGGCGAGGCCAGCACAGGGGAGACGATGCTTCCGTGGAGGTAGGCGTCGGGGCCGAGCTCCTCGACAAGATTGATCAAGGCCTCGAAGGCCGGGCCGCCGCCGTTCACCTCCAACGCCTCAGGCCGGAACCCGACTGTCACCGTCGTGGCGCCCTCGGCGGCCGCTGCCTGCGCGGTCTCGCGCGGTAGCGGGATGACGGCATCGCCGAGCTGGACACCGTCGTTGCGCAGCGGCACCTCGGCGATGTTCATCGCGGGTGACCCGATGAAGCTGGCCACGAAGGCGTTGGCCGGCCGCTCGTAGAGGGCGAGCGGAGCATCGACCTGTTGCAGCTTGCCGGCCTTGAGAACGGCCACCCGATCACCCATTGTCATCGCCTCGACCTGGTCGTGGGTGACGTAGACGGTGGTGATCCCCAGCCGGCGCTGCAGGGAAGCGATCTGGGTGCGGGTGGAAACGCGCAGCTTGGCGTCCAGGTTGGACAGCGGCTCGTCCATCAGGAACACCTGCGGTTCCCGGACGATGGCTCGTCCCATCGCGACCCGTTGCCGCTGCCCGCCCGAAAGCGCTCTCGGCTTCCGCTCCAGATAGGGCTCGAGGTCCAGCAGCTTCGCGGCTTCGCTGATCCGCCGGTGGCGCTCGTCTTTCCCGACGCCGGCAATCTTCAGCGCGAAACCCATGTTGTCGGCGACGGTCATATGCGGGTAGAGCGCGTAGTTCTGGAAGACCATGGCGATGTCCCGGTCCTTCGGAGCGGCATCGGTGACCTCGCGGTCGCCGATCCAGATCTCCCCGGAATCCACCTCCTCGAGCCCAGCGAGCATGCGTAACGAAGTGGACTTGCCGCAGCCCGACGGGCCGACAAGGACGAGGAACTCCCCGTCCGCGATCTGAAGGTCGAGCGTGTCCACCGCCAGGCTTGTGCTACCCGGGTAGCTTCTACTGACCTTGGCGAAGTTGACAGTTGCCATCGCAGGCGTCCCTCTCACCGGCAGGAACGTGCCGGACGATCCGAGTGATGTCCGGCGCTGGATTGGTGCAGGCCGGACGAGACGATACGAAGGAATGTAAGCTGTCGAGCTTAACCTGGTCAATACTTCGGTGAAATTTTCGAGCCGTCGCCGGCGCCGAAACGGGGCCGTAGGGAATAGGTGACGGCCGCGTGACCGCGTCCGGCGCACGGAGGGCAGGAACACGGGACGCGGATCGCCGGCGGCTGGTCGGCCGGGCCCGGCGCGAGCGGCCTCGCGGCCCGCCCGTGCTGGCTGGCGAGCTGCTTGCCGCCGTCAGGGGCCGGCGACGAGGGTGCGGAATCCAGGGACGCCCGACCCGGCCCAGCGGACCTTCTCGCCTTGTCAGGCGGGCGCACCGGGAGACGAGGGCGGCCCGCCGGGCGGAGCAAATTGAAACGATTCATAGTATGGCTTTCCACGCTAGGCGGCCTGGGGGGTCGCGTCAAGGGGGGATGCCTTCCTGGCCGGACCACGTGTGCCTGGGCCCGCACTCCACACCACACCCCACCGGCGCAGCGGTGGGCCGAGCGGGGCCGAGCCTCGTCAGCGCCAGTCGAAGTACTCACGGTGGAACCGGCCGGCGGGGACGCCGCCGGCCCGCAGGCCTTCGGTCATCGCTTCGACGAGCGGCTCGGGGCCGCAGAGGAACACCGACAGGTCCCGTGGCGGGGCAGTGGCGAGGCGGAGCACGGTCGCCGGGGTGAGCCGGCCGTCGACGGCACTGCGGACGACGTGTACCCGGACGCCGGCGTGCCGGGCCGCGATTGCCGTGATCTCCTCGGCGTACGGCACCGGGTCCTCGGCCGAGGTGTAGAAGAAGTCGACCTCGCCGTGGACGGGCTGCTCTTCGAGCGTGCGCAGCCACGACAGGAACGGTGTCACCCCGACGCCGCCGGCCACCCAGACCTGGTGCGCGGTGCCCTTGCGGTGGGTGAATCGGCCGTGCGGCCCGGCGATCACCGCGGGCATCCCCGGCTCGACGAGGTCGGCGAGACCGCCAGTCCAGTCCCCGAGCGCCTTGACCGTGAACCGGACGACGTGCTCGCCGGGGGCGCTCGCGATGGTGAACGGGTGCCGGTGCCAGCCGTCGCGAGCCTCGAGGAAGAGCATCGCGAACTGGCCAGGGACGAAGTCGAGCCGGCTGCCGAGCGGCCGCAGCTCGATCTCGACGAGCCCGTCGCCGACGGTCGTCACCCGGTCGACCTGGTAGTCGTGCAGCGGCAGGTACCGGCGGGCGAAGAGCTCGCGGTGGACGTAGAACGCCAGCCCGGCGCCGGCGATGGCTACGTAGGACCAGCGCAGCGCCGGCGAGCCGAACGTCGTCGCGTCGAGGAGGCCGTGGAGGAACCCGGCCGCGACGAACAGGCCGGTGAGCCGGTGGAAGCTGCGCCAGCGCTCGTAGCCGCCGAGGATGCGGCGGACGAGGGCGACGCCGGGCAGTCGGGTCGCGCGTTCGGTTACCCGGTGCAGGACAGGCGGCAGCACCGATCGCCACCGCGGCAGCACCGACCACACGACGAGTGCGAGCAGGCCGATCGTCGCGACCGCCGCGAGGGCCGGGCCTGGCCCGCTCGGTGCCGGGTTGGTGGCCAGGGCCACGTGTGGCACCAGGAGGACCAGGCCGGCGATCGCGGCCCTGCGGTGATAGATCGCGGCCCGGTCGATGCCGTCGAACCAACGCTCGACCCACGGCAGGGTGCTCACCAGAACCAGGCCGACAGAGAGCAGGAGTATCGTCTCGGCGCCCGCGAGCTGGCCGAGGAAGGTGACCGTCGCGACGCCGGCGGGCCGTGCGGCGACCCAGAGCGCCGCGTACGCCGTGACGAGCAGGACGACGGTCAGCGGCCCCGCCTGCCGGTACCAGGGCGGCACGAGACCGGAGGTCACGAGGGTCCGGCGGTGCGGCACGGGCTGCGCCCGGTCGCGCGCCCGGCGGTCCGCCGGGCCGTGCGCCGCGTCGGGCCCCGTGACCCCTTGTGGGATGTCGGTCATCACGCACCCGTAGGTTTCAGAACACGGCTGAGGAGATCCAGCAGCGCGGCCCAGTGCCGCGCGGCGGCGCCGGTGTCGTGGACCACGGTATCGGCCTGGGTGTAGCCGTGCTGTGCGCCGGCGTAGACCTCCGTGCGGTGGCGGACGCCGGCCGCGGCGAGTGCCTTGTCGAGGCGTTCGACCTCTTCGGGAAGCAGCGAGGGATCCTCGCCGGCGTGGCCGAAGTACAGTTCTGCCGTGATCCGGTCGGCGAGCAGATGCGGGCTGTCGGGGGCGTCGGTGGCCAGGCGCGCACCGTGGAAACCGGCTGCGGCCGCGACGCGCTCGGGGTAGGTCCCCGCCGTGCGCAGGGCGAGGCCGGCGCCCAGGCAGTAGCCGGCGACGCCGGCTGGTCCACCTGTGGTTTCCGGGCGCGCGGCTAGCCAGGCCAGGTAGCTGTCGGCGTCGCGCATCGCGCGGTCCGGGGTCAGCTCCGCCGCGATCGGGCGGATCTGCTCGAACAAGGCCGGGCGATGGGCCGAGTCGATGAAGTCGGGGAGAGCGACGACCGGGGCCTGCCCGTGGCGGTAGAAGAGGTTGGGGACCAGCACGGTGTAGCCCGCGCCAGCGAGATGGTCGGCCATCCCCATCAGCCCGGGGCGCAGGCCGAAGGCGTCCATGTAGAGCAGTACCGCCGGGTGGGCGGCATTGTCGGCGGGGTGAACCAGGTAGGCGTCGGCGGCGCCGTCCTGGGTCGGAACTTCAACGGTCGTGCCGCGGACAACGATCATTTGCGGTGATCTTCCTTCTGCTGCTTGGCTGGTACGGCGCGGCCGGGCGCGGCGTCAGGCGCCGGCCGGGCGGGTGTGACCCACGATGAAGTCGAGCGTGCGGTTGAACACTTCCTCGACGCCGGCGTCAGGCAGCCCGACCCACAGGTGATTGCCGCCCTTGATCAGGAGCAGGTCCGGTGTGGTGCCCGCCTCGCGCAGTGCCTCGGCGAGGCGGACGGACTGGCCGCTGGGAACGAGGGCGTCCTCCGTGCCGTGCAGGATGAGGAAGGGGGGCGCGTCGGGGGTGACATGCGAGACGGGGCTGGCGTCCCGGGCGAATGCGGGGTCGTCGCCCGCCGGGGCACCGAGTAGGCGCGCTTCGAACGTATGGGGATCGTGGGCGTCGTAGACGCCGTCGGGGTGGTCGGCGGCAAGCGCGTTCAGATCGCTGGACGCGTACCAGGTGACGCAGCCGGTGATGGTCGCGGTGTCCTCGGCGCCGCGGAGGGTGAGCGCGATCAAGGCGGCCAGGTGGCCCCCGGCCGCTTCACCCCACAGCACGGTGCGGCTGGTGTCGAGCCCGATCTCCTTGGCGCGGGTGTGCAGCCAGGCGAGGGCAGCGGCCAGGTCGTCGCGCTGGGCGGGGTACGTGGCCTCGCCGCTGAGCCGGTACGAGGGGGAGGCGACGGCGAGGCCGGCCTGGGCCAGCCGCGCGAAGGGGTCGGGCTGCCAGGCCCTGAAACGGGGGCCGAAGGTGTCGCGCCGGCCCATGCGCCAGGCTCCGCCGTGGACGAAGACGACGAGCGGGGGCGGCGCGCCGTCCGGGGTGCCGTCGGGCAGCCACAGGTCGAGCTCCAGCGGGCGCTGGCCTTCCGGCAAAGCGTAGATGGCGCCGCGCAGCTGCCGTACGCCTGGGACGGGGTATGCCGCCGGGGGCAGCGGCAGGGCCGCCGGATCGGGCGGGGCAAGGAGCGCGAAGGGAAAGCGCGATGGGTCGATCGGGGCCATGACTCGTCCTCGGGGAGGTTGCGGTGGGGTGGGATCAGCGTGCGAGCTTGGGCAGCAGGCGGTGGGCATTGGCGGTGGTCAAGGACCGCCAGCTGGCGCCCTTGACCGGCGCCTCGGCGGCATCGAAGGAGGCGGCGTGGGCCTGGGCGGCCGGCGCCGGGGTCCAGCAGTAGTCGCTGCCGTACAGCAGCCGCTCCGGGTCGGCCAGGCCCAGCAGCGCCGGGATCTGGCGGGGGAAGGGGGTGCCTGCCGTGTCGTAGTACAGGCGGCGCAACTGGGCGGCGGCGTCGGGGGCGGCGGTCTCCTGACCGGCCATGAACAGCTGCATGAAGGCGTTGATGCGGTCCGCGAGCACGGGAAGTGCCCCGCCGCAGTGCGGGACGACGACCTTCAGCTCAGGCTGGCGCTCGAGGGTGCCGGCGAACAGCAGGTCGGTGACGCTTCGGGCGGTGTCGAAGATGAACTCGATCATAGGGCTGGGGCGTCCGAGCGCGGACTTCTCCCAGCACGCCGGGGACGTGGGGTGCAGGAGCACAACCGCGCCGCGGCGGCCGAGTTCGGCGAAGACCGGCTCCAGCTTCGGGTCACCGAGGTAGATGCCGTGGGCGTTCGTCTCCAGGACCACGCCGTCGGCGCTGAGCGTGTCGAAGGCGTACGCGATCTCGCTCAGCGCCCCGTCGACATCGGGCAGTGGCAGGGTCGCGAACAGGCCGAAGCGGCCTGGGTGCTCCTCCACAACCTGGGCCGCGAACTCGTTGACTTCCCGGGCGAGCTCGCGGGCGGCGGCGTCGTCGCCGAAATGCACGCCTGGCGACGAGAGGGACAGCAGCGCGGTGTCGATGCCGCAACGGTCCATCAGTTCCAGGTGCTCCTCGGCCGACCAGCCGGGCCAGGCCGGCAGGCCGTCGGGTCGCCCGTGGCCGGCAGCACTCGCCTGGGTGACGTAGGAATCGGTGACGAAGTGGGCGTGGACGTCGACCAGACCCGGCTCATCAGCGGACACGGTGACACTCCTCCTCGGCGGAATAATCAAGAGACGGTGCCGGTCATGTCAGGCCGGGGTGGGCGGTCAAAACGGTCCACGAGGGATCAGCCACCGTTTCGGCCCGTCGCGGTGTAACGCCGCTCAGCGCTGTGCGCCGGTGGGGTCCCATTCCGGATGGAATTCGATGCCGAATTCCACGCCGGCGGCCTGGTAGTCCTCGGCGACAGGCGGAATCGGCCCGACCGGGAGATCCTTCTGCCCGGTCGGCACGCCCATGGCGTGTACGAACCGCTCGAACCCGCCGGTGTTGATCCCGGCCATCCGTGCGGTACCGGACACGATTTGGTAGGTGTGCAGCGTCCCGGCCGGGATGAACAGGAAGTCGTCCCGTTCGAGCGTCGTGGCCATGCTGAGGCCATTGCGGTCGTCGGCCCACACCCGCACGGCACCGTTCAGAACCCAGATGGTGTGGTGCGCGTCGGGGTGCAGATGAGCCGGGATCACGTCGCCACGCGGGCCCTCGACGATCTGGAGGCCAAACTGGCCGCCGGTTTCCTTGCCGCTCAGCATGACCGTGGCGATCTGATCCACAACGATCGAGTGCTCCCCCTCCCCGGACCGCAGTACGAACGGCGCGGGCCGCCCCGGAAGCGCGGTCCAGTCCTTATGGGTGCGGATTTCCTTGGTCATTGCATGCTCCTTGTCGTGACTTGATGCGGAACCAGACGGAGGGTGGGGCGAACGGGGACCGGCGGGTCAGGCGCTAGGAGTTCTCAGCCGTCCTGTTGCCGGGCCATCGACCTCAACCTCAATGAAGCCGGACTCGCCAAGGACGGTTCGATGGCCCACGATGGCGGGCCAGCTTGCGTCACATTCGGCGGTGCGCCGGCGTAGGGATGTGGGGCAGTGCCTTATAGCCAGGCCGGTAGTGGCGGCAACGATATTGGAAGATCATTGAAGGCGGGTCTGCCGGTCAGCCAGCCGGCGGTGGTGGCTGCCGGCACGCGGACCGCAGGGTGCGGTCCGGCGTGCTGCCCGGCGCCGCCCAGCGCCCAGGCACGTTCGCGGTCGGTTGGTGCCAGGACGAGGCAGGGGCAGCCGGGTTTCGCGGAGAGTGTGGTGGTGACGTCATCGAGGAGCAGGTCGATGATATCGGCGGGGATGTCGTGGACGGTCGCGCCGGTGTCGATGTCAACGGCGTGCAGCCACACCTCGCGGATGCGTAGCCATGGCACCTCGGCGGCGGGAATGACCCGGCCGAGCGCGCTGCGGATCTGCCTGTGCCATTGCTCGTCGCTGAGCTGGGCGAGGCTGTGGTCCAGGGCTTGGGCGGTGCTGGCGGCGTCCTGGCGCAGGATGGGTGCGGCCTCGGCCGCGGTCCGGGCGATCTCGTCGGCACGTTGCCCAGCGCTGGAGTACATCCGGGATTCGACGCCGGTTCGGGCCCAGTCCACCAGCCGGCCGAGGGCTTCGGCGTTGCGGGCGACGTGCGCGATGACATGTCCGCGGGTCCAGCCGGGCAGGAGGCTGGGTGTACGGAACTCGTCGTCGGTTAGCTTGGCGACCTGACTGAGCAGATGGGTGGTGCCCTCTCGGAGCCAGGGCAGGGTGACGGAGATATCGTGCCGGCCGGTCATGCCATAGCGCCCGTCGCGATCCGTTGGGCGATGTCGGCGCGGAGAGCCTTCTTATCAATCTTGCCGACGTTGGTGATGGGAAGTCGGCCAACGAGGACGAGCCGGTCGGGGAGTTTGAACCGGGCGACTCCGGCCTTTTCCATCGTCTCGCGAACGTCCTGCAGTGTGGTGGTCGTGCCGGGACGCGGCACGACGTAGACACAGACCCGCTCGCCGAGGACCGGGTCGGGCATGGCCACGGCAGCGACCTGGCTGACGGCCGGCAGCAGGTAGACGAGGTTCTCCACCTCTTCCGCGGAGATCTTCTCACCGCCCCTGTTGATCATATCCTTGTCGCGGCCCTCGACGACGAGGTTCCCGTCGGGTGTCCACCGGCAGATGTCGCCGGAGCGGTACCAGCCATCCGCGGTGAAGGCGCGGGCGTTCTGCTCGGCGGCGCGGTAGTAGCCGCGGGGGGTGTATGGCCCGCGGGTGAGCAGCGAGCCAGACTGCCCGAGGCGTACCTCGCGGTCGAGCTCGTCGACGAGCCGGACCTCGTCGGCCGGCGACAGCGGACGGCCCTGGGTGGTGCAGATGACCTCGTCGGGGTCCTCGAGCCGGGTGAAGTTGAGCAGCCCTTCGGCCATGCCGAACACCTGTTGGAGGGTCGTCCCGAGGATGGGTTTCACGGCGCGGGCGAGCTCGTCGGCCAGCCGGGCCCCGCCGACCTGCAGGACGCGCAGGCTGGCCAGCTGCCCGGCGCCGTGCTCGTTGGCGTAGTCCAGCCAGCGGCCGACGACAGCTGGGACGACGGCGGTATGCGTGACGCCGTACGCGGCGATCGTCGCGAAGGCGCGGGCGGGCTCCGGCGACGTGACGGTGACGACGCGGCCGCCCCTGAGCAGGGTGCCGAGAATGCCGGGACAGGCAAGGGTGAAGTTGTGCCCGGCCGGCAGATTCACGAGGTATGTGGTGTTGGCGTCGATCCCGCTGATCCTGGCGCTGGCTTGGGCGTTGTAGGCGTAGTCGTTGTGGGTACGGGCGATGAGCTTGGGAAGCCCGGTGGTACCACCGGACAGCAGGAACACGGCGATGTCGGGCGCGTCCGGTGCGGTGGCGTCCATCTGGGACCGGGCCGCGTCCGGTGATTCGGAAGGTGCGCACAGCGCCCGCAGGTCGACACTTCCGGGCGCGATGTGGTCACCAGCGACGAGCACATGCCACGCGGCGCCGGTGACCGCGGTGACCGGCCCGGCGAGGGCATCCGCGAGTTGCTGGTGGTCGAAGCCGCGAAGCTGGTCCGGTACGGCCATCGCGACGGCTTCGGCATGGGTGGCGAGGTAGGTCAGCTCGGCACGGCGGTGTCCGGGCAGAGCCATGACGGGCACGACGCCGGCGCGCAGACAGGCGATCGTGAGTACGACGAACTCCCAGCCGTTGCCAAGCTGCACGACGATCCGGTCGCCGCGACAGATGCCCAGGTCGTGCAGGCGCACGGCGACCGCGTCTGCGCGGTCGAGCAGGTCAGCGTAGGTGAGCTGCACACCGCGTCCGCCGTCCGCGCCGGGGTCCACGACGGCTGGCGCCTGCGGTGCCCGGTCGGCCACGGAGCGCAGGAGCGCGCCGAGCGGTGTGCCCGGCCAGTAGCCTTCGGCGATGAACCGCCGCGCCTCGGCCGGGGGCCACGGGACGATGTGGTCAGAGATCGGGCTGGGCATCATCAACATCCCTGGTGATGACCACGGCGTCGAGCGCTACGAGGCCGTCTGTTGTCAGCCGGATCGGGTTGACCTCGATCTCGTCGAGCGCCGGGTTGGCGGTGAGCAGATCACCGAGTGCGGCGAGGATTCGGCCGAGCTCGCTGGTGTCAAGGGCCGGGCCGCCGCGCCATCCGAAGAGGGCCTCTCGTGCGGCCAGGTCGCAGGGCATGGCAGCGGCGTGGGCAGGGTCGATGGGAGCGAGGCGGATTGCCACGTCGGCCACGGCCTCCGCGGTTGTGCCGCCCAGGCCGACGAGCACGATTGGCCCGAAGACCGGGTCGCGGCGCGCGCCGGCAATGAGGTCGATGCCGCTCGGCGCCATGGATTCGACGAGATACCTGTGCGCCCCGATCGCGTCGAGCCGGTCGAGCGCTCGGTCGAGGTCCGCGGCGCTGTGGATGTCGAGGTGCACGCCCCCGGCCTCGCTCTTGTGCAGGATTGCCCCGTCAAGCACCTTCACCGCCACCGGGGCTCCCAGCTCGGCAAGCGCCGCGTGCGCGGCGGCCCTGTCGGTGCAGGCGCGGCGCCGCGGCGTGCGAATGCCGAGCTGGTCGAGCAGGTGCTTGGCCTGGTCCTCGTCGTGTGCGCCGGTGACGCCGTGGACCACAGGACCGGCGGGTCTGGTCGTGCCGATGCCGCTGGCCGTGGCCGCGCGGGCGTGGGCGTCGGAGGTCAGCGCGGCGACGGCGGCCGCCACGCCGCGCGGGCTGCTGGCGACCGCGACCCCGGCAGCGAGGAGGGCACGCCGGTCGTGGTCGACGGCCGCACCGACGCCGCCGAGGCCCAGCACCAGGGGTACCTCCGGGCGGCGGCCGGTGCTGGCCGCGGCGACGAGGTCGACCGCGTCGGGCTCGTGCAGGGCGTAGGCGGCGATGACGTCGACACCCGGATCGTCGCTCACGGCCGTGAGAACCTCGCTGAGGACCTCGCTGGGCCGGCCAGTGTCGACGGGGTTGCGCTGGAAGGTCAGCGGCGGTAACAGCTGGGCGAGCCGGTCCTGGGTGGCCGCCGTCAGATCGGGGATGCGGGTTCGCCGGCCTTTGAGGTCGTCCAACAGCAGCAGCCCGGGGCCGGCCTGAGCGGTGACCAGGCCGACCCCGGGATCGATAGTGGGCCGCGCGCGCGTGACGGCGAGTGCGCCGACCGCGTCGACCAGCTCGCGCTCGTCGGACACCAGGACGGCGCCGGCCTGTGCGAGTGCCGCCCGGGTGGTCTGCCAGGACGTGGCCAGGGCGCCGGTGTGCGAGGCGGCGAAGGCACCGATGTCGTACCGGCCGACGACGAGCGCGACGACGGGCCGGGACCGGGCGAGTCGACGGACACTGTCGACGAGACGCGGCCCGTCGTGGACGGACTCGACGTGCAGTGCGACGGCCCGGGTCGCCGGGTTGCCGGCGAGGTGGTCGAGGACGTCGGGGGCCGACACGTCGACGGCGTTGCCGAGCCCGACAGCGAGGCTGATCCCGTGTCCGGCCTCGGTGAGCATGAACGCCAGAGCATGGTTGACGCCGCCGCTGGCCGCCACGATCGCGACCGACCCGGCCGGGACGGTTCCGGCGCCGGGCACGAAGCTGGCGGTGAGGCTCCTGTGCGGGGCGAGAAATCCGCTCGTGTTGGGGCCCAGAAGCCGGATGCCGGTCTCCGCGACGATACGGGCCAGGTCGTGCTGGTACCCGACGCCGGGACCGCCGGCTTCGGCGAACCCACCCCCGCAGATCACAGCGGCGCCGGCGCCGGCGCCGGCGGCTTCGGCGAGGACCGGCGCGCAGGCCGCGGCCGGGACGCAGATCGTCACCAGATCGATCGGCCCGTCCTGCGCCGCGTCGGTGACCGTCCGGTACATCGTGTCGTCGCGCGGATTGACCAGTGCCAGGCGCCGCCCGGTGGCGGCGAACGGCGCGAGGGAGCGTGCCAGCGCGGCACCGAGCTTGCCGGGGCCGCGAGACGCTCCGACGACCGCGATGCCCCGCGGGTCGAACAGTGCGGTCAGGCGTTCGTCTGCCGTCAGCGCGGCGGGCGCAGTGCGGCTCATGCGGCGACGCCGACGAGGTCGGCACGGCCGGACAGCACCGCGGTCACGGCGTGGTCCTGGTCGAGCGTCGGTTCGATGAGCAGCGCGGGCAGGCCGAGCTCCATCCGGGCGTGCTCGCACAGCAAGGTACGCGTGAGCGGGGTTCCCCCGTGGACCGCGACGAGGACCGGGGCCGCGTCGACGATGAGGCTCACCAGCCGGCGGGCCGCGTCAGCGAGTCCGGCCTCGTCGTCGGGGGCGGTGAGCAGGGCGCCCCACGGGGCGGGGCGCGGGTGCGTCGACAGCGGAAGGCCATCGACGGTGCATGGCGTGCCGTCCGGTTCGGTGGTGACGCGCAGAACCCGTTCCGACGCGGCCCAGCCGGCGTGGAAGACCGGGGTCTGCAGGGGCTCGGCGCCGTGCAGCGCGGTCCACGCCTCATGGCTGGCGGCGACAAAGGCGGGGGCGCGGCGCGCAAGTCGTGCGTCGGTGATGCTGCGGGTGAGGAAATGGTAGGCGAACTGCCACGGTTCGAACGCGTCGTGGTAACGGCCGAAGTGTTCCCACCAGGAGAGGCTGGGCCGCGCGGAGTCCTGGATCTGGCGGACGGGTGGCTGCGCGGCCACCTCGTACGCGGCGAGGGCGGCGGGGAGGTCATCGGGGTGCTCGCCCAGGCTGGCGGCGAGCGCGATCGCGTCCTCCATCGCCATCTTCGTGCCCGAGCCGACGGAGAAGTGCGCGGTGTGCGCGGCGTCGCCGAGCAGTACCACGGGCCGCGGGCTCAGGGTGTGCCAGCGGCGGGTGCGGCGGGTGCGGAAGTTGGCCCAGCGGGAGTTGTTGGTGAGCAGCCGCCTGCCGTCGATCTGGTCCGCGAACAGCTTCTCCAGGTATGCCTTCGACTTCATATCGCTGGCGCCGGGCGTCTGGGTCACGTCGAACTCGTCGAGGCCGGCGCGGCGCCAGGACGCCTCGTCCGTCTCGACGATGAAGGTGGAGACGCGGTCGGAGATCGGGTAGCCGTGTACGGCGAAGATGCCATCCGGGCCGCGTTCGTGCACGAAGGTGAGGCCGCCGAACAGGTAGTCGGTGCCGAACCAGATGAACTTCGCGGTGGCAGTGTCGACCTCGACGCCCAGGTCGGTGCCGAGCTGGCCCCGGACGGTGGAGTTGGTGCCGTCGGCGGCCACGAGGAGGTCATAGCCGCCGAGGCCGGTCAGCGACACCGGCGTGGTGAACCGCAGCCGGGCGCCGGCCTGTTCGGCGCGTTGCTGCAGGAGGAACAGGAGGGCCTGCCGGGCGATCGCGGCCATTCCGTTACCACCGCAGCGGATCCGCTCGCCCTTGACCCGGACTTCGATGTCCTCCCAGTGGCGTCCGTGCGTGCTCAGCGCCTCGCGCAGCACCGGGTCTGCCTGGTCGATGCCGGCCAGGGTGCGGTCCGAGAACACGACTCCGAAGCCGAAGGTGTCCTCGGCGCGGTTGCGCTCGAACACGGTGACCTCGGCCGACGGGAGGGCCCGCCGGACCAGGGTGGCGAAGAACAGCCCGCCGGGGCCTCCTCCGGCAACGGCGATGCGCATCAGGCTTCCTCGACGAACGTGTTGCGCAGCTCGCCGATACCCTCGATCCGCGTCACCATCCGTGAACCAGCTGACAGGTAACGCGGTGGCTTGCGGGCGTGCCCGACGCCGCCCGGGGTGCCGGTGGCGATGAGGTCTCCCGGCTCCAGCGTGATGATCTGTGAGATGTACGCGACGAGGTCGGCCGGTCCGAAGACGAGATCCGCGGTGTGGGCCTTCTGGACCTGCTCGCCGTCGACGTCGCAGGAGATCTCGCCTGGCTCTGTGTCGGTGACCAGCCACGGCCCGACGGGCGTACTGCGTTCGAAGGTCTTGCCCTGCAGCCATTGCGTCGTGCGGTACTGGAAGTCGCGGGCGGTGACGTCGTTGACCACGGTGTAGCCGGCGATGGCGGCGGCGGCCTGCCCGGGTGTGGCGTGCCGGACCTCGGCGCCGATGACGACGCCGAGCTCAGCCTCCCAGTCGACCTCCCGCGAACCGGCCGGCAGCACGACGGGGTCGAAGGCGCCGACGAGCGCCCGCCCGAACTTCGCGAACAGCGTCGGGTGGGTGGGCAGCTGGCGGCCCATCTCCAGGATGTGGGTGCGGTAGTTGAGCCCGACGCACAGCACCTTGCGTGGGGCAGGCACGACGGGTGCGTAGTCAAGCGTGTCGAGCGCGTGGCGCGGGCCAGCCGCCTGTTCGGCAGCCGTCTTCCAGCCGGGCCGCGCGAGCAGCTCGCCGACGTCGGCGGCGCCCACCTCCACGGCGCCGTCGTCGTCCACGCGCGCCGCGGCGGTACCAGTGCTTACCCGAATGGTCGCGAGCCGCATTACGCCATCTCCTCACGCTCGGTGTGGGCTAGGCCAAGGGCCTCGAATACCGGCTCGTCCGAGTAGCGGAACGCGTCCAAGCCGGGTTCTGACATCAGTCCCAGTGGTGCCCAGGACGGCACGGCGAAAAGGTCACCGGTTCCCACCTCGAAGCGTTCGTCTCCGATCCGGACGACGCCTGAGCCCGCGAAGATCTGGTACACGGACGACCCGGTGGAGCGGGTGACGGCGGTGCGGGTGCCGGGGCGCAGCCGGTGCATCTCGCAGCGCATGGTGGTCAGACAATCTCGGGCCGTGGCCGGATTGGTGAACCGGACCACGGCGTGGCCCGGCTCGACGACGCCGGGGTGGCCCTCGAGCTCCAGGTCGAGCTGTGCGGTCAGCGCGGCGTCGGTGTGCTCCCATCGATAGGCCATCAACGGGGACGCTTTCGGCGTCGGCGCACCGACCGGGGTGAGCCCCGGGTGACCCCAGAGCCGCTCGTTGCGGGACGAGGCGGGTGTGGCCTGGGTGCCCAGCTCGTCCGGGCCGAACTCGAAGAACCCCGCATCGATCTGCCGCACCAGCGGAATGTCCAGCCCATCGACCCAGGCCATCGCCCGGTCGGTGGTGTTGTGGTGCTCGTGGAAGTGCATGCCCGGTGTCAGGAGGAGGTCGCCGCGCCGCATCGCGACCGGGTCGCCTTCGACGTTGGTCCACACCCCCTCGCCGTCGATCACGAACCGGAACGCGGTCTGGCTGTGCCGGTGGGCCGGGGCCTTCTCGCGTGGGCCGAGGTACTGGACCGCCGCCCACAGCGTCGGCGTGGCGTACGGCGCACCGGCCAGGCCGGGGTTGGCCAGCGCGATCGCGCGGCGCTCCCCGCCGCGGCCGACCGGCACGAGAACGCCGGCGCGCTCGGCCAGGCCCAGCAGCGTGGGCCAACGCCACACCATGGGCACGGCCTCCGGCCGCGGGATGGCTGGCATCAGGTCGCCGATGTGGGTCCACAGCGGCGACATGTGCGCTGCGGCGAAGCGCTTGTAGAGCTGGTCGAGCTCGGCCTGATCCCGAGCGGAGACGCTCGGGGACAGCGCTGAAGTCATGATCACCCGCTTCGGGTCAGACGGGTCGCCGCGCGTGCGGCACGCGTCGAGAGCTGAGTTCTGGGTCAAGTCTATGACGACCGTCTAGAATTTGAAACATATCGGGCCTAGATCGGGTGATCAAGGGCTGGTGGCGGTCAGTTCGTCGACGAACGCGTCGGCCGCCGGTCGCAGGAACCCGTGCGCCTCGAGGAAGATCTCGTCGGCCAGGCGCCCATGCCAGCCTTCGGGCAGCAGCTCGGGGGGCAGGTCGGGGTCGCGGAACGGGAAGAGGCGGTAGTCGTGGATCAGCCGGGTGCGCTCCACCAGCGCCGCAGCGCCCGTCAGCCGGCCGGCGCGGTAGTCGGCCAGCCGTGGACGGTAGACGTCGAGCAGGTCGGCGTAGTCGCGGTCCAGCTGCTTGAGGTCCCACGCTCGGGAGGCGATGTCACGATCGGAGCGCAGCCCGGTGGAGCGGGACCGGAACACGTCGAGCTGGATCGTGGGCTCGCCGACAAACTCCGCCTTGACCTGCTCGACCCGGTTGTGCGGGCTGAGCCAGACGCCGGGAGAAAGTGGCCCGAAGCCCCACCACGCAAGCTTCTTGCGCAGCTGGTCGCGTAGCGTCCGTTCGGTCTCAGGCACCGTGTAGAGCACCATGTGCCACTGGCCGTCCCACGGGGCCCGCACCCGGTCGAAGATCCGCGCGCGGCCCTCGTCGAACAGCTTCCAGGCCGCCGGGGTGAGTGCGTAGATCGTCTCGCGGCCTTCGCGCCGGCTCTCCAGCCAGCCCTCCTTGCGCAGCCGGGTCACCACCACCCGGACCGTGGCCTCGGGGACGTCGAAGCAGCCCATCAGGGCGACGAGGCCGCGCAGGCGGACCTCGCCGCCCCGATAGCGCAGATAGTCTCCGAACAGGTCGAACACCAGCGACCTCGGCTTCACGAAGGCTCCATGACTGCCTGGCTGGGCGCCTGACGGAACTGCTCGACGAGGAACTCGATCGTGCGGTCCAGGGCCGCCGCGCCGGCATGCGGAGCGCCCACCCAGATGTGGTTCGCCCCGTCGAAGGTCTGCGACTGCGCCTTGGCTCCAGCGGCCTCCAGCGCCGCATGCAGGCGCTCGCTCTGCACGTGCGGGACCAGGCTGTCGGCCGTGCCGTGCAACAGCAGGAACGGTGGCGCGTCCCCACTGACATGAGTGACCGGACTGGCCTCCGCCGCCAGCTCCGGAACGCTCGCGGGAGGCGCGCCGAGGAGGCGGGCCTCCCGGCTGGTGGCGTCCAGGGGGTCGGCCCCGACGTCGTGGGCCAGGCCGGCCAGGTCGCTGGGGCAGTACCAGGTGACGACGGCCGCGACCGTGCTCGGCGGCCCCGTCACGCCGACGTCGCCCTCAAGGACCGGATGGCCACCGGTCAGGCCCAGGAGCGCCGCGAGGTGCGCCCCCGCGGACTCACCCCAGGCGGCGATCCGCTCGGGGTCGACGCCTATCTCCCCGGCCCTGCTGCGCAGCCAGCGGACCGCCGCCTTGGCATCGTGGAGCTGCGCCGGCCAGGTTGCCTCCCCGGAGAGCCGGTAGTCGACGCTGGCCACGGCGATCCCCGCCGTAGCCATCCGCTCGAACGGGCTCGGGCTGATCCCGGCGTGGTCATATCCGATGAACTGCCGGCTGCCCAGGGCCCAGCCGCCGCCGTGGAAGAACAGGGTGAGCGGCGCGGGGCCCTGTGGCGGTAAGTAGAGATCGAGCTCCAGGGGCCGGCTGCCCATCGTGCTCGCGTACGGAACGCCGCTGAGGATTCGGGTACCGCCGGCGCCCAGCCGGGCGGGGGGCAGCGCGGTGTGATGGGCCGGCCCTGGAAAGGGAAACGTTGGCATAACGGCCACTCGAACCTTCCGACTAGACAGGTGACCGGGCGAATTCTGTTACGTCCTTCAGTCGGCCGTCAACTGAGTGCAACATGCGATCCGCTCGTGGCCGGAGTGGCCGGATGACTCCCGGAGCTTGGTCGTCGTGGCCCCGCCAGATCCAGAAGTGCCTTCGCTGGATCACGAGCCGCCAGCGGGGCGTGGGTAGACTTACCCTGGGGTGTTGTGTCATGGTCCGACTACGCAGCGTCCTTGGCGTCACGTCGGCCCCGTGGCGTTCGACCGGCGCGGGTTGGACGCCACGGTTGTTGCGGTACGCCGTCGCGATCTGCGTGTTGCTCGTCGGGCTGGCCGTCGCATTCGCGGTACTTCTGGAGCCGCGGCACGGCTTGATCGGCACGAACCTGGTCGACGCCATCGCCCAAGGCGCGGCCCTGGCCGCCTGTTTGTGGACCGCTCGTCGGGTTTGCGGTGCCGAGCGCCGATGGCGGGTGCTGATCGGTATCCAGGCCGGCGGTGGATTGCTCGGCAGCCTGCTGTTTGTGCTGATGTTGCAGGCTGGGGCCGATGTCAGCGGTCACATAGGCCGCGGCTATGCGTTCTTCCTTGTCAACTACGCGGTGGCGCTGGCCGGGCTGTTGTCTCTGCCCACGGAGTCGATGGGCGGCCATAGCGGTGCCTACCGCTGGTATGCGATCACTCTGCTGGACTGTGCGCTGGTAGTTGGCTCGCTCGCCCTTCTGGAGTGGGGGACGGCGCTCGGCGCTTTGGTACGCGCGGATGTTCCCAACCTGACCCAGTTCGTGCTGGCTTTGGCCTATCCGGTGGGCGGCCTGGTCCTAGCCACGGCGGTCGTGCTGATCGCGAGCTTCCGGCGGCCCCGGTCTCCCGCGGCGCTTGGTTTCCTCGGCCTGGGCCTGCTAGCCAGCGGGATCACCAGCAACATCTTCGTCTACAGCGTCGCGCACGGCAGGACCGAGTTGCCACCGTGGCTTCTGATCGGCTTCATCATTGCATTCTTGCTGATGTTCCTCGCCGTGCTCGTCCCAGTCCCGGCCGCCTCGCGGCCGGACCGCCTCGTTTCGCCCAGCGCGCGGGCGATGTGGATGCACGCCATGCTGCCCTACGGGGTCCTCTGCGCGGCGGGGGCGCTGGCTGTTGGCAAGCTGCTCGGCGGCGTTGGACTGGACCGGTTCGAGACTTATGGCATGGTCGGGCTGCTGCTGGTGGCTTTGGTCCGGCAAATAGTCACGTTGCGGGAGAACACCCAGCTGCTCGCCGCGGTGCGGAAGCGGGAGCGGCAGTTGCACCACCAGGCTTTCCACGACCCGCTGACCGGTCTGGCGAACCGGGCGATGTTCACCCGACAGCTGGGGCGGGCGCTCGAACACGACCGTGGTGACCTCGACAATGTCGACGGTCCGCGGCCGTTGTCCGTGCTGTTCCTGGATCTCGATGAGTTCAAGCAGGTGAACGACACCTTCGGTCACGCCGTCGGAGACGAGCTTCTGAAGATCAGCGCGAAACGGTTGCGGGCCGGGACGCGCCCGACGGACACCGTCGCTCGGCTCGGTGGCGACGAGTTCGCCATCATCCTCGCCGGCTGCGGCCCCGTGGATCCCCGCATGGTCGGCGAACGGCTCGCGGCGGCGATCCAGGCGCCCTGCCCGCTGGCCGGGCGGCCATACGCCCCTCGGGCTAGCCTCGGCCTGGTCACCCTTGACCCCGCCAACCTGCCTGCCAGTCCTGACATCCTGCTCCACCAGGCAGACCTGGCGATGTACGCGGCGAAGCGGGAACGGGCGGGCAGGCTGGTCGTCTACCGGCCCGAGCTGGCCTTACCGACCGCCACTGCGCCGACACCATCATCTCCTGGGTCTCCCGGCGGTGCCAGCCGACGCTGACCGGGCAACGTCGGCTGGACGGCCCGCCCAGGACTGTTGCCGTGTCAGCGTCACCTTGAAGAGGCAAGTGGTGGGGCCGCGTCATTGCGCCGTCCTGGAAGGTGCGGGGCTCGTCCAGAGGAACCAGGCGTCGCCCGAGCGCACGAGCACTTCGGCGCGTCGCCGATCGGCTCCGTCGGACCCCACGGGGCCGGCGTATCTGAGAAGGGCTCCTTGACTTCGTGCGAGGAGGCGAACTAGCGTGCCCGCACCCGAGAGTAATCTGATTACTGTTCTGCTGAGGTGGACGATGAGTGGGCAAAACGTGACGCGAGCAGGGCGGCGCTGGGCCGTCTCGCTGGCGGCCTTATCGCTGGCCGTCGTGGCCGCCGGCTGCTCGAGCAGCGGCGCGGCGGGCACATCGACGTCGGCGACGACGTCTCGGTCCGTTGCGCGGACTCCGACTGTGACCGGCCCGGTGACCGGCGGGAAGGGGCAGCCGGCGCTGCTCGACCTGACGCTCAAGCCGGCAACGTACGGCTATTCGGTTGACGAGTACTTCCTCCAGGGCACCGCGACCGCCTACCAGCCTGTCGGCCCCCTTGGCGTCGACGGCAAGTGGCAGGTGAAGGAGAGCACCACCGCGCCGTACAAGACGCGCATGGTTATGTGGAAGCCGCAGAATCCGGCCGATTTCGACGGGACGGTGTTCGTCGAGTGGCTGAACGTGAGCGCGGGCTTCGATGTGCCTTTCGACTGGTTCACGGACCACAACTACGTCCTCGATGAGCATGCCGCCTGGATCGGCGTTTCCGCGCAGGCCGCCGGCATCGTGGGCGGCCCGAGCATCATGTCTTCGGCGGCCGCGCCGCCCGGCGGACTCAAGACAACCGATCCAGTGCGGTATGCATCGCTGAGTCATCCCGGTGACGGGTACTCGTATGACATTTTCTCTCAGGCCGGTCTTGCTGTGCGCGGGGACGGCAAGGGTGTGAACCCGCTCGCGGGCTACCAGGTGAAGCGGGTGATCGCCGACGGGGAGTCGCAGTCGGCCTTCCGGCTCACCTCGTATGTCGATGCGGTGCAGCCGCTCGCGAAGGTGTATGACGGGTTTTTCATCCACAGCCGCGGCGGTGACGCGGCGTCACTCGCGATCAACGGGGAAAGCCGCGGCGACCGGACTATCCCGAACGGAGTGAAGATCCGCGATGATGTCGACGTGCCGGTCATGATGGTCCAGACCGAAAGTGACGTCCGCTGGCTGGGATACGCCTCCGCCACACAGCCGGATTCGGACAACTTCCGGCTGTGGGAGATCGCGGGCGGGTCGCACGTCGACGCGTACAACGGGCTGGGCGACGACGGGGACGGGGCAGCGGAAGCCGCGCTGCTCGGCCCGACGAAGTTGACACACGGGCCACTCGCCTGCGCGTCCACTATCAATGCCGGCGTGCAGCAGCCCGTGGTGGTGGCCGCGCTCGCCGGCCTCGAGAAGTGGGTACGGGACGGCACGCCCCCGCCGAGCGCGGCACGCCTTGAGCTCACCGGCTCAGGCGACAACATCAACATCGCGAGAGATGCACACGGGATCGCCGTCGGCGGGGTCCGCACGCCGCTCGTCGACGTACCTGTCGTGCGCAACACCGGCGAAGTGAACACTGGCGCCTCGCCCTTCTGCGCCGCGTTCGGGACGTCCTCTGCCTTCGACGCCACTACGCTGGCACAGCTATACCCTCATGGCGGCAGCGACTACGTCGCGGCCTTCGCCAAGGACGCGGACCAGACTGTGAAGGCCGGCTTCTGGCTGGCGTCCTCGGCCCGCAACTGGAAGGCCGCGGCCGCGGCGGTGGCGTTCAACTGACCGCACGAACGATCGACCCGCTCCAGATACCGCGTGCCGAATGCCGCGGCCCCGGGAAGCCATCGGCGCGGCCCAACCGCGCTCGTTGTACAAACGCGCCGCCGTGGCGGCCATCGCTCGTGGCGAGAGCGTGCGGTAGGACCTGTCCTGGTGGCAGCCACCAGGATGAGGAGAGGGCGAGATGAAGGGGGACACCGTGGGCGAGGAAACGAGAGTTGTAGTCATCACCGGCCTGGGCGGCATGGGAACCGCCGTCGCCCGGCGCCTGGGCTGCGGCTCAGTGGTCGTGCTCGCCGATGTCAGCTCGACCGTCGTTGGCACGGTTGGGCGCGAGCTACGAGCGGAGGGCTACGAGATCGTCGAGCAGCCGACCGACGTCTCAGATGCCGAAGCCGTCGCCGCGTTGGCGGACACCGCGAGCCGGCTCGGTCGCGTCGGGGTAGTCGTTCACACCGCGGGGCTGTCTCCCGCCCAAGCTCCGGTCAACGCGATCTTGCGTGTCGACCTCCTCGGCACGGCGTTGATGCTCGACGCGTTCGCCCCTGTCATCGCACCGGGCGGTGCGGGGGTCTTCATCGCATCCATGGCCGGCGCGTTGGCCGCGCAGGATCCCGATTTCGAGCGGCGCTTGGCGACGACACCGACCGAGTCGCTCCTCGATCTGCCGGAGCTGACAGCCATCGTCAACCAGGGGCACGCATACGGGATCGCGAAGCGGGCGAATCAAGTCCGTGTACGAGCAGCATCCCTTGTGTGGGGTCGCCGCCGCGCGAGAGTCAACACGATCTCGCCCGGGATCATCTCGACGCCGATGGGCGCAGCCGAACTCGAGAGCGCGAGTGGCGACATGATGCGCGGCATGATTGCGGCGAGCCCGATGGGAAGGGTCGGAACTCCGCACGACATCGCGGCCGCGGTGGAGTTCTTGGCTGGACCCCACTCGACGTTCGTCACCGGCACTGACCTGCTGGTCGACGGCGGGGCCGTTGCCGCGCTCACAGCTGGCCCGACGAGCCACGCGCACGATGAAGAATCGAGGTGAGGACACCCCGCCGCCAGCCTCACGGAAAGCGGACGGCCAGCAGACCGCCGGCGGATCCGGCTCGGCGGCACAGCGCGTCCTCCTGGTCGTGACCGAAATGATCACGGCCGGCGGGACCGAGGTGGTGCAGCTGGCCGAGGTCGCGCAGCAGGCTCGCGTGTCGCTCACGACGATCTACAAGCACTTCGCATCGCGCGACGAGCTCATTCTTGCCGCGGTCGAGTCCTGGATGGACGAGCAGGTGTACCGGCCGCTGGCTGAATCCCAGCCGGATCTGCCGCTCTTCGACGCGCTGACGCAGCAGTTCCGTCACATCTTCGAGCCGTGGCAGCGGAACCCGCGCATGGCCGAAGCGTTCATGCGTGCGCGGTTCGGCCCAGGCGGAGACCGTCTCCAGATCCAAGGATTCACCGCCGTCAAGCCCGTTACGCTTGGTCTCCTCCGCGACGTTGATCCTGGGCGTGCCGAAGATATCCGGCTGATCCTCAACCATGTCGTGTACGCTATAATCATTCGGTTCGCGGCCGGCGAGCTGGCCGTCTGCGATATTATGCCGGTCATCGACAGGACACTCCGCCGCTTGGCGGACGGCGCCTGAAATCTCTTCCAGGAGAATTTGTGATAAAACGTCGCGTGCTTCTGCCCCTGGGCGTGGCACTTGCTGTACTAGCGCCTATTCCGGCTTTGGCTGGAGATGGCGACGGCACTGAAGGTGTCCATGGCCGCTCGGGTATCGTCAGCGTCAACGTGACCCGGGTGGAATCCCTGGGAGCGTTCGGTGGTGCTCAGTACGAACGGCTGGCCGGTACCGTTTCTGGCACTGTGTCAGGCCGTGAGCCGGTGGCCGGGCTCGACTCCGTCATCGGTGCCGACGGCACCTTCAGCTACACATCCGGCTTCGAGCTCATCCGCCCGGTCCGGCCGAGCGGGCGCAGCGAGGTCGTGGTGGAGGCGGAGAACAGAGGAATGCCGGTGATGTTCGGCAACCTCAACTCCTTCGGCACACCGGCGGGCCCGCCGCAGGATGTGTCGTATCCGGCCGGGCTGGGAAACGGTTTCCTGTTTCAGGGGGGGCGTTCCTACGCTCGCGTGCAGTGGCAGACCGGCATCTCTCCCGGAGTTCCCGCCACGGCTCAGGGTGTGGGCCAGGTCATCGTCCGTGACTTCGGCCGGCTCCTGCGTGACGGCCGGCTCGGCGACACGCCGTCCGTCCTTGGCGCCTACCGGTACCGGATTCTGGTCGGGTGGAGCCAGGCCGCCTGGTTTGTCACCAGCCTCGTAGCCGAAGGATTCAATGATGCTGACGGCCAGGTCTTCCAGGGCGCGTTCGCCCAGGACGGTGTGGGTAACCAGCTGGCACTGAATGCCGTCGCCGCGTCGGACGGCGGGCCGCAGCAGGCCTACCTCAGGCCCGACGGGGTGCCGCTTACCCCGCGGCAGGTGCTGCGCCGGCCGAAGACTGACCCAGCCTTCGTCGACGTGGCCGCCTACACCGACTACTACCGGCTCCGGGCCAGCATCTCCCGGCAGGCAGACGCAGCGAACGGCTATTACCGGTACGACTGGCCCGCGGCCCACGCCCCGGTGCTGGTTCCGGCCGCGGCGGCCTTCGTATTCCAGCAGTCCGGTTGCAACAACGGCCAGGTGATACCGCTGAACGCGATCGACAGCCGCCCGTACGGGAGGGCGTTGCTCGTGGCGCTGGAGCGCCGCCTCGGCATCAACGGACCGCGGGTGGCGATGCCAGCGGAGCGGATGTTCACGGCTGGCGCGCAGCCCGCCGACCCAGCCCTTCTCAACGGGCTGCCTCGCGACCCGGTGTCGGTGCCGCAGGTTGACACCGACGGTTTCCCGCTCGGGGGAGTGCACTTCCCCGCCGCCGGCCTGCCGCTCGGCTCACCGGTCCCGCCAGCCCTGACACCGGTGTCCACCGCGAGCATCACGGCCATCTGCGGCAACTTCGGTGGCTGGCATCCCTTCACCGCCAGTCAGCTCGCGCAGCGCTATGGCTCACTCGACCAGTACCGGGCCAGCTACGACGCCCAGATCACCCGGCTGGTCAACGGCGGGCTGCTGCTCGACGGCGACCGGCAGACACTGCTCGACCAGGCGGCAGCCGACTGGTCGAACGCCCCGGCGTAGCCCCGGCACCGAGGATCGCAAGGCCGCCGGCCCGCGACGGCCTTGCGATCCGCTGAAGCCCGGTTAACTCGTAGGCGGGCCGAGCAGATCGGCCCGATAGATGACCAGATTGCCGCTGTGTTCTCGTTTGGCCGCGTACATGGCCTGGTCCGCCTGGTGGAGCAGGACGTCGGGGGTCGCTGGGGTGTTGCCGTCAAGGGTGACCAGGCCGAGGCTGGCACGGGGGGCATAGAGGTGCCCGGCCAGGAGGCACGGGGTCCGGACGGCGGTGGCGAGCCGTTCGCCGATGTGGTGCGGATCGTCGGGCCCGCCGCCGTCAAGGATGACAGCGAACTCGTCGCCACCTAGACGGGCGACGGTGTCGACCGCGCGGGTCTCCGCCCGCAGCCGGTCAGCGCTGATCTTGAGGAGCTCGTCGCCGGCGGCGTGGCCGAAGGTGTCGTTTACCTGTTTGAAGTTGTCCAGGTCCATGAACAGGACGGACACTCTCACCTCAGCGGCGTCGGTGTGGGCCTGGGCGGTGGGGACTCGGCTGGGGACGCCGTCGGTGCGGCATGAGAGTGCACGCATCAGACGGCGGGTGAACAGCGTGCGGTTGGCCAGTCCGGTGAGCGGGTCATGGAACGCCTGGTGGTGCAGCTGCTGTTCGCGGATGCGGATCTCGGCGAGCAGCCGGGTGTTCTCGGCCACGGTGAGCATCTGCCGTATCAGGGCCAGCACCACGAGGGCCACCATGCCGTGAGCCTCGAACCGGTCGAGCGGCGCGCCGATGGCCAGCTTGGCAAAGACTACAAATCCGACGGCGGTGAGGATGGTGTAGGGCAGCGCTGCGTGGACCCACATCGTGCGCGGGCTGGGTGCTGCATACCGGTCGGAGCGCGGACGGGACGGGACCGGTACCAGCGCGGCGAAGAATATCAGCAGGAACGACAAGGCGAACCCGAGCAGCCGCCAGGACGGAAGAGACTCCCGGCCCGAGGCAGCGATGTAGACGCCGACGTCGAAGTTGAGGCCATTGATCAGCAGGCCGGCGGCGAGCAGGGCCAGCGTCGCCGGGGACCGCGGCCGGCGGAAGCAAGCGATCAATACGACGGTGGAGGCGAGGACCAGGCCGGCGGCGAGGTGGATCAGGTCGAGCCGGAGCGGTGAGGTTACGAGCGCGCCCTTCCGGATGGGTGCGGCGAGCACCGTCTCCCACTGCAGCAGGATGATCGCCCCGACGATCAGCAGGCAGTCCAGCACGGTGATCGCACGCCACCGATACTGCCCGCCCCGCCGCCTGGCGCCGTCCCGGTTCTCTAACGGGTCGGTGGGCAACGACAGCAGCCCTGCCAGAGCCATCCCGTAGAAGACGACGAGCGCGAGGTCGGACCAGACAGAGGTGTCACCGGTGGGGACGTGCCCCGCCAGCAACGACGGTGTGATGGCGAGGCTGCCGAACAGCGCGCTGAGGGCCGTGAGGCCAATGAGCGCCCGCCAGCGGCGTTCCGCCCCGCGCAGGCGTCGAGCGGACCAGAAGCAGGCGGTGGCGGCAGCAGCCTGGGCCACGATATCGACGAAATTCGTGGCGATTCGGGCGGGCTTCAGATCCAGCAGCACCGCGAAGGCGACGTCCAGTCCAAAGAGGCCCGAGGCCATCAAGGCGTAAAGGAAGATCAGCGGCGTACTGTCCGCGCCGGGTGGACGCCACGGGATCTGTGCGCCGTCGACGACACTGCGGAGTCCGGACATCGCTCACCCCTGAGTAAGCGTACCGCAGTCATTCGGTAGCGGATAGCGATGGCCTGGTGAGGTGGTCGGCTGCCCTCCCGTCGCGGTACTCAGGCATTTGGTCTGCGGGGAGAACACACACCGCTGCCCCAGGCGCCAGGCCCGCGCCCTAAAAATCACCTATGAGCGACAAGTAGGGTTCGCGGCGTTCGCCCAGGTTCCCCAACGATCGGGGGCGTTGCCGGCGGCGTCGCGGCAGCTGCCGGGCGGGGCTGGACGACCTGGCGCCTGGGGTTCGGCCTGGTCGCGAGCGCGGCACGTTCGGCCTGGCCGCGAGCGCGGCACGTTCGGCCTGGTGAGGTGTGCCTGGCTTCCAGCTCCAGCGGTCAGCGCCCACCCGCGGGGCGGGCCAGCACGTGCCGGCCGCTGATTATCGGAAGATCGAGGAAAGTGCGGATCCCCGGCGCCGCGGCGCAGACTGGCGCGATCGCGTGCACGGCGTGCATCGCGGCGCCCAGACAGCCCTGGTCGTTCTGGTCCTCGCCGTGGACGGCGATCCTAGCTTCGAGGACCATTGATGGCCGTCCTTCGACCGTCACCTTCCAGCCCCGTCCTGTCGGCCAGTCCGGCGCCTGGTCCGGGGCAAGGCGCGTGATGTGCTCCACCGTGAGTGCGCGGCGGCCGTCGACGATGGCCGAATAGGAGAAGCGCTTGGCCGACACGGTCCCGGCCTCGACGCGGCCAGCCTTGATTTCGAAGGATTCCTCGGCGACGAGCACCTGCTGGTCGAACACGAACTCGTCGATCGTGGCACCGAAAGCGTCGGCCAGAAGCATGAGCGACGCGCCGAACGGGTGAAACTGGCCAAACCGGTTGACCACCAGGTCGCCCGGCGGCTTCCCGAAGCCCATGATCTCGAAGAGCATATGTGGGCTGTCGTAGGTCGCGTAGTCCAGGAGCTCCTGGATGAGTAGCGAATCGATCCGCTCGAACAGGCCCGACATGGTGAGCGGCAGCACCTCGGCGGCCCAGCCCGGCTCGATGCCGGTGGCATGAAACGAGGTATTGCCTTCGGCGCACGCGGTCTCCAGCCGCTGCACGACCTCGTCGCCGAGGTACTTCGGGTAGATGAGGGACGTCACCGCCGTGGAGACCACGTTTTTTCCGGAAGCCAGCAGCATGCAGATGTCGTCGAGCGCAGCCGTCGGATTCCACTCGCCTTGCGACATGTAGAGGACGCAGTCCGCCTCGAGGCCGACGATGTCGGCCGGGTTCCTGGTCGCGGTCACCCCGACCTCGCCGATCCCGCAGATCTCGCCGACGTCCAGGCCCGCCTTGGCATCGCTGTAGACGAACGCCCCGACCAGCTCCAGGTCCGGGTGTTCGCAGACGGCGCGCACCGCGTCCCGGCCGACGGTCCCAGTACCCCACTGCGCGATGCGTAACACGCCCACCTCCAGTTGCCAGGCCGCGCACCGATGGCGCGCGGCGAACGGTTCAACGGCTACGGAACATGCTGGCACTCACGACTGCGGAGCGCTGGCACGCCGTGCTTTCGGGGCCCCGGCGGGGAGGCGGATCACCTGT